>CADDZM010000259.1 GCA_902812345.1 Chloroflexota bacterium | reverse complement strand
TTACTATTCTAAACGGCAAACCGGCGGCATGGCGCTTGTCACGAAGCATAATTTTACCATAGCCGTTGCCGCTTTGTCAGTTGAAGTCAAAACTGTGGGAAATCAGTAGAGAATGGGCAGTATTCTTCGATGCCAGGTTTCAATTTCGAAAAAAAAAACCGGCCTCTTAAAAGCTAGAAGGCCGGTTTTTATATATCCGGGAAGCCCGGAGGTTCAAGGGTTAATCAACCATGGTCATATTCCCCCTACGCTGGTTTTCCCGGTTAATTGAGTCCGAACGGGAGGGCTTACCGCCATGCACGGGCAGCATCAGGACGGGCAAATGGCTCAAACGCATAACCGCCTCCGCCGTGCTGCCGCTTAGAAACCAGCCGAGGTCGCTCGGCGCGTGGGTCGCCATAATGATGGCGTCCGCGCCAATCCGGTTGGCATAATCTACAATCTGCTCAGCAACATTACCTTTACGAACCTCTATGACCGTTTTGAGGTTTTTTTCGGCCACTTTATCGGCGATGCTGCTCAGATAAGTGACCTGGGCCACTTCGTCTTCCGGGTCAACCTCATAATACCGAGTATCAAGGTAACCCATCCCGCCCAGGTCTCCGTAGAAAAACGGCGTTTCCTCGTCCCTTACATTAAGCAGGTGTAACTCGGCCTGGAGTTTTGAAGCCATTTCGCAGGCCGGTTCAAGGGCGGTTTCGGCCAGCTCCGTACCGTCCAGGGTTAGCAGCAACCGGCCGCCCGCATCCTCAAAACGGTTGCTATAGGGTTCGCCGATGCCGCTAAAGGTTTCGGCCAGTAGCTGGCTGTAATTTTGCACAAAAGGCCGGACCAGCATCACCGGGGTATTCAGTTGATGTAAGATTTTGGTAGCAACGCTGCCTGTAACCAGGCGCGAGAAACCGCTCCGGCCGTGGGTGCTCATTATTACCAGGTCAATTTCAAGGTTGGAGGCAAAATTACAAATTTCCTGGGCCGGTTCACCCATCACCACGATTGAGTGAAGGCGCAAAGGTTCAGTGTGCGGTTTGAGGGTCCGGCTGGAAAGAAGCTGGATAATCCCGCCGAGGTAGTTTTCAGCGTCCTTGACCAGTTCTTTGCCAAGTTTACGCTGGTTGCTCACCAGGTGCGGCACCTCGACCGTACGGATCAGGTAAAGCTGCGCGTCCAACCGGTTTGCCAGCCGCACCGCGTAAGGTAAGGCTTTCTCTGCCAGCATTGATCCATCAAGGGGAACTAAAATTTTCTTAAACATAATCCCTTACCTCCTTACAAAGAACATATACCGTCTTACTTTTAGGGCTACCTTAAAGATAGTCCCATAGGGTGAAAAGAACGGTATAAGAAGGTTAAAGATTTGTATATAAAGTTGGATATAAAATTAAAGAGGTTGAAGCTGCCGCCTAGACCCGCGTTTTTAGCTTTTCCAGTTCGGTGATAACCTGGTTAAAATCTGGGCGGTCGAACTGGCTGCCGCCAACGTAGCTATACCGCACGACGCCACGCTGGTCAATAATCATAGTGCTGGGATAGGCAATTCGAAAACCGTCCAGGCTAAGACGCTGGTAAACCCCGTACTTTTTAATAACTTCGCGGGTAGGGTCGGGGAGCAGCGGAAAAGGCATCGGGTTGCGTGACAGGTAATCGCTCACTTCGGAGGCGGACTGGCCGACCAGCGCGACAACTTTTGCCAGGGGAGCCAGCCGCGCCCAATCATTCCGGACGGCCTCCATTTGCTTGCGGCAGTTTGGACACCATGTCCCCCGCAAGAAAATCAGCAGGAGCGACTGGTCCTGGAACTGGTCCAGGCTATAAATATTTCCGTCCAAAGCAGTAAGCTGCCACTGAGGCGCGGTTTCGCCAATTTTTAGCCCTTTATCTAATAAAATTGTCATTGATTTACCCTGCTTCACTCAAGGTTGTACTGCTTGCCTTTTGCTTCTACCCGCTAATATCCCGCGCTAACGGGCCGGATTAGCCCGCCTTTAACCTGCCTGGAACTTTTTTGATGGCCTTTATCTTTTGGAAATTTTACTTGATCCCAGGGAACCCCTGTTTTTGCGTTTCGTTTCAGGTAGTCATTACAGCTGCGCTTTATAACGGTATTATTACTTGCGCGTAAAATCTTAAACCTTTTCAGGTTATTAGTATCTATCTTAATTAGCGCGCTATTCATTAATACGTTATACCAGGCCAACAGGAACAAACGCAATTGACCCATTAGTCCGGTTTAGCCGGAAAATACTGGTATTTGGTTTGAGGGTGGATTATAATAAATTATCTCATGTTATGGTAACAAGAATTTGAATATAACGCGCTTTTGTAACTTTATAAAAGCTATATAATATATCAGGAGACAGCTTTATGCCGGCCCTCAAAGATGTGCTAAGCAAGTTTAAAGCAGTGAGCAGTATAGACCTGGCCGTACTGGTTGATAATGACGGCATGCAAATCGAAAACTATAGCCGGGGCAACCTGGACGTGGACCAGATAAGCGGCGTTGCCAGCACCGGTTTGCAAATTTCCGAGGCGCTGGGCGGCGCAACCGAACGCGGCGAGACCCGCCAGGCCGTCCTCGAATACGCCGGCGGCACGATTATCCTGGAGCCTGTCACCGGGGAAATTATGCTGGTTGTGGTGTCGAGCGACCCTAAAAGTATCGGCAAAATCCGCTACCTAAGCAAACGCTACAAACCGGAACTGGTCGGGGCGCTCAACGGGCAGTAAACCGGGCCAGGCCTGTACTAGGACAAATGGCTAGTAGTAGGAGGCTGGAATAAATGTCATACTAGCTATTATAATGTAGTATTATTGTTCAAAATTTACCCGGTTTGCCTTTTACCTCCCGGACCTATCCGGGTTGTTTAGGAGAAAAAGTACTATGGACCCACAATTGACCAGCCTGATTGTTTCTACCTCCGAAACAGCTCACATTGAAGAAACGCTGGACCGCCTGATTGCCGATACCGGCGCCAATTACTCGATGTTGCTGGATAAGAGCGGTCAGGTGATTGCGTGGTCAGGCGATACGGACCGCCAGGACATTACCTCCCTGGGGGCTTTACTGGCCGGCACCTTTGCCAGTTCGCGGGAGGTAGCTCGCTTGCTCAAGGAAAAGGAATTTAAAGTCCTTTTCCAGCAGGGTATCCGCGAGAATATTTTTACCGAACTTATCGCCGAACAGTGGATGCTGGTGGTTATGTTCGACAAGCGGACCCATATCGGCCTGGTTAAAGTCCTTAGCAAACGCGCAACCGATGAATTGACCGGAGTGCTGGACCGGGTAAAGACGGAAAGCCGGGCCAAAGACCAGATTATTAGCACCTCTTTCAGGACCAGTGTGGAAGATACTATTGACCTGCTATTCAAAGACTGATATTAACAATATTAATAATCTAACTTTAATATACTACTTACTAAAGTAGTAAAACCAGGCTTAATTATTAAGCTATACCTGGGAAGCAGTCTGTACCTAACTGAGAATTAACGGTGATAAGATGGCGATAATTAACGTTGCACAACGAGAAATACGTTGCAAAATTGTTTACTACGGCCCCGGTTTATGTGGCAAAACCACCAACCTTAAATATATTCACAGAATGGTGCCGGAATCGGCCAAAAATAAAATGATTTCGATTGACACCGAGACCGAACGAACTCTCTTTTTCGACTTCCTGCCAATAGACCTGGGAACCGTCCACGGCTTTCAAACTCGCTTTCATCTTTACACCGTGCCGGGCCAGGTGCTGTACGAGCGAACCCGCGTGGCGGTTCTTACCGGCGTGGATGGGGTAGTTTTCGTCGCGGACAGCCAGCCTAACAAAATGCGCGACAACATCGAAAGCCTCAAAGAACTGGCCCGCAACATTCAAAACGAAGGCAAGAAATTTAAAGACTTTCCCCTGGTGTTGCAATACAACAAGCGGGATATGCCAAATGCCGTGCCGCTGGAGCAGATGAATTATTACCTCAATTCCCAGCTTAATGCCCGCTCCTTTGAAGCAGTCGCCAGCCGGGGCGTGGGTGTCTTTGATACCCTTAAATACATCAGTAAACTGGTTATCAGTAAACTTTAACCGCTCGCAGCGGTTTTGCTCGCAGCGGTTTTGCTCAGGTGACAACAGGCAGCCATTCACCCGGTAAACGCCCGGGGTGATTTTTCTTTTTGAAGCTATTTGATGCTATTGATGGTGAAGGAAGTGGGCTGTGGAAGGGCCGCTCGCGGAATTTTCAATTACAGACATTATCTCCCTGGTGTACCTGGGCAAACGGACCGGCCATGCTGAAATAAGCGGCATTATTAATGACCACAAAGTCACCGGGTCGCTTTACTTCAAAGGCGGCAATGTCTGCCATGCCACCCTGCTCGATTTACCCGCCCTGGAAGCCGCCCTGACTTTCTTTATTTTCGAAGATGGTTATTTTCACTTCTACCAGGGACAGCCCTCCGAGCGCGAAGACGTTAAAGTTTCCAACGAAATGCTTATAATGCAGGGCATAAACCGGCTCGACCAGTGGAAAGAAGCCCGGTCGCTGGTGCAGCCCGGCGATGTACCCGTGCTGTCTCAAAATCCGCCTACTTTAAATGGTGGGGTAAAGCTCAAACCGGACGACTGGAAACTGCTCACCTACAGCAACGGGCAGGCTGATATTTTCGCTCTTGGCGAGAAATCTAAACTGGGCCAGTTCAAGGCCACCCTGGCGATGGCCGGTTTGTTAAAAATGGGGTTGGTGGAGAAGAAGCCGCGCACGGGGGGAGTTGTATTTTATCCCGAACTGGAAGGGCTGGCGCTCGGCCAGTTAGGGCAACCGGCCAGGAACCTGGTGGAGCAGGCTTACCAGCGGGCCGGGTTCCAACAGGAAGCCCCGCTTACCCTGGACCAGGCCATCCTGGTGGTTAACCACTTCCGGCGTCTGTCCGCCCTGATGGTCGGGCCGGGTCCGTCCGAGATGCTCGACGAGCAAATCCGGGGCAAACTCCGCCACCTCTACCACCGCTAAGAGGTTACATACTCTCTACGGTAACATCATCCTGGGTATTAATGACTTTGTTCGCCAACCCGGCATCCTCACCGTCCCAGGCTTTACCAATTTGCGTTTCGACCGCTCCCAGCAAATCTTCAATATCAAAAGGTTTCAGCACCACGATAACGCCTTTAGCCGCCAGGTGTCCTTCCCCTTCGATAATAGTCTTGGAGTTTGTGGTACAAAGCACGACCGGGATTCGCGAGGTTTCGCGGGTCATTTTTAGTTTTTGCAAAAATTGCCAGGCCTGTTTTTCATCGGTAGGCGGGTGGTCGCTGATTATCAGGTCCGGAGCGACCTTTTTAACCAGTTCGATGTCGCGGGTGCTGTAGGAATGTAAAGCCACTTCGTAGCCCTCGCCGGTCAAAATATCGGCAAACAACTGTAAAATTTCCTGGGTATCATTGATGACTAAGATTTTTTTAGGCACGAACAGGCTCCTTATATTAAAATCCTTTTTAAGTGCTGGAAAACTTGAGTAAATTTGTTTACTTATTCTACCACATTTTAGCGTTTTAACACTTTTCTCAGCAAGGCTAAATCCTCACGGGTGACGGTCCGGGTTACAGCCAGCATTGCCAGGTAAACCGCGCCGCCCACGACAATTGTTACGATAAACTGGTTGAGGCCAGCCGCCGCCAGGCCCAATAAAACTGCCGCCATAACCACCGCCGCCAGGACCGGGCGCCACCCGGTCGAAACCAGCGGCACCGAGCCTTTACCAAGCGCCCGCCACATAATCCAGCTAAACGGCCCCAGCAGCACCAGTTCGGTAATAATGGTAATCGCCGAGGAAGCCTGGTAGCCGAAGGAAGGAATGAAAATAAGGTTAAGCGCGATATTTACGACCGCCGCCACGACAACCGCCCAGGTTATGCTGCGCTGCTTATCAATCGCAATCAGGACGTACTGGGTCAGGCCGTTGATGTAGCTGAAGGGCAAAAACCAGATAAGGATTTGAAGGGCAATCGCGCCGCCCGGCAAATAAGCGGGACCGCCCAGGAAGCTGATAAGGTCGTAGGCCACGAAAAGTGTCCCGGCGGAGATTGGCAGGGCGATAACAAGGAGCAGGCGCAAGCCTTCCCGGTAGGCCCGCAGCAGATTTTCTTTCTTATTTTTCCCGTAGACCGAAAAGAGCGGGAAAAGGGCAATCGTGAGGGTGGAAGGAATAATCAGCAGAGCGTCAATAAATTTGTAGGCCGAGTTGTAAAGGCCGAGTTCGGTATCACCCCGGAAGGCTCCGAGCAAAATGCCGTCTGACTTAAAAAGGATATTAATTATCAAGCCGTTGAGCATGAGCGGAAACGAGCCTGCCAGTAAAGTCTTAGCCAGGGCCCGGTCGTAGTAATTCAAATTGAGTTTTGGCTTGAAAACCTGGTTGTTCTGCAAAGACTCGAGAACAGCAACCTGGATAAAGTTGACGGCCACCGAGGCTGCCGCCAACCCGACCACGCCCCACCCGGCCAGCAAAGCCGCCAGGCCCAGGGGCACTTTGATAATCGAGGCCAGCAGTTGGCCTGCCGCCAGGTATTCAAACTTTTCGTAGCCCCGGAAAACAGTCGTAATCGAACCGGCCAGGGCGCTCGGCCAGAAGCCAATCATCAGTAAAATAATAGCCCAGGCCGTCCCCGCCGTCAGGTTGCCGCTCAGACCAAACCCGGCAATCCAGACCAGCGATAGCGGCAGGGCTGCCACCGAGAAACCAAGCCGCAGGAAAAACTTGGTTACGAAAAGGCGGTTTACCTGCCGGGCGGCATCCGGTTGCTGCCGCGCCCTGGCAATCTCCCGCGTGACCAAACCTTCCAGCCCAAAATCGCTAAGGGTCGCAAACAGCAGCCAGGTCGTCACCGCGAAAGTGTACTGGCCGTTGCCGTCCGGCCCCAGCAGGCGCAGCACAAAGATGGCGTAGGCGAAGTCAATGACCTTACCGGTTAGCTGGGCGAAAAGAGGCGTTGCGCTGTTTTTGATAACCCGGCGCAAGGGGTGGTCGTTCTCGTCCTCGCGGTAAAAACGCAGCCAGCCGACCACAGCGACCAGCAAAACCAGGGAAATCACGGTCAGGAAGGCGGCGTACAGGCCGAGCGTGAAAGGTAACGGGTTGTAGCGCAGGAGCAGGGTGTAAACGGTACCCTGGAGCGGATTGGCCCTGTCAAAAGTAATGGTGGCGACTTGGAGGCCCGCGGCTCCCGCGCCGACCACTTTCACTTCCGGCCCGCTCCGGGTGTTTTTGTCAGTGGTGTCCCCCGCGAACAACTGCCCGCCCCACCCGGTGGCCTTTAGTTGGGAGGTATCAGGGGCTGCTTTGTTGTCCAATTTCAAACGCACTACAACAGTTGTTACGGCCTGGTTTGTGGGTGGTTTGGGAATATTAAAATGAATCAGCCACTGGCCGTAATTCAACCGGGTGAAACCGGTTATAGTAGCGCCAGTGGCCTCGGCGGTAGCCGCTCCGCCCGGTAAACTGCTGTTTTCAGCCGGGCCGGGATGAGCCAGGCGCGGGAAAAGTTGCGGCCCGGCCAGGAAAAGACCCCCCATAAACGCCAGCCCAAGAAACCTGGCTACCCGCAAGTACCTTCGCAAACCCTGGCCTGCCGTCAGGTTATACCACCAGGCCTCCCGTTCCAGCCACCAGGCCGCTATGACGGCGTACAAGGCCAGCGTTAAAGGTAAGGGGCCGCACAAAGCCAGCAGGCCCAGGGGCAGGGCCAGCAGGATAAAAGCTAGAATCCGCCTGCGCCAGTAAATTAGCAGCAAGGCCGGGGGCAGCCAGGCGAAAGCCGCCAGCCAGTCGGGCCGTAAAGCCCCGGCCAGCAGCAGCAAAAAGACAATTCCAACCGCTACCAGACCTTTTGCGGCCAGGCCGCCGGGTTGGGCGCGGCGGCCCGGGGGCCAGAGTTTGCGAGCCAGACTGCTTAAACCCAGGCCAAGCAACCAGAAATGAAAGATAGCAAAAGCCACCGGGCCATAATCCGGTCCGCCCAGGTAGTAAATCAAACTGCCGGGATAAAGCAGCGGCGCATAGCTAAGTTCAAGGAGCGGTTGCTGCGCGGTCGTGTTCCAGAGCGGCATCTGCCCGGCCAAAAGCTGGCCCTGGGCCTCGGCCCAATCTTCGTAAAAAAGCGGGTCGGCCCGGACCAGGCTAAACCCGGTGGCGCCGGTCAGGAGGTTGACCGTCGAAGGCTCGTGGTTGGGATTGCGCAGGGTTGGGAAATAAAAAAGCAGGCTCAAAACTGCCAGGGCCAGCCCGGTCAAAAGCCAGAATCGCAAAGGCGAAGCCTTCGGGGTGGCAGGCCGGGCCGGGGGTGGGACCAGAGAGGAATTAATAGACAAGTTTTAAAGCCCCTAAAAATTTTCCAGGTTCTAGCTGATAAATGAGCAAATCCTGCCAGGATTATAGATTTGGGCCTGCCCGGTGTCAACCTGTGGCAGGTAAGCAATATATAAGCAAGCAAAATAAAAAGAAGGACAGGCAAATGCCCAACCTTGATTACTTTTCAAAAGCCGCTGGCAGCGGGCGGGGTGATAATTAAAGCTGCGGCCCCGGCGTTATTAATGTATAATGAGGCCGATTGTTCTTTTACTACCCGAATTAAGCTTTTTATTAGCTAATAACTGTTAGTTTTAACTGTTGGGACCAGCCAGAAAGAATAAGCGAATGACCGAGAAGTATTTTTACATCGAACCTTACGCTCGTGATTTTGAGGCCGAGATTGTAGGCTTTGACCCTACCGGGCCGGCGATTGCCCTGGATAAAACCGGCTTCTTCGCGGTAGGCGGCGGCCAGCCCAGCGACCTGGGTGTTTTAACTATAGAAGGCGAAGAATATACCGTCGAAGATGTTTATGCGGCACAAGGCGTCATCTGGCACCGGCTAGACCGGGCCGTTCCCGCTGAATTTAAAGGCAAGGGCGCGCTTGGCAGGTTGGACTGGGAACGCCGCTACGCCCACATGCGCTATCATACCGCCTTGCACGTCCTTAACGGCGTGGCTTACAACGATTTTGGCGCCCTGGTAACAGGGGCGCAGGTCTACGCCAACCGGGCCAGGATTGACTTCACGATGGACGACCTCGCGCCGCAGCGTATCGAAAAGC
>CADDZM010000258.1 GCA_902812345.1 Chloroflexota bacterium | reverse complement strand
GTGCTTACCCGCCCCAAAACCGACCCTGTCCAGCAGGGCCAGGTCGGTACTGTTACCATCGCCCCTACCACTGCCGTTGCGACAACTGCCGCCCCTGCCACAACTATCGCCGCCACAAGCACACCCGTCGCAACCGTCACGCCGCAGCCGACTTTCACGCCGCAGCCGACTTTCACGCCGCAGCCGACCGCCACGCCTTCGCCTACGCCCCGACCAACTGTAACGCCCACGCCCACGCCTAACCCGGCGGCGCAGGCTAAAAGCCTCAACTCGCAGGGCAACGACCTTTATGATGCCGGAAATTACACCCAGGCGCTGGAAAAGTACCGGGCGGCGATTGCCCTTGACCCTAAAAACGCCCTTTATCACTCCAATACCGCCTGGACCCTGGTCCAGCTAGACCGGGGAAATGACGCCTTAAAAGAATACCAGACCGCTACCACCCTGGAGCCGTCCGACTCCACCTACGCCGCCGACCTGGGCTACGGGTACTATGTCATTTCCCAGTATGATAACGCCCAAAAGCAATTAAGTACCGTCAACCAGAAATTCCCGACCTACCCCTACGGCTATTATTACCGCGGCCTGGTCTATAAGGCCCAGGAGCAATACGAGGTCGCCGTGGACCAGTTCCTGAAAGCTACCCAGCTAAAAGCGAACTCGGCCAGCTTCTTCTACCAGCTTGGCTCCACCTATTACCTGCTTGAACAGGATGACAAGGCCAAAGACGCTTTTACAAAATCTCTGGCGGTTGACCCCAGGTATGCCAGCAGCTATAACGGCCTCGGTAACGTAGCCTACTCCGCCGGGGACTACCAGGAAGCCCTGAAAAATTACAAACAGGCTACTACCCTTAACCCCAATAGCGCGGTATTCTTTACCAACCTGGGGAATACTTACCTGAAGCTAAATGATAAAGCCAACGCCCGGGCGGCGGCGCAGAAAGCCCTGGCAATAGACCCTAATTATACCGACGCGCAAGATTTACTTAAAAAGGCCGGGGGCTAATACCCGGCTTAAATCCAAAAATAGGCTGCTATACCTTGTGCAGGGCATAGCAGCCTATTTTCTTTTTCAACTTTTCAAATAAAAGGCAGGCCTGGACCCGCCCTTTTCAAAGCTACTTCACGACCGGGGCGGCCTTGCGAACGCTTTCGCTAACGCCCTCGGCGTACTTCTTGAAATTGTCGTTAAACATCCTGGCAAGTTGCTGGGCTTTCGCGTCATAAGCCGTTTTGTCGGCCCAGGTATCGCGCGGGTTCAGAACATCCGACGGCACGCCGGGACATTCCTGGGGAATTTCCAGCCCAAAGGTGGCGTCAACTTTGGTCGGAACGTTATCCAGTTCGCCGTTAAGGGCGGCCCGGATAATGGCGCGGGTATAGTGGATACTCATGCGCTGCCCGGTGCCGTAAGCGCCGCCGGTCCAACCGGTATTGACCAGCCAGCATTTTACGCCGTGTTCGCGGATTTTCTTACCCAGCAATTCAGCGTAAACCGACGGGTTATGCACCATAAACGGCGCGCCAAAGCAGGTGCTAAAGGTTGCTTGCGGTTCACTCACGCCGCGCTCGGTCCCGGCCAATTTTGCCGTAAAGCCTGAAAGGAACTGGTACACCGCCTGGTCCTCGCTCAGCCGCGAGATGGGCGGCAGCACGCCAAAAGCGTCCGCGGTAAGAAAGAAAATATTTTTGGGATGCCCGGCCCGGCCTTTAAGATCCATGTTAGGAATAAATTCCAGCGGGTAAGCCGCCCGGGTGTTCTCGGTCAGGGCATCGCTGGTCAGGTCGAGCTTGCGGGTCTTGGGGTCAATCACCACGTTTTCCAGGATTGTCCCAAACATGCTGGTGGTCTTAAAGATTTCAGGCTCGGCCTTTTCGCTCAAATTGATAACTTTAGCGTAGCAGCCGCCCTCGAAATTAAACACGCCGTCGTCACCCCAGCCGTGTTCGTCGTCACCAATAAGGCTGCGCTCCGGGTCGGCGGAAAGAGTGGTCTTGCCGGTGCCGGAAAGGCCAAAGAAAATCGCCACATCGTCCTGCGCGCCGTAGTTGCAGGAACAATGCATGGACATTACGCCCTGGAGCGGCAGCAAGTAGTTCAGGATGGTAAAGATGCTCTTTTTGATTTCCCCGCCGTATTCGGTCCCGCCAATCAATACCAGGCTTTTGGCGAAATTAAGCAGGATAAAAGTCTCGGTACGAGTACCGTCCCGCTCCGGCTCAGCCTTAAAGTTAGCCGCGTCGAGGACAATGAACCGGGGCTTGAAATCAGCCCGTTCCTCTTCGGTGGGCCGGATTAGCATATTGTTAGCGAAAATATTCTGCCAGGCGAGCTCGGTAATTACCCGGATAGGCAGGCGGTAATCGGGGTGGGCCGCTATAAAGAGGTCCTGGACATAGAACTTGCGGCCTTTCAAATAATCGGTCACTCGTTCCTGCAAGGCGTCAAACTTGGCCGGGTCGAAAGGTTTATTGGCCTTCCAATCCACGTGGTTCTCGCTCCCGGGCTCTTTGACAATAAACTTGTCCTGAGCCGAACGGCCGGTATACTTACCGGTGTTAACTACCAGCGGGCCGCCCTGAGCCACGATACCTTCGTTGCGGGAAATCGCTTCCTCGAACAGGGCCGGGACGGAAAGGTTGTGGGCCGCCGTGCTAAGGTCAATAATATCGCCGGAGCCATAGGGTACGCCAGAAACATTTTTATCTAACGTCTGCATTAAAAATCCTCCTTAATAGCGTCAATAATATCCCTTTATAGCCTGACTGCTCCAACGGAAATCAGGAGATTGGAAAAACCAAAAAATGACTGAATAGTAGTAAAAGAGCGTTGAAGGGAATTATACCTTACAAATGATTAAAGGGAAAGCCTTTAGCTTGTACAAAGTTTCATCATTTTTTATTTTACACGAAATATTGTTTCATGCAAGCTGAAATTCTAAAAATTCCCCTGAGAATCTTAATGGATTAGATAACTTTCCCTGATAAAAACAACAGCAAAATAAGATTTATAGGTCTGATGTGGTTAAAAGAGCCGCCATTAGTTGGGCCAGGAAAACAGGCCAGTATTATCAAGGCTTATTTAATGCTGATATCTGGTCAGGTAGACTAAAATATTCTACCGGGACGTTTTAACAAATTCTTTCTCAGGCAACGAATTTAAACACGTATAAAACACCATAAAACCAACTTTATACCGGAAGGTGCGGTCAAACCAGGGTGAAAAGGGTAGATTAGAAAAAATTATTTGACGAAAGCCATATCGAGGTAGATATGATTTCACAAAACGCTCAGAAGGCCATTTTGGTGGTTGACGATGATACTGAGGTCCGCAAATTCCTGGTTACAGTACTGGCCAGTGAGGGCTTAGAGGTCCGGGAAGCCACCAATGGCCGGGAAGCCCTGGATTGTCTCAGCCAGAACCACCCCGGCTTTTTTGGTCTTATTTTTTTAGATATGCAAATGCCGGTAATGGACGGGTGGAAATTTTTACCGATTTACCGGCAATTGCAGCAAAACCCGGATAACCCTCCAAAAGCGCCGGTTATCGTAATGACGGCTGCTATGACCCTGGAAAGATACTCAGCTCAAATTAATGCGGATGATTATTTGCCCAAACCCTTTAACCTGGCTGATTTAATTGTATTACTGAAGAAGCATCTTCCGGATATACAATAAGGCAACCTTCAAAAAGGCAACTTTCAAAGAGAAGCCGTAACCCTCCTTGTCACGCCGCCCCTTTGTTAGGTCATTCCAGGCGCAGTCGAGGAATCTCGGTGTCCCCTGCCTCACCCAATGCGCCGAACAAGGAGTCTTCTTCCCCGCTTGTAGGTCGCGGTGGGGTACCGTAAAGTCAAAGAATTGAAACAGGTTTAAGGCTGTTAAGGACCGGGCCTGACACATCAGGGCGAATGCAAAACGGGTTTGCTAGAATTATGTCAACTAACTTTGCACCCATACCGGCTAAATAGCGCTTTGATTAATTTAACTATTTTGCCAGGGCTTTTTCGCCGGGCCTGAAGGCCGGTTGGGCCGCTTCCGCGGGCAAATCTCGCTAGCTTTAATAATCGCCAGGGTCGCCGTCAGGTATCTGGCCGGGGTTAATACTAACAATAAAATAAGGGCAAAAATTACGATAATAAATGCCAGAGAAATAAGTTTAGGGGCTGGCTTATTACTTATAGACTTTATTAATGCTTAAACCACTACCTGAACCTTTAGTGCCAATCTTACCTTCCAGGGTTAGCGATATCAAAGCGTTATGTATCAGCCCTTTACTATCTTCTCCAAGTTCGCGCACCAGCTCAGTAATGCTGAGCGGGTGCGAATAGTCCGCCTTACGCTTAAATGCAATCTCTAAAACCCTGGCTTTAAGGGCTTCTAAATCACTCATGCTTTCTAGCTCCTTTTTGCTCCTTTGAATTGTTGGCCGGGCTGATTTAGAAGACCCTGGTAATGCGCAGTCCATCCCTGGCGCTGGCCGCCTCCAGCTTTTTTTCAGCTTTTAACTGAAGGATAGCTACCTGGATAGCGCCTTTATTAAACTCCCCAAATTCTCGCACCAGGTCCTGGGTGGTAACCGGGGTGGTATAGCCCGGTTTTTTCAACCGGGCATATTCCAGAATCCTTTCTTTCAGGTCAGTCATTTAAATCCTCTTATCCATTTTTAACTAATTCTCCCGCCTCTGGTATTGCCGCGGTTAGTTGCTTGCGATTCCTTAGCTGCAACCCCTGGGCCAGCCTTTCTCAGAGCTTTAGTATAACAAGACCCCGCATCCGAGTCCTGCCTGTTCCTTTCTGCTTTAGCCCAATTGGCAGCAGGCCGGGGCGCGGCAGAATTAGCCTGACTTTTGGCTGATTTGCCCAAGCCAGCCGGGCGTGCTATAGTAATTTTCGTAAATTTTCGCAAATGGGGGATTTAATGAGGGAGAAAATGGCTAAACGAGTAGTTATTACCGGGATGGGGATGATTTCGCCGGTCGGCAACAGTGTGGAAGAAAGTTGGGCCAGTCTTATCGCCGGGAAGAGCGGTATAGGCCGGATAACTAATTTTGATACGACCGGGTTTGATACCATGATTGGGGGTGAAGTTAAGAATTTTAAGCCGGAAGACCACGGCGTTGACAAAAAAGACGCCCGCCGCATGGACCGTTACGCCCTGTTCGCCGTTGCCGCCGCCGAAGAGGCCGTTAAAAACAGCAAATTTACCATTGACGACTCGAACCGCAACCGGACCGGCGTCCTTATCGGGACCGGCATCGGCGGCATCGGTGTCCTGAGCGAACAGCTTAAAGTCTTATACGAAAAAGGCCCCACCAGGGTCAACCCCTTCCTGATTCCGATGATGATTCCAAACATGGCAAGCGGCCACGTAGCCCTTAAATTCGGGGCGCGCGGCACAAACTTCTGCGTGGTTTCGGCCTGCTCGACCGGGGCGCACGCTATCGGGGAAGGCGCGGAAATTATCAAACGCGGCGAAGCAGACGTTATGATTGTGGGCGGCAGCGAGGCTCCGCTGGTGCCTATTAGCGTGGCCGGATTCAACTCGATGAAGGCGCTCTCGACCCACAACGACGAGCCGGAAAAAGCCAGCCGCCCATTTGACGCCAAACGCGATGGGTTCGTGATGGGCGAAGGGGCCGGGATTGTAATCCTGGAAGACCTCGAACACGCTAAAGCTCGCGGCGCGACCATTTACGCCGAAGTCACCGGCTACGGCAGCACCGACGACGCGCATCACCTCGTCCAACCGGAAGAAGGCGGCGAAGGGGCGACCCGCGCCATGAAACTGGCGATGGAGCGGGCCGGGCTGACCCCCAGGGACATTGATTATATCAACGCCCACGGCACCAGCACCAAATTAAACGAAGACTCAGAGACTGCCGCCATTAAAGGGGCGCTGGGCGACCTGGCCTATGATGTCAGCATCAGCAGCACCAAGTCCATGACCGGGCATTTGCTGGGCGCTGCCGGGGCGATTGAGGCGATTATTTCGGTCAAAGCTATCAACGAGGGGATTATTCCGCCGACCATCAACTACGAAAATCCCGACCCTAATTGCGACCTCGACGTTACACCGAATAAGGCTAAAAAGAAGAGCGTCCGCAACGCTATGTCGAACTCGTTCGGCTTTGGCGGCCACAATGTTTCGCTGGTTTTCAGTAAATTCGAGAGCTAATTTCTTGCAAGAAGCTTGAAGAAAATAACTTGAAATAAAAAAGCCTGGCCCCGCTACAGGTCAGGCTTTTTTATTGAAACTTACTCGAAACTTTATTTGCGGCGCGCCAGCGACTGGTCGGCGATTTCCAGCAGGCGGTCGCGGAACTCACCCGCCGGAACTTCTTGCAGGGCCGCTTTCGCCCGGACGATAAAGTCGTTAGCCTCGGCGTAAGCCAGTTCGAAGGCGTCGCTGGCCCGGATAAGCTCGACCGCCCGCTTCACTTCGGCTTCCCCGGCGTCCTGGCGCTCGATTAAACCCCGGACGAAATCGGCGTCTTCGGGGTTAGCTCTTTCCAGGAAATACATGGTCGGCAAAGTTACGATACCCTGGCGCAAGTCACCGCCGGTCATTTTGCCGGTGATTTCAGCCGGTTCGAAGTCAATAATATCGTCAATAATCTGGAAGCCCATACCAAGCAGGTGACCGAACTGACGCAGCTTTTCGTCCAGGACTTCGTCGGCCCCGCCCATAATCGCCCCAAGCTGGCAGGCCGTGGCGAATAAGACAGCGGTCTTGGCGTAAATCCGCTTGTAGTAATCCTCTTTGGTAGCGTCCCATTTGTGGCTGGCGAAAATCTGGGTCAGCTCGCCGTCGCAGATAGTCGCCAGGCATTCGGCGAAAATCTGGACGACTCGCGGGTTGCCGGGCCGGGTAATCAGGATAGCCGACTGAGCAAAAAGGTAGTCGCCCACCAGGATAACCGTGCCGCCACTCAGGGAAGAATTAAGGGTCTTCATACCCCGGCGCAGTAAGGCTTCGTCAATCGTATCGTCGTGGACCAGGGTCGCGGTGTGGAGCATTTCAACGGCGGCGGCCACCTGGAAAAGTTTAAGGGCGTTTATCTCGTCAATTTTGCCGGGAACTCTGGCGGACAGGAGCGAAAGGGCCGGGCGCAGGCGTTTGCCGCCCGCCGCGATAATCCCCTTGAGCAAACCATTCAAAATGGGGTAATTCAAACTGGCAGCATTATTTAAGATCTGGCTAACCTGCTCTAGCTCGGCTTCGACGGTGCTGAGCTGCGGAGTGGTTCCATTAGCTTTATCAAGTATCTGTAAGGAATTCATTTTCCCACCATTTTCTAAAATCAACTAATTATTGGTCCCTTGCGGTTGATTGGTCCCCATTTGCTGCCGCTCTAATTCATCGAGGTCACCATCGCCTTCCGGGTCGTCATAGGAAGGCCGGGCTAAACGGCTGGCGTTGCCAAAATCAACCGCGCCACCCTGTACCATCATATCGAGCAGCGTATCACCAAACTTGAAAAGCCGGCGCAACTGCTCCATTCGCTCTAAATAAAACTGGGCGGTCACGGCTTCCTGGCCACTGGCCGTCTTACTGGCCTGCTCCAGCATTTCCACGCTTTGATCAAGAGATGAAATAATTTGTTGAGATTCTTTGCGCTCGCGCTCTTGCAAGATGCCGCTGACCGCTTTCCAGATGTCCGGCTCGGCTTCGTAATAATTCTTGCGGTCGGCCCACTTGTAAATCTGGCGGACCAGACCCCAGCGTTCGAGCGCGCGAATATTTATCGAAACATTACCCTTGCTGCTTTCGAGCCTTTTAACCATATCATCGAGCGTGAGGGGTTCGGGGCTGAGGAAAAGCACCGCGTAAAGCTGGCCCATCAGGCGGTTGAACCCAAAGAAATCCGCTACCCGGCCCAGGTTGTTAATAAACTCTTTGGAAACTTCTTCCATCTGGCCTTCCAGGGTGACTTCTCCGGTGGTATGGTGGCGGTGGCGGTATAATTTACTATCTAGCATGGTCGCCTCCTCTTACCTCACTTATCTACTAAAAAGAAGGGATTCACATCGTTCAAAAAATTCTAAACGTTCTAATCACTAGTTTACCACTTTGTGAAAAACCTGTCAATTATTAACAAACGCTTAAAAGTCAGCCCTAAGCAACCCCTAAAGTAGTAACTTTTTATGGTACAAGTCGTATCTTATATAGGCGCTATTTAAGTTGCTCTGATTTTCATGCTCGAACCCGAACTTTACAGAACTTTGGGAAAGAGCTACCCCTGTTAGAGTTGTGTTGCACTTTGGGGTGGGGGAAATCATTTAGATGGTTTTTTAGGATAGGGTTTGCTATAATTAGCTGGTTAATTTAAAGAAACGATGTACTAATATCGGCTCTTTTAGGCTTTTGTTCGACACTTTCATTTAGCATTTTACCCGGCTTGCTTTTGGAAGTGCTCTGGAGGTTATTTATGGGCGATAACAAATGGCTAAGGAACAGCTTCGTCTATCTGATTATTATGATAGCGGTTTTGTTGCTGTTCTTCACCATCCTGGGCGGGGGTAAAGGAGACCAAAGCAACTCTATACCCATCAGTCAGGTTTTAAGAGACGCAGTTTCCGGTCAAATTAAAGAAATTGATATTACAAATGATAGCGATGTTGTAACCGTAAAATACAACGACAACTCCCAGAAGGTTTCCCGGCGGGAGTCGGCCACGACCGACTTTACTACCCAATTAAAAAATGCCGGGTACGATTTCTCCAAAGGTTCGGTTGCCATAAAAGTTAATGAATCCTCTCAGTTTGGCGGCTTCCTTAACATCCTGACTTTCTTGCTGCCGACTCTGCTATTTATCGGCGTGCTCGTCTTTATGATTCGGCAGGCCCAGGGCAGCAAGAACCAGGCGCTAAGTTTCGGCAAGAGCCGCGCCCGGATGTTTATGGGGAACAAGCCGACCGTCACTTTCAACGATGTGGCCGGGGTTGAGGAATCGAAACAGGAACTGGCCGAAGTGGTCGAGTTCTTAAAATATCCCGACAAATTCGCCGCCCTGGGCGCGCGTATTCCCAAAGGCGTGCTGTTAATCGGCCCTCCGGGAACCGGTAAAACTTTGCTCTCAAAGGCGGTCGCCGGGGAAGCAGGCGTGCCTTTCTTC
>CADDZM010000257.1 GCA_902812345.1 Chloroflexota bacterium | reverse complement strand
GGCTGTGACCGAATAGTTGGTCCAGGAGGTGGATCCTGCTTTGGATATTAAACCGCCCAACGTATTGTTCGACTGCCGGTAGACTTTGGTGCCGTCAGTTACAACACTCCACGTGCCGCCGCTGGGTATCCAACCGGTAGCATTGCCGTCTTCAAAATCATCTGTCAGTAACGGTGTTGGCGTCTGTGAGCCGCTGCTATTGACCAATAGTTCGCTAATAAAGAAATATTCACTGATTGATTTCGCTGCACGCACATAACGGTAGGTGTTCGTATCGCTTATATTTGCCGTAAAGGTAGATTGATAAGGCAAAGAAGTGCTTCCCTGGCTGGCCAATACGGTATAAGTGGCGAAAGTGGGATCATTGGAAGCGCGAATCTGGAAATTGCGACGTGTTGCTGGTTGATCCAGACCTTGTCTGGTAACCAGTTGAATTTGCGTAATCTTAAAGGCGCTTCCCAGGTCCACCTGCCACCACGGCCATGGATCGCTGGTTAATGGCGACCAACCGCTGAGATTGCTTGTGCTGCCATCATTCGCTTTTTCTGCAGTATAACTGCCGGAATAAACGCTTGATGCGCTCGCCGGTTTGTATAAGGCTTTATTTTGCTTAATATCCGCATAAGCGGCTTCGATTCCCGCGTTCGTCATGATGGTTTGTGCCGCGGCAGGCCATACACCATTCGAAACTACGGTGTTGTTGTTGACGGTGTTGCCGGAAGCAACGGCCTGGGTGCCGTTGTCTGTATAATTATACTGAGCGGTATTGTTGATTGCATAAGGTGCAACATTAGGTTGCATATGCAGCCATTGCAGATAGGAATTTTTTATCACATTATTGGTTACCGTATAGTATTCCGTCCCTTGATCCAGATAAATTTGCGCGTAGATATTATTCTGGTTATAAATATAATTATTGTTAATGGTGGAACTGTCTTGTCTGCTTAAGGTGTACACTCCGCCGCCATCCATCAATACTTTCATATAATCATGAATGGAATTATACTGAACTTTATTCAATTTGGCGGTGGTTTGCGTGTATGACCAACCCCAACCGATGGAGACGCCGCTATAGGGCAGATTGCTGATTTCATTGTGTTCGATCAGGGTGTTTTCTGTATATCCGGCTATGACGCCGATTGTATCATGGAACTCCACGCCGACTTTATCAATGAAATTATCTTTTATCGTATTATTCTTTACTGTATTGCGCAGATCCGTCGGATTGGCGTCTTCTGCTTCAATTCCGCCGATTCGTATGCCATGACTGGAAATATCAGTGAATACATTGCCGATGATTGTATTGTTCTGGCTTCCCTTTTCAAAGTTTAACCCGCCGCCGCCCAATGCAGTGAAGGTGTTTCGCTCAAAGCGAATGTTCTGGGCAGCCGAGAAGGATACATTGAATAATGTATTTTCTTTTCCAGGGACGCCAACATTTCTAACTAGATATCCAGACTGTCCGGGAGTATATCCGTGGGCTGTGCTCGGGTACAGCCAGGTCGCATATTTGAAAGTAATCCCATAAAATTGGATGTGGTGCAGCGGTGTATTCAACGTACCTGTACCCGTCACTAATTGTTCCACTACGGGTGCTTTCACACTTGCTGTGCTCATGCTCTCGCCAGCTCTTGGCTTATAATAGACCACATTGGCCGTGCCGTTGACAGCGCCTGTCGGATCGTAATACCATTCACTATCCGCATCGAGCAGTTCGTACGCATTTTCAATCCACTGAATGGCATTCATTTGCAAATTCTTGGCATTGGTCCAGCAATCTTCAGTATCGTTCATTGTCAGCGCTGTGCCGACAATTGTGGAGACAGGACAGCGAATATCGCGCCATCTGTATACACCGGCAATCTCGATTTTATCTTTATTCTTCCAGCTGGCCATTGTTGCATACGTGCCTGATGATGGAATCGTGTAGCCTGCGGTTGTCTTTGTAAAGCCGCCAGGCAAATCTCCGCCCTTGGCGCGGACCGCTCTTACCCCATTGACATACAGCTGTCTGGTATTGATGGCGCTTCCAACATTGGCTTTATAGATGTTCTTCGCACTGTCATACAGTGTCCAACCGGTAATTGTTCTACTTCCGTCCAGCGTTGGCGCTTCATTCGGATACGCCTTATAGATCACATTGTATCCGTTCGTTCCGGAATCATGAATCGTGGCGCTTTCAGTCAGGGCAAACGTCGAGGTTAAAGTATAAAAACCCCCTCGCAAATAGACGATGATGTCTCCAGTCATGCTGCCGTTGATGGTGCGCACTTTATCGCGCGCGCCGGCCAGCGAGCAGGGTGCATTTATGCTGCAGGTGCTACCGCTACCTGTTGGGGAGGCGTAATAGGTTTCTTGTGTAGCTGCATGAACAATATTGCTGCCGAAAGACCCTATGGTTAACGCTGCTGCAAAGACTAATGATGCCAGGATAAAGAATGCCGATCGCCAAACTGTTTTTTTCATATCCAATTTCTCCTCTTGTACTATATAATAGCCGATTCCCAAACCAAACTTTATTGATAGTTACCTTGTCCCAATAATCCTTAATATTCAACACCTTAAAGGTCTAAAAGCGATATGTGCCCTTATTATTGCCTCTTTGTTTCCTTTTTCCTACTCAATTACCGTTACACAACAACGAACGGGATTGGATCCGAATTAGCTCTGCAAAATTCAGATCACCAGCAGGGTTTCGATTGGGATAGCGCCGGCTCTGAGACAGATGAAGCGCAATCTCAGGCCTTTGGGTAAGTGTCAATGGCAACGGTACGGAGGTTTAGGCAATACTCGCCGGAGTATGATTGTCTACAACTCTAATTACTCAGGGGCAAATGAGTATCGGTGCAAGACCGTAGATGCCCCACTCGTTACGCCTGGGGGAATTGTCACCAGGATTGGCAGGCCATAGGCGCAGGCTTCCCGAATGCCCTGTAAACCTTCCTCGGCGTTGATAATTTTAACGGGGTGTTCCAGATTTGGACCCGCCAACCCGGTATCAAAAAATCACTCCTTGATACTTCCGGCCAGAGAACCGCTGACGATAAAACGCTGCGCGAAGATAAAGACAAGCGCCACCGGTAAGGACATAATCAACCCAACCAGGGCTAAATCTCCCTTTACCATTGGGGAAGCCGTCTGGGCGAGTTCAGGGTGCAGAGCGGGAGTAACCCCGGCGAGAGTTGCTAACCCGACCGGCAGGTTATACATAGTATCCTGGTTGAGCATAACAAAGGGCAGGAAAAAGTTATTCCAGTTCGCATTAAAGCTTAAAAAGGCCAATAGGCCAAGCAGCGGTACGGCCAGGGGTAGAGCAATTTGCTGGAATAATTTCCATTCGTTACAACCGTCTACTTTGGCGGCTGACAATAAATCGGTTGGGAGACTAGTCGCATAAAATATAAAAGCCAGATAAACCCCAAAGGGGAAAAAAGCGGTCGGTAGAATTACGGCCCAGGGGGTATCTACCAGGTTAACCAGGCTTAACTCCATAAATAATGGCAGCACCAGGGCTGAACCCGGCACAATCATGGTTATCAGGGTCAGGGTTAGTATTAGACCCCGGCCAGGAAACCGCATGGTTGCCAGGACATACCCAACCGGCACTACGATTATGACGCTCAGGATTACCGCGCTAATAGTATAAAAGATTGAATTGGTAATCCAGCTTAGAATAGCCGCGTTATTGAAGCCTAACAAATGGTCCCAGGCTTCTCCAATCCTGCCCCAGGAGCCGAACGATATTGAACCGAGATTATATAGTTGGTTTTCGTTTTTGGTGGGAGCCAGCACCAGCCAGAGTAAAGGTAGCCCAAAGAAAAGCGCAAAAATTAGCAATAGAACGAAACGGATAATGGTGCCGCCTAAACTAAGACCGTTTCTACGGCGATGCAATTGCTGTTCTTTCCACCAGGATCCAAAGCCTATGCCGAACATAGTACGCATTGTTCATTCCCTTCTGCCCTGTTATGAGGCTACTGTAGCATCGGTTTTGTAAAATTTGGTGCCGTAAATAATGATAAAAGCCCCCAGTAAGCCGACCAGGACCATTAAAAGGGAAATTACCGCCGCCGCGCCAAAATTGCCCTCGCTGAAAGCCAGGAAATAACTTAGCATGTTGGGCGAGTAGGTAGGCCCGGCAATTGTATTACCCGCGCTAATATCATTAAGAATCAACGGTTCGGCGAACAACTGAATATGCCCGGCAAAAGTCAGGATGAACATGAATACGACATAGCGGTAAATCATAGGCAGTTTAATGTGAATTGCCAGTTGGAAAGCGGAACAACCGTCAATCAGGGCCGCCTCCAATAGTTCCCTGGAAACGCCCTGTAGGGCTCCGTAAAAGATGGCAACCCAACCACCGGTCCCACTAAAAAAGCCGATCAGGGTAATCATTACGGGTAGATTTTGAATTCTTGCCACATCCGTAATTGTCTGGAAACCAAAAGCCTTTAACAGGGGGGCAAAAGGACTTAATCGGGGGTCGAACATAAAAATTGCCAGCAAAATCGCTGTAGGACCGGCCACCGCGCCCGGCACAAAATACAAAGTCCGTAGGAAATCAGTATACCGGCCCTGCCGGGCGTGTAATAATAAGGCTATGCTAATTACCCCGAAGATTCCGACCGGTATTGAAATAATCAAATACTGGGCAATATTCCCAATCGCGGAGCCAAACCTGAAATCGCTCACTGCTTTTGAATAATTGCTTAGCCCTGCTCCAAAATATTGAGGCCGACCATTTTTATAGCTGGTGAAACTAATTATTAGCGCGTATATGGCGGGGCCAATCCCAAACGCCAGCATTAAAATCAGATAGGGTAGTGAGAAAAGATAGGCCGCTAGATAACGAACAAATTTCCTGGGGGGCCGCGTTACCTCGTCAGGTTTTGTAACCCCGGTAAACCTGGCAGATTTTTCCATAAAGGTTTCCTTTTTGAGTTTGGGTTCCTGTCTAAAGCGGATTAGCCGACTGGTAAACCCAAAAACAGTTACCGGTCGTATGAAATGGTCCGGGCTTTCGATTACCAGAATCCATGGAAAACGGAACGGTAAAACGGTAAGGAGAGAACTCCTAAAATTTCTCTCCTTACCCGATTGAAATTAAGGTGATTTGGTAACGACTTCGTAGCCCTGGGCCTGGGCCAGGGGAACCAAATCTTTCTGTAAAGGCTCCATCAAAGATGCCACCGTTTTCCCATCCTTAAGTCCGGCGTTCACTATTTTGGCATAGGAGGTAAGCCCATCATAGCGAACTGGGGACCATTCCGGATAGAGATAGGATGCCGAGGTTTTAAGAACCGGGTAGGGGTCAAAAGCGTAAATTTTATCGTTCTGGATGGTGGCGTGCCAGGCATCGGCAGCCGGGATGTAAGCCGGGTAAGTCGGGGCCGTAGCCTGATAATCATTAGAAGTGGTCAGCCAGAGAATCAAATCGGTCGCAAGTTTGGGGTTTTTGGTATTGCGGAAGACCGTCCAGGCGGCCCCACCGTGCGCTGCCGTATAAGTTTTGCTATCGGCGGCCCATTTAGGCGGTTCTGCCACACCCAGTTGACCATCGGTGGGATTGGCTTTGTAGTAGGTGGCTTTGAAGACGTATTGGCCGTACCAGGAGGCCGCCGGGAGCATCAAAATCTTATTGTCGGCCCCAAGTTTAGCAAAATCGGGGTCGAACGGCCCTAATTTACTGACTGCTTTAGCGGCAATCAATTTATCGAGCATACCGGCGACCCTGGTGCAATTGGGGTCGGCAGTGTTAATCAGCACCTGGCTGTTGCCCAAGGAGCGCTGGAGGGGACAGTTGCTGCCGCCGAAAAATGTCTCCGCCGCCTGGTTGTCGCCTACGGAACCAATAACGTAACCAGGGTGTTCCTGGGCGACCTTAAGCCCCAACGCCAGGTAATCTTCCCAGGTTTTAGGCACGGTATAGCCGAACTGGTCCATCAGCTTTTTGTTAAACCAGAGGACGTTCTGGGCCAGGTCGTTGCGCAGGCAAAACAGTTTGCCGTCGAAGATACAGTCGTCTAACCCGGCAAACTTGCTCTTAATATCGGCGGATACATAAGGAGTGAGGTCCAGCGGGTAGTTGTGAGCCGTGTCAGCTACCTGGGCTACCAGGTTCGGCTCGGCGAAAACAACATCCGGCCAGCCTTTGCCGGTATTGTTGAAGAGCAGCACCTTGCCGGGGAAGCCTCCCCGACCAACCACCTCGATTTTTATCTTGGATGCCTGGTCGGGAAACTTTTGCTGGAACTGGGTAATTGCGGGTTTGCGAGTATCATCGACCCACACGGTGATGGTCGCATTGGGGTCGCCGGCGGCAGCGGTGGTCGCTCCGGCGGCAGCGGTGGTCGCTCCGGCGGCAGCGGTGGTCGCTCCGGCAGCGGCGGTGGTCGCTCCGGTGGCAGCGGTCGGAGTGTTATCGCCACAGGCAGCCAGTACTAAACCGAAGCAAAGGGAAACAAGGACTAGAAAATGAAACCGCCAGGGTTTAACGGAAAGTAACTTCATCGGTAACCTCCTGAATATGAAAAATCCGGTTGGAGTTAATTCTCCCTTTGGAAACCGGATAATGTTTTTGCCCAGAAATTGATCGCGTATCGCGTGAGGAAAGTACTTATAGCGCATTATTACACCAAGTCATATGACAAGTCAATAGGGAATTTCTAAATAAATATGACTAATTTTGAATTATCCTCAAAAAAAAGGGATTATTGGCCGAATTTTATATGTTAACTTATGATTTGTATGACAAATTTACTCATTGACATGAAATACATAATATGAGAAGATTAATTAAATGCCAAGAAAATTACCAGAATTTACAGCCTGGAGTAAAAATAATGGGTTTAGTAAATGATAGCCGCCCCGAAATGGTGGCAGCCCCATCACGCCTCGGCTACGAAACGGTAGCCGCAAAAATTGTAAAGTTAATCGCCAGCCGGGGTCTGAAACCCGGCGATAAATTGCCAACCGAACTTGAAATGACCGAAATGTTTAACGTCAGCCGGACGGTGGTGCGCGAAGCCATCAAGGCTCTGGCTTCCAATGGCATTGTCCGTTCGCGCCAGGGGAGCGGGTTATACCTGGCCGATGAAACCCAGTCAACCAAACTGTTGCCGTTTATCTTTACGGCAGCAGTTAAACCGGAAACGGTAGCCCAGCTTTTTGAATTTCGTTGTTTTCTCGAAAAAGAAAGTGTGCGGCAGGCCGTCAATAACATTACTGTCCGGGAACTAAGGGCGCTGGAGAAGGCTCTCAAAATCCATATGGAGGGGGCCGAAACCGCCAACCGCGAAATATTTCACCGTGGAGATGGCATGTTTCACCGTATTATTGCCGAGGCTTCCCGCAATACTTTCTTTATCCAGAGCCACAATAACCTCTGGAATATGCAAGATTTGATTATCCAGATTGCGGTTGGAGAAACGATTGGCTCGTTAAAATTGGCGGTCGAACAGCACCAGAAAATTTTCGACTGTATTCTACGGGGTGATACGGACGAAGCGGTGCAGACTATTGAGGAACACATCACTCTTACCTCTAAACCCTACCTGCAATCTCTATCGAATGTCCCGGTTAATCAAACTAACTCTGTGTGGTCCCAACCCAATAAAAGCGAGGAGAAATAACCTTGAAAATAACAGAAGTTAAAGTAGATCTTTATAATTACCCGGCCCAAACTCCCTTCAAGTGGCGGTTTGGGTTACCGGGTTCGAGCCCTGGCGGTATTGGAGCCAGGCTGCAAATTATTACCGATGACGGCCTGGAAGGTTGGGCCTTTTGCAGCCGGGGTAAGATTTTCCAGGATCTGATAGACCGCCGGATTCGCCCGGAGTTATTGGGCCAGGACCCCTTACAACGGGAATGGTTGTGGCACCGGATGTGGGAACTCGACCGGATTGAAGAGTTTCCAATTTATGTCCTGGGGATGGTCGATATTGCTTTGTGGGACCTGGCGGCCAAAGCGGCAAATTTGCCTCTGTATAAATTATTGGGCGGCTTCAGGACCACTATCCCGGCCTATGCCAGCACCGTCACCTTTAGCTCTATCGAAGAATACCTGGATGTTGCCGACCAGTGCATCGCGCTTGGCTATCCGGCTCTTAAGTTACACGCCTGGGGAGATGCTCGCAAGGATGCTAAATTAGGCCAGGCGTTACGCCAGCATGTCGGCCCGGATTACCCTTTAATGTATGACGGCTCGGCCGGTTTTGATTTACCGGACGCGGTTTATCTAGGCCGGGCTTTAGCCGAAGCCAATTACCTCTGGTATGAGGAACCCCTGCGGGAGTTTAATGTCAGCGCCTACCGGCGGTTGGCCGAAATGGTGGAAATTCCGCTGAATGTGGCCGAAACCTCGGACGGGGCGCACATGAATACCGCCGACTTTATTGCAATGGGTTGCGCCACCTTTGTGCGCACCAGCGCAGGTTTAAGGGGCGGAGTTACCGGAGCAATGCGCATAGCCCACCTGGCGGACGCTTTCCGTTTGCGGGCGGAAGTCCACGGTGAGGGGTTGCTAAGCCGGCATCTTTGTATGGCAATTTCTAACACGACTTACTACGAATCCCTGGTCAGAACAAATCCAGTGGTGCGGGCGCCGGAAATTGATGCTAACGGCCTTGTCCATGCTCCGACCGGGATTGGAGTTGGCTTCGAGGCTGATTTTGCGGCGTCCGGCAGCGCTCTTCTAGGTTCAAAAGACCTGGTTACAAGGGCATAATTTAATAAATAACCGGTGGTCTAATTAACCGGATTGGCGTGAGCAATGGCGTTTACTCTTGTATAAAATGGGTCAAATTTTGCTCTTGCGCACGCCTAAATCGCTACTTCTGAGTAAACAACAGGGATTTACTAAATGGCGATATAGCACAACGACCCCTGCGTCCAATGCTAATCAAGATTTATAAAAGGGGCAGGGTGATATTTTGAATGTAGCTGGCGGGTGGCGCCCGTTAAGGAGTCTTTAAGATACGGTTCAAAACCTGCTCTGGGAAGTTGTATCGGTAGCACCCCATTAAACGGTGAAGTTTTGAGTTAACCTTTTGGGCGGTCGGCCTCGGCGCTTGGGCGGCACAAATGGCGGCGGCACTACCTTGTACTTTAACAATTCTCCCACGCTCCAAATATGGTCACTTAGCCCGCTCGCCA
>CADDZM010000256.1 GCA_902812345.1 Chloroflexota bacterium | reverse complement strand
CAAATTTCAGGTTCTACCCTTTATTAATACAATTTTCCCACAATCAGTAGTAAAATAGAAAAACTGGTCTAACTTTTTGACCAGAGTTAATGGAGGAGTAAGTTCTGCCCGGTGTCTTTAAGTGCAAACCGGGCAGTTAAAACCAACAACGAAAGAGAATTTAATGGCTACCGCAACTTTACCCAGACGAGGCGAAATTGCCCTGGAATATACCTGGAACCTCGAAAGCATGTACAGCGATAATTCGCTTTGGGAAAAAGATTTCGAACTGGTCGGCGAACGACTGCCCGGCCTGGAAGCTTACAAAGATCACCTGAGCGACTCCCCCCGGACGCTCCTGGGCGCGCTCAAAATGCAAGACGAACTCAGCCTCAAGCTGGAACAATTGATTGTTTACGCCAACATGCGCAAGGACGAGGACAACACTAACCCCGAATACCAGGCTTTGACGGATCGCGCCATCAGCCTGTGGTCGCAACTTTCAATGGTGGCGTCTTATATTACGCCCGAAATCCTCGCTATGCCCGATGAAAAGTTGAACGAATTTCTGGAAAACGAGCCGGGTCTGCAACTTTACCGCCAGTATATCGACCAGTTGCGCCGGGTACGCGGCCATGTCCGTTCGGCGGAGATCGAGGAAGTCCTCGCCCAGACGCTTGAACTGTCCCAGGGTCCGAGCAACATCTACGGCATGCTCTCCAACGCCGACCTCAAATTCCCGACCATCACGGATGAGGAAGGCGACGAGGTTGAGCTTACCAAAGGGCGTTATATCGAATTTCTGGAAAGCCCCGACCGGCGGGTCCGCAAAGACGCTTTCGAAGCGTTTTATGATACTTTTGGTAAATACAGCAACACGATAGGCGCTACCTACGCCGCCTCGGTTAAAAAAGACATTTTTTACGCCCATGCTCACAACTATAAGAGTTCGCTCGAAGCAGCCATGAGCCCTGAAAATATACCGCAAGAGGTCTATTCGACCCTGGTCGAAACGGTCAACCGCAACCTGCCGGTTCTGCACCGCTATATCCGGCTGCGTAAAAAGCTGCTCGGCCTGAATGACTTGCAGATGTACGACCTTTATACACCGCTTATCCCGAACGCCAAAAAGAAAATTCCCTACCAGGAGTCGGTCGAAACGGTCCTGAAAGCCTTGCAAATCCTGGGTGACGATTATGTAGCCGAAGTGGACAAAGGCATCAAGTCGCGCTGGATAGATGTTTACGAGAACGTGGGCAAGACCAGCGGGGCGTACAGTTCCGGCTCGTACACTTCCCAGCCGTTTATCTTGCTAAATTACCAGGACAACCTGGATAACATGTTCACCCTGGCCCACGAACTCGGCCACTCGCTGCACTCCTTGTATACCAACCGCACCCAGCCTTTTGTCTACGCCAACTATAGTATCTTCGTGGCCGAGGTCGCCAGCACCACCAACGAGGCGCTTTTGACCCACTACCTGCTGGGACGGACCACCGACAAGGAGATACGCACTTACCTCATTAACAACGAACTGGAAAAATTCCGGGGCACGCTTTTCCGCCAAACCATGTTCGCCGAGTTCGAGTTAGAAGCCCACAACCGGGCCGAAGCCGGGCAAGCCCTGACACCTGACCTGCTAAACGACCTGTTCTTCGAGCTTAACAGCCGCTACTACGGGCCGGAAGTTTTGTACGACCCCCGGATAGCGACCGAGTGGATGCGGATTCCCCACTTCTACAATGCCTTCTATGTCTACCAGTACGCGACAGGCATCTCGGCGGCGACTGCGCTCTCCCGCCAGATTATCCGGGAAGGCGAATCGGCCCGGCAACGCTACCGCCACTTTTTGACTACCGGCGCATCTGACTACCCGACCAACCTTTTAAGCGGGGCCGGGGTGGATATGACCACGCCGCAACCGGTCCAGCAAGCGATTGATTATTTCTCGGAACTGCTGGACGAAATGGAGCAGCTTACCGCTTAACCAAAGTTAAACGAACGGCCCGGAAAGCCTGTAAATCCGGGCCTTCTTTCATGTAAGAAACTGGAAAGAAACCACTTTTGGCACAAGAACCAACCTCTGAAAATTGCGCGACCGCCGTTATTTATCATCCGATGTATGGCGGACGGGGCTTTTCCCGAATAAACCGGAGTTGGGAACGCTACCGGCTTGGCGCCGATAAATTCAGCGAACTGGGTTTTATCCGCCCCGGTGCAGTGGACCACCCTATCGAATACGACCCGACCAGCTTCCGGCCAGACCTCGACGAGCCTTTTTTGCCGGTGGTGCGCAGCCGGGAAGCCACCGAAGCCGAATTGTTGGCCGTCCACAGCCCCGAACATATCCGGCACATCCGGGAGATGGACGCGCAGGGCAGCGGTATGTTCGACCGTAACGATACCCCGGCATGGCCGGGAGTTTACCGGCGGGCGGCCCTGGCGGTAGGCGGGAGGCTGGTCGGGGCCGAGCTAATCGGGTCGGGCCAGGTCAAGCATGTCTTTCACGGGGCCGGAGGCCTGCATCACGCCCACTACGACCGGGTGTCCGGCTTTTGCATCTTTAACGATATTGTGGCGGCGGTCCGTTTCTGGCAGAAAAACTACGGCTACCAGCGGATTGCCATCCTGGACGCGGACGGGCATCACGGCGACGGAACCCAGGATTTGCTTTACCAGGAAAAAATCTTAAAAGTTTCGCTGCACCATTATGACGGGCGGTTTTTCCCGAAGACCGGCGCGCTCGGCGAACGCGGCAGCGGGGCCGGCTGGGGTTATTCGGTCAATTTGCCGCTACCTCGCTTTTCGACGGACGAGGAGTACCTGCCTTTGCTGGAAATTGCCTTTGAACAAATCGAAGCCTATCAGCCCCAGGCGATTATTTTGCAATACGGTACGGACGCTCATTTCGCCGACCGCATGACCGGCCTGAAGATTTCCACCCGCGTTTACGAACGCATCTCACAGGGGGTGCATGAGTTAGCGCACCGGGTGTGCGAAGGGCGTTTGTTGGCCGTGGGCGGCGGCGGGTACGAGCCGGAAGTGGTCTCGCGCTGCTGGGCTATTTTGCTGGCAAACTTTACAGGCCGGCACGGCGAACTCGGCCAGCGCTACCTCGACCTCTTTGATGACCCCGCGAAACTACCGGAACCCGTCCCTGGAGCAGTAAGTGAGGTAGCCCGGCTATTGCAAGTAGTGAAACAGATGTTATAATAAAAACATTATTAATCGTTTTGAGTATTTTCGTATCTCTCTTTATTAAAATCACAGTCTTGTTACTTCGAGTGAGAGCGTGGATATTGCTGCGATGACGAACCATATAGCGATTATGAGCCACAAAAGCCTTCTGGATAAAATCCTGGCGGGTGAAAAGACTATTGAATCCCGGTTTAGCCGGGTGAAAAGCGCCCCTTTCGGCCAGATAGCCGCCGGGGACCAGGTTTATTTCAAACTAAGCGGGGGGCCGGTGCTGGGTCACGCCCGCGTGGCGCGAGTGGAGGAATACGATAACCTGACTCCTCCCCGGATTGTAGACCTCGCCAAAAAATACCGGCAAGAGTTAGCCCTTTCCGAGGACTTTCTGGCCCGCAAGATGGAGTCTAAATTCGCCAGTCTGCTTTTCCTGGAAGAAGCCGCGACCAGCGAACCCTGGACCTACAAGCAGGGCGGCCGCAGCGGTTGGATTGTCCTCGGCCATGCGGACGCAAGGGATTTAGCCCACCATTTCGGCACGATACCATTCACGCCCAACAATAAATCGGAAGATTCCGGGGAAAGCCCCGGTGCGGGGAATAACCTTCGGTTGACCGGGATGTAAGCTTTTGTTTTCTCCATAAACCACTAAAAACAAGTTAACCTGGCCGTGTTCGTACCCTAGAACTTTTTATTCTTTCGTGCGTTTATTTAAAAACCCGGTTAATCAATTTTCCGCCGCGCCCCCAGTTTCGCCCGGCCAAAGGCCCGGGGAACCGGCAGGATCAGGCAGTTTTTTGGTGGTAAAGGATACAGACGAGCAAAAGTAAAGGAAATGGTATTGGGAATTTTAAATATGAGGGTAAAGAAACCAGAAACAGGCCGCCGCTCTCGCCTGACGCTGGTCCTGCTGGCAGCATTGCTGGCAAGCCTTTTCTCAGGAGTGACAACGGCGCCGGCCAGGGCCGCCGACAGCATTTTCTTCAAAGAGACAAACCAGCCGCTTTCGGACGAACACCACTTCTTGAGTTACTGGCAGGGTCACGGTGGGCTGGCTCAGTTCGGCTACCCGATTACGCCTGAAATATTGGAAGTCAATCCAGCCGACCAGAAGACTTATATCGTGCAGTGGTTCGAACGCAACCGCTTCGAATGGCACCCCGAACTTAAAGGCACCCAGTATGAAGTGCTGCTGGGTCTCCTGGGCCGCCAGTTAACCATTGGCCGGGAAGGTGAACAACCTTTCAAGAGCGTGCCGGACCCGCATGCCGCCGGGTTTTCTTACTTTCCCCTGACCGGTCATACTTTGGCTAATTCCTTCAAAACTTACTGGGAAACGCACGGTGGCCTGGCCCATTTCGGCTACCCTATCACGGAGGAATTCCAGGAGAAAAGCACCAACGGCCAGGTCTACACCACCCAATGGTTCGAGCGCGCCCGCTTCGAGTATCATCCCGAATACAAAGGCACGCCCTACGAAGTGCTGCTAGGACTTTTAGGCAACCAGATTACCGGCGGCTTTGGCTATCCCGACCCGCCGCCAAATACGGTTGCGACTAAAATAACGGTGCCGAGCCAGTACCGCACCCAGCCGTTCCAGCAGGACCACTCCATTAATTTGCCGCCCGGCTTTAAAATCAGCGTTTTTGCCGCCGGACTGACCGACCCGCGCCTGATGGCCCTGGCTCCGACCGGCGATATTTTCGTGACCGAGCGTTTCAACGGCGGCGGGGTCGGCACCGTCAAAATTCTCCGCGACCTGAACAAGGACGGCACCGCGGACGAAATCCGGGTCTACGCCAGCGGCCTCAGCCCTTACCCGCACGGTATCGCTTTCTATGGCGGCTACCTCTATGTAGCGATGGAAAATAAAGTCATTCGCTATCCATACGTGGCCGGAGACCTCACGCCGCGCGGCCCGGCCCAGACCATAATCGATAACCTGCCGCAAGGCCACGCCGGCACCGCCGACGGCCACAACACCCGCACAATTGTCTTCGGGCCTGACGGCAAGCTGTACGTTTCGATTGGTTCGTCCTGCGACAACTGCATCGAAACTGACCCCTTGCGCGCCTCGGTCTGGCAGTACAACCCGGATGGCACAGGCGGGCGGCCTTACGCCACCGGCCTTCGCAACGCGGTCGCGCTTGGCTTCGACCCGCAGACAAACCTGCTCTGGGCCGGAGTAAACGGGCGTAACGGCCTGGGCGACAACTTCCCGCCCGAACAGTTAACTCCTTTGCGGGATGGCGGCAACTACGGCTGGCCTTACTGCGTGGGTACTTTCCCGCCTATACCCGACCCGCAATTCGGGGCCGGTAAGGATGATTTCTGCGCCAACAAGGTAGACCGGGCGCTGCTGACGCTCCAGGCGCACACCGCGCCGTTGGGTCTGACCTTCTACAACGGCACCATGTTCCCGGAGGTCTACCGGTGCGGCCTGTTTGTGGTGTCGCACGGCTCGGCCACCAGCGAAACGCCGCACGTCTTCGGCGACGGCATCCGGTTTGTCTCAACGCGGCCCGGCAAGCTGCAAAAAGGCGTCACCGACTTTGCAACGGGCTGGATTAACGCCAACAAAACCGGCTACTGGGGCCGTACGGTCTTCCCGCTCGTCGGGCAGGACGGCGCGCTCTACGTCAGCGACGATACCGCCGGGGCGGTCTACCGCATCAGCTACGGCAGCTAATAATAAAAAAGCCTCCACCCTTCAAACCGGGTAGAGGCCTTTTTTATTATGACGATTCTAACCCCATCCCCAACCCTTCCCCTTCAAAGGGGAAGGGTTAGGGGTGGGGGAAATACCTTTAAAGGAACCATTAAGGATGCCCCTTCATTTCGCGATAGCGGAGGAAAATCTGGCGGACCGGCCCCAGAAAATGCCACATTCCACCCCGGTATTCCGCAAAGGAAGCCGCCCGTAGAACATCAAAAAACGGTTCGGCCTGGGCTTTAGGGTTGGTGTACTTGCGGACCGTTTCCAGGTTGAAGCCGTCCGGCACGGCCATTTCCAAAAAGCCGTCGCGCCATTCCGGGTCAACTTCTTCCAGCAATCGTTCGGCCAGAACCTTGATAATGGTCGCTTCACTGTTAAGATTGGCCGCTAAATGTAAGAATAACGGCAGACCGCCGGTTAGTTCGAACAGGTTAGCGACGCGCCGGGGGTCCGTCACGCCAAGCTTATAGAGGTATTCGGCGGTTTCGTTATAGTTAAAAGGCTGCAGGCGGAAGTTGCGCAGGCTTCCCTGGAAGTCCGACCAGCGCGAGTCGTAAGTAAGTAGCTCAAAGCGCCCGGCCACCAGCACCACCGGCTCAAGGATGCGAAAAGCCGGGTTAGCCAGCAGAACCGTCCGCAGCCATTGGTCCACCACCGGCCCGGCCTGTTCGTAAGTATCGAAAACGAGTAGCGGCCGCCGCCACAGGTAATATTTCTCCTGCTGCTGGCTCACGAATTTGCCGATATCACTGATAAGGGTCTGGGTTAAATCCTGGACCGGTTGGCTGCCCAGGAGGGTATCAATCTCCTCCTGCTGCTCCTGGGTCAGTTGCCCGAAAAGGTCGACCCCAATTTCAATGATAGACGCGCCCACCCCGATAATCCCCGGCACGTGCTTGACGAACCAGAACTTATTAAAAGTCTTGCTGAGTTGCACGGCAATCTTGCGGGCCGTTGCGCCGCTAACCATCTGGCCTACCTGCCGCGCGAAATCAATCTTCTTTCGTTTTTTCTCGGCTTCCCCGGTGGACTGGGTAATCTGGCGGTAGAGTTTGTCAAAAGCGGGTGTGGGGCAACCGGCCTGGCGGAATTTGGCCGCTAACAGCCCCAGTAGATTTAGCAAGTCGCTGTTAGCCTCGGTGTAATCAAGGTGGTCGAGGCGGGCCGAGAGCAGGCGCGGCGAATAGGTCTGCTGTACCAGGTTCAAGAGATAGCTTTTCCCGGCCCCGCCCACGCTGCTAATGGAAAACAGCCAGGGCAAACCCTGCCCGGCCAGGTCCGTCGAAAGGACCGAGCGAGAGATTACCTCCAGGACTTCGCCGCGCCCGGTAAAAGTAGCATCTGGGCGGGCCGGGGCGCGGCGTTTTGGTTCGTCCTCGATTAAGTCGCGTTTCTCAAACTGCCGTCCGGTCAGGTCAATGAGCCAGGCCGAGAGATAGTCGGGCGCCGCGCCGCCTTTACCCAAACGTACGCCGCCGCACCAGATGAAATAACTCCAATCTTTTTCAAGGCTAAACCGGCGGAGGTCCCACTCTTGCAGGACCAGGGCCACCCCGGAAAAATCTTTAGAGCCGGCTTTCTGGGCTTTTAGATAAGAAGCCAGGGCAGCCGAGTTAGTACCGGCAAAGATAAAGAGGTAATCGCCGGAAAGAAAGCCGCTTTCTTTAAGGGTGACCCGGTAAATAGCTTTGCCCTCGACCGTTGCGGTCGAGCGACCGACCTCGCCCCGCTTCTGGCTTTCCAACCAAGCCGCGAAAAGCCCGGCCAGTTCGGCAAAGCCGTAATTTGGCACCTCACCCCGGTTAAGTTTCCCGGCCAAGACAAGCCCGGCTATCTGCCCGGTCGAACCGACCGCGTTTGCCAGGGTTTGAAAGGTCGTCCCGGCCACGTTGCCGGCAGCGGTGCCGCCCTGGCCGAACTTATCAAGGAGGTTGCGGGTCAGGCCCGACTTTTTAGCCCTGTAAACCGGGTTGAGATCGTGATTGGACGGGTCTTTTTCCGATTTTCCCGGTTCGTCAGTTGACAAATTTTGCATAGAAATGTTCTTTCGAATAAACTTCTTTCTAAACCAGGACTTTCGCTTGAAACAATTTTGAGTTTGATTTCCTCGTTTACCGAAGGCTTCTCAGGTTCAAGTCGAAAGTTGGGTAAACTCCGTTTCGGAGGTGACGGGAAAATTTAATAGATTATCCGGGTTACTTTTTTCCAGTGGTTATGTTTTCCCTTATAATACCACCGGAGGGTCTTCACTATGGTAAACTGATTGTATAATTCTAAGAGATAACTGAATTATGGCGTGACTTTGATAGGTATACTTTTTATCCATCTTTACCGGATAACCGGTCCTCGCTAGCCGGGTTTCGCAGGGCTATTCACCCACTATAGAGCAATAGCCGTACCCGGAGCAATTCTCTAAGAGGTTTGTTTTTAACAATGGCACCTAAATCTGAGGAACTCATTCACCAGGAACTCCTGGACGAAATAAACCGGTTAAAGGCCCGCGTGGTCGAACTGGAAGTTAATAATTATTACACGGAAATTTTTGCCACCGCGCCCATCCCGTTAATCTTTACCGACCTGGAAAACGGCGACTACCTGGCAACTAACAACATGTTCCGGCAGTTGACCGGCTTCACTCAGGAGGAACTGGTTAACCGGGTAGACAGCCAGGGCGTGCCTATTAACCCGCTCCTGCGCCTGCAACTCAGCAGCTTATTGCCGGGCCTTGAGGCAATCCAGAAATTTGAAACCATCGTCTATGACAGGCGGGGCGAGCCGCATTTTGTAATAGTTTCCAGCCAGGTTGTCGAATTAAACCAGAAGAAATTCGGCCTCAGCGCCTTTTATGATATTACCGAAATCAAGCAGGCCCGTGAAGTGCTATTGCGCAGCGAAGAGCTATACCGGACCCTGGCCCGCAACCTGCCCGACTCGGCGGTCCTGCTATACGATTCCGACTTGCGTTTTATTAAGGTAGAAGGGTCTATCCCAAGCCTGACCAATTTATCGTCCGAAACAATGGAAGGCAAGACCCTCTGGGAAGTCCTGCCGCCGCAACGGTATAACATAGTGGAGCCTTATTACCAGGCTGCCCTGGAAGGCCGGGAGGAAAGTTTTGAAGACCTGCCCGGCAACGGGAAGACGTACTGGGTTAAGGCGGTGCCGGTGCGCGACGAAGAAGGCGAAATCGTGGCTGGCATGGTAATGATTCAAGATATTACCCAGCGCAAAGCGGTCGAGAAATTGAAAAATGAATTCGTTTCAACGGTCAGCCACGAGCTGCGCACGCCGCTTACCTCAATCCGGGGTTCGCTGGGCCTGGTGT
>CADDZM010000255.1 GCA_902812345.1 Chloroflexota bacterium | reverse complement strand
GCGCGACCCCACTCGCCGCCCGCGAACTTATCAACCCCTTCCTGACCCCACCCGGATTCCTCAACCGGGACGAAATGACAAAATAGGGGCGAGGAGTGAAAAGTGCGCGGGCCCGAGATTCTGTTTTCCCGCGACCCCGGTCCTAGTAGTTTATCTTGACCTGGGTAACCTGGATATGGTCCTGGGGCAGGCTAATTTGCTCCTGAATGAGGCCCACGTAAAAATTTAGCTTTTCTTCGGGCCGGTCCACTTTTATCAGGCCGGTAATGTCCACCGCCTCGCCCGGTTGCAGGTCGTGGCCGAAACCCCACCGGAACGGGTAGCGCGAAGGCCCGCCGCCGCTGTTCGACTCGTAGTCTACCCCAATCCGCCAGAACCCGGCCGAGTCGGTATACTTGCCGTTTTCAATCGAGCTATAGGTCTGGTTGAAGTTATACATGTAGCCGCTGTCCGGTCCCTGCGTCCGAATCACTACCTTACCGGTGTTGCGCACTCGCACCGTTACGGTAATCACGTTACCCTGGAGAATCTGGGCCGGGCCGATGCTGGCCTGCTCGATAACCGCGGTAGGCCGCCCACCGCCTTTGATTTCAACCGTGCTGGCCTGGCGGGTGACGTTGCCCCAGGCATCGCTGGCCTGGACCGTGTAGGTGTAGACTCCATCCGGTAGGGGCGCGCCGGATGGGTCGAGACCGTTAAAGACAATCTTGCTTTCCTGGGCCGGTTGATTCTTGAGGGTTGTAAGCTGCGTGTTGTAGTCGTCCGGCCCGGCAATTGAAACCGTCACCGTCGCCGGTTGAGAGGTGCGCCAGCCGAGGGTCGCAGAATCTTCCCGGGCGTCAAAGTTCGGGCTGATAACCGCCGGGCTGGCGAAAAGACCCTCTACCTGGGGCGGTTCCGTCCCGGCAGGGCTGTGTTTGACCACGAAAGACCCGGAGGCCGCCTGGACCTCGCCGCCGGATTGGGCCGCCGCCTGAACCTGATAGCGGTAACTGCCGTTGGAAAGCAGGCGGCTCTGGGTCAGGCCGTTTTGTTGGAGGTCAATCACGCCGGGCAGGGCCAGCGTGTACTGCCCTGGCGAACGGCTTTCGTTGTGGCGCAACTGGTAAGTCTGGCCGTCAGGAGCCTGCAAAGTTATCGAAACGCGGGCCGCCTGGCCTATGGTGTAATTTATGTTGGCCGGGCTGTCCTGGTTCGCGCCGGAACTTAAATCAAGCTGTCCAGCGTCGGAGGTCACGCCGCTGAGCAGCGGCCCGCTCGAACCGTCGCCGCAAGCGCCTACCAGCAGCGGGAAAATCAGCCCGACCAGCAGGATTAAGACCCGCGGAAATTGGAGGGAAAGAGGACGGCGGTTCATCGAACGCTCCTGGCCGTATCCAGGGTGGAGTTCGCGATTTCGGCGGCATCCTGGCCGCGAGAAGCCGGGTTGTCGAACCGCTTGCGGAAGATGAAAAGCGTTACCAGCCCAAGAGTGACGCCAAACCAGAGCGTGCAAAACCGGATGAGCAGGGTCGCGGCGGAAGCGGTCGCGCTGGTAATGCCCTGGACCGCCACCAGCAGAAGGCCGCCGATACTGCTATCAGCCGCACCCAGGCCGCCCGGCAGCATCGAGACCGAGCCGACCAGGGTCGAGGTCGCCAGGATAAAAGTGCATTGGACCAGCAGCAGCAGGCTCGGTGGGAAACCCAGGCCCAGCAGCACCAGGAAAAAGGCCAGGCACTCGCCCGACCAGCCGAGCAAGCCCAGCGCAACCGCCAGCGCCGTGCTGCGCGGGCTGAAAAGCCGGTAACTGCTTTCGTAGAAATTGTGCAAATGAGAGGCCCGCGAGGCCAGGAAAGGAATTTTGCCGAGCAAATCTAGCAGGCGCAAGGCCAGGCTGCGCCATTGGATTATCACGAAAAGGACTATCGCCGCCAGCAGGATAGCCAGCAAAATTAGCCGCAGAAAAGTATTTTCGAAGAAAAAAACCCCCAGCGAGGCTAGCATCAGCATCGCCAGCCCGTCCGAAACGCGTTCGGCTACCACAATCGGGGCCGTCACCATCATGGGCGTGCCGTTTAGCTGATTGACCAGGTAGCTTTTTAGAAACTCGCCGATTTTACCAGGGGTCATCGCCATAGACATGCCGCCCACGAAGACAACCGCGCTATCGCCCCGCCTGATTTTCTCGGCCCCATTCCCGACTACCTTTAAGTAGTAGTGCCATTTCAAGAAGCGCAGCCCATAGTTCATGAGGGTGAGTAACAAAATTGGCCCGACCAGCCACCACTGGAAATTGCTCAAAACCTTGAGCATCTGGTTCAGGTCGCCCACAATCGCCAGGACGGCCACTACGGCCAGTCCAAAAAGAAATGAAAGAATTATTTTGCCGCGAATCTTAGCTAGAAATTGCACTTTGGTCCCTCTAAAATTATTTTACCGTTCTTCTAAAACCGAAGTTTAGCAGATGACCGGGGGCATGGCAACCGGCTTATATTCCCTTATCCGGCCTGCCCGGTTAAACATTGGCCGCCCTGAAAGGTTACCTTTCGCGTTACCTTTTATAGAAGTAACCAATTTTAAGCCGGTTTTGTTTCAAGCTGCCAAAAAGATAAATTGTTTGAGGCTAAACCGGCTTAAAATTGTTAAAATTCAAAGTGAACCTTTTGGGCTATTGCGTATTATGGAAAGTTCCGTTATATTGATTCTACCATTACCCATCTAAGCAAAAATGTAGCAAGGCCGCGCGGGTGGCCCAACTCAGGAGGTCGCTGTATGTTACTGCCCTTTAAATCCCCCGGCAAGCGAGGGGGGCGTCTTTTCCCAGTCCAAATTTCCGGCCAATCCTGGGCCATCCTTGTTGTGGCGGCCTTGCTCACAAGCCTGGTCCTGGCAGCTTGTGGTGAAAATCCTACTCCAGCCCCGGTAGCGCCTTCTCCCACCCCCGCGCCGCACTTCCAGCAGGAAAACAATCCTGACCTGAAATTCTCCATGAATATGCCCTTCGGCTGGGTCAGGAACGTCATTGACGCGAATACGGTTGTCTATACCAAACCAGACGACCGGAACATCGGCATCGGCGTGGTTTCACGCGTGATTGGCAAACTTACCCCGGACTCGCAACGCCTGGCCCAGGAACGGATGGATACCCTGAAAGCCCAGTTCCCGGCTATGCAAGTGGACCCGACCGGTGGCGGCAGCCTTACGCTGGTTGATACAACCCTGAACGTGGCCCGCATGAGCTACACCAACGCCAGTAAAGTAGATGTGGTCCAGTACGCGGTCCAGGCCAATAACGTCAAGGCCGAACGCGCTTATGTGCTGTTTGCCGTTACTACGGTCAAAGACGCCGACACCTACCGGCCCCTTTTCCTGGACTGCTTTAAAAGCTTTATGTCAACTGCCCAGCCTAACCTGGCCCAATCCACCGACTCCGGGGTGGCCGACCCGACCGTTATCGCGGCTAACCTGGGCGGCTATGTCCGGCCCACCGGCGGGCGCGACGTGCAGGGTCAATACCTGCGCCTGGTGGACTGGAATACGCCACCCCTGAACGCCAAGTTAAAAACGCCGGTTATTTCCGGCCTTTTCCCTTACGACTACTCCTGGCGGTTACGCCCCTTCCCGCAGGCCGACAAACCGGCCCTCTACCTTGAGTCAAACGTGGTGGACAAATCCACCTCGGAAGCCAGCATGCTTTTCGGGGTCTACAAAGACGCTTTCTCGAACGCCAGCCCCACCACGGACGACTGGCGCAAATTCTACACCCCTGTCCTGACCTTGCTCAAAAACCAGAATCTAAAGTCTTACGCGCCGAATGTGAGCCTGGGCGACGTAGCAACCGCCGGGCAGCTTTACCGGGTTCCATACACTGCCCGCAATGATTCCGGGGCCGTTATGTCGCGCGGCGTAATCCTCTTTAGCCGGAGCAGCACGCACGGCATCGTTTCGCTACTCAGCCTGAGCCAGTACGCTGCGGTCAAACAGGAGTTGCTGGACAGCCTGGACGCAGATTTCCAGCAAATAGTCGGCAGTTTTACCGTGAAATTCTAACTTTCAAGAAAAACGCGTAACTAACCTCCTGCCATGGCATTATAATTGTTGACGAGTTGGCTCAACGGGTCGTACCCGGTGGAGTGGCTCACATTTTGCTCAAATGTATCAACAATCAGCCCTGGTGGCCGGTTTTTTATAATTTTGGGATTCGGGTTAATCCTCTCCGCCCGCCGGGTAGTCCGGTTTATGAAGTGGCAAGTTTTATATTCGAAAAGGGTTAAAAATAACCGTTGGTTTCGTAATTAAAGTTGAAGAAAAGAAGTAAACAAGGTGTCAGGAAAATTGCGACAAGCACAAGGGGTAGAATAAAATGTCCGACCAGCTGAATTTCAATTTAAATATTGACCCAGACTTCCGCCAGTGCCTCAGTTCGGCACAGCTTGCCACACTTGAAAAGATTGAACGGTTATCGGAGTTAGACCCCGAAGTAACCCGGCGGCTATCTCGCGCCCTGGACCGCTTGCAGAAGACACTGCCTTACCAGCAGCTTAACCAGGCTTCTTCCCAGCCTTCAAGCCAGCCTGAAGCAGTCCGGCAGCCCACTTATTCGAGCGAAGCTGCGCGTGCCGCCCACGAAGAATTCGTCACCCAGGAACTTTCGGCGCTGCTGGCGGTTGCCGCCCAACTGAACCAGGTCTTTGAAGCAAACAAACCTCAGGCCCAGGCCGACCGGCGGTTCCGCGACCAGCTTCGCGCCCGGTTTAAATAATTGTTCCAACAAAAGCGGTTCACCTCTTAACGTCTAAAAAATTAAATTTCCAACCGTACCTGGTATAAAATAGGAAAGGCCCGGAGATTTCTCCGGGCCTTTCCTATTTTATACCCCTCGGGTGAGTTATACGCCGAGGGAAGCTTCGAACTTAACCGCGTCTTCGACCCAGTCCAGGCCGAGGGAAACAATCTGCTGCAGGACGCTCAACAGGTCTTCGAACTGCGGAACGATTTTGCTCTCGAAGCTGCTGCGGGTCTTGTCAGCCGAGGAACCAATCCAGAAATTCGAGGTGCTGCTATAAATGTCGCGCATATCGTTGGTCTTGTTGCCAATCTGCTGGTTCTTCTGCTGATGGTCGTCGAACAGGGCGCGCATCGCCGGGGGATAAATCTGGGCCCGGTCGGCCACGTTGATTTTGACGGTAATTTCACCGATAAGTTTTGTCTTGCTTGGGTTACCGATAATGCTTTCGATGTCTGAATTGTAAAGCCTGGCCCGAAAAGTTAGAAGGGACAAAAGTGGTACATAACCAGGACAGTGAGCCGGATTTCAGGGGTAAAAGTAAGACAATTTGGCGCTGTGATGGCACAAAACTTGAAATCAGGCCGGAAACTTATCCGAATTGATGACGCTAAGGCCGTATTCGACCAGGAGCGGGTCGGCGTGGTCAAGACCGAAAACGATGGCGATATAAGGGTTCAGGTGGCGGTAGAAAAGCTGGCGCTCTTTGAAAGCGGGGTCAACCTTACCCTTATAAAAAGGTAAGACCGCGTGGCTCACGTCATAAGCCGGGTCGCCCAGGCAGGCGTCGCCAAAATCAATAATGCCCGTAACCCGGCGGCGGACCGGGTCCAGCAGCACGTGGTCTTCGGCCAGGTCGGCGTGGAGCAGGACCGGCTTGAAATCAAAAAAGCGGTCCGTATCGAGGAAATCTTCAAAGTAAGCCGCTACCGCGTCCTGCCGTTCGCCCGGTAGTAAGGGCGCAACCTTCCGGCGGACCTGGCTGTAGAAATCTTCCACTGACTCGCGCCAGGAGGCGTGCGGGCCGGTGGTCCCGGTAAAGTTCATGAAGCCAGCGCCCAGTCGGGCGGCGCGGTCGAGCGGAAAAGCGTGCAAGGCCGTTAGAAATTCACCCAGCGCCGCCTTCCACCAGTCCTCCCCGGCCATTTCTTCCGGCCAGTCGGCCTGGGTAATTCCCGGCAGCCTTTCGTAGCCCACAAAAAGATAGGGGAAGCGTTTGCTCTTTGGCCTGGAAATAAAAGTGAATTGAGGGATTGGCAGCGGCAGGAGCGAGGCCAGTTCGGGCAGCAGGCGCGTTTCCAGGGCTAACCGCTCGGCGACTTCGGCTCGTTTAGGAAAGCGGAAAATGAACCGGTCGTTCGCCAGGCAAACCAGGCTGTCCCACCCTTCGGCCAGGTAGACCAGGCTTTGCAGGGGCAAACCGGGGAAATTCTCACGTATCGCAGCCCGGTATTTCGCCAGCCTCGCCTCAGGCACCGGCTAAACCTTACCGAGCAGGGCGACCGCCTGGCCTTCCAGACCCTCCATACGCCCGGCGAAACCAAGTTTTTCAGTGGTCGTCGCTTTTATGTTGACCCGGCTTTGGTCTACGCCCAGCACGCCCGCCAGGGTCCGGCGGATTTCGGGGACGTAGGGAGCCAGCTTTGGTTTCTGGGCCACAACTGTCGCATCCAGGTTTACAAGCTGCCAGCCTTCCGCCGTAATCTTTTGATAAAGCTCGCTCAGCATTTGCAGGCTGGAAATGCCCTTGATAGCCGGGTCGGTGGGCGGATAGTGGCGGCCTATATCGCCCATACCCGCCGCGCCCAGCAGGGCGTTTATGATGGCGTGCGTCAACACATCGGCGTCGGAATGGCCGTCCAGACCGCGTTCAAAGGGAATCTCGAGGCCGCCCAGGATGAGCGGGCGGCCCGCCACCAACCGGTGAACGTCAAAACCCTGGCCTATCCGAAAAGGCGGCAGGTTAGCCGGTTCCGGTTTAGCGGGAAGCGGGGCAGGTTCAGGCGCGGCCAGAGGTTGCTCGGATTTGATTTGGACAGGTGCGGCTCCTGCTACAGGCTCGGCTAAAGGCGGCCCGTCCAATTGTCCCGCCAGAATCAGGCGGGCCTGGTCGAGGTCATCTGGGGTTGTTACTTTGAGGTTGGTGTAGGCAGCTTTATAGACTTTAACCGGGTGTCCGGCCAGTTCCGCCATCATAGCGTCGTCCGTTACGTCCGCGCCGCTGGCCTGACCCTGGCGGTGAGCCTCGCAAATCAGGTCATAGCGAAAGATTTGGGGGGTCTGAATGCCCCAGAGGAGTTCGCGAGGCGGGGTTTCCTCGACCAGCAGGCTAGCCCGGTCAACCCGTTTAATCGTATCTTTAACCGGGACCGCCGCCACGCAAGCGCCGGTCTCGCGGGCCGCTTCCAGGCCGTCGGCCAGGATTTTTTCGGTTACAAAAGGCCGCGCCCCATCGTGAATCATCACCCAGCCCGGCGCCTCCGCTTCTTCAAAAGCCTTTAAGCCCTTAAAAACTGAGTCCTGGCGGCGCGCGCCGCCTTCAACAAAACCGCGCAGTTTGCGCCAGCCTTCCGCCTCGGCCAGTTCACGACCGCGCGAGATATTTTCCGGGCTGAGGACTATCACAAATTCGCTGATGAGGGGGCTTTTCTCAAAGACCGCCGCAGTATAGGCCAGCAAAGGCCGTCCCCCGGCCAGGGCGAACTGCTTATCCAGCCCGGCCATACGGGTGCTGCGCCCGGCGGCCACGATAACCGCCACCACCTTTTCCGAGGCCGGGAGCGGCGATACCGGGGATAAGCCAGGCGCAGGGACCGCCTGGGAAAGCTCGGCAGCCTGTTCAGGTTGAAGATATTCCACCGGTTTAAGCCTGGTTGCGCTGGCCGTTGCCGTTATCACGCTCCCGGGAAGCCGAGCCGCCGGGTGGATCGTGGTATTCGCGGTCGTTCGAACCGGGCGTGCGCACCGTGGCGAAAATCATGCGCCCGGCCACCGTTTGCAGCGTACGGGTTACGATGATTGTCGTTTCCTGGTTCATGTAGCGGCGGCCGTTCTCTATTACAATCATGGTGCCATCGTCCAGGTAAGCCAGACCCTGGCCCAACTCCTTGCCTTCCTGGGTAATCCGCACATTGATTTCTTCGCCGGAAAGGACTACCGGCCGCACCGCCTGGGCTAACTCGTTGACATTCAACACCTTGACGCCCTGCAACTCGGCTACCCGGTTCATGTTGTAGTCGTTGGTTATAAGGGGCATCAGGTTCTGCTTGGCAATCTTTATCAGCTTGGCGTCCACCTCGGTCGTATCGGTAGTATCAATGTCCGAGATTTCAATCGGCACAATCGAGTCTTTGCGGAGTTTGTTGAGCATTTCAAGACCCCGGCGGCCCCGGTTGCGCCGTTGAGCGTCGGAACTGTCGGCGATATGCTGCAACTCGTTAAGGACAAAGCGCGGGATAATCAGGGTTCCTTCGATAAAGCCGGTCTGGCTTACATCGGCGATGCGCCCGTCAATAATCGCGCTGGTATCAACCAGGATAGAGCGGGCGTAAGCGTTATTGCCCCGCGCCTCGGCGGCCACAGCGTTTGCCTGGCGGTTGAGGCCAAAAAACTCGAAAATCTCGCGTTTGCGAATAACCATTACCTGAATGCCAAGATACCCGAAAATAATCGCCGCTAAAATAGGGAAAATTGCTCCAAGTATGCCGGGTAACTGGGCCAGGGGAATAGTTAAAAGCGCCGCTATTATCAAGCCGACAATCATGCCAACGCCCCCGGCGACCAGGTCCGCCGCCGGAAGGACGCGCAACCGTTTGCGGGTCCAGCGCAAAGCGGTGTTTATAAGGTAGGGCGTAATCGTAGCGCCAAGGGCGCCGCAGGCCAGGGCTAGCAAGAAGACGGCCCGGAACTGCTCCTGATTGCTATCCAGCGTATAGCCCAACTGCCAGCCCAAAACCGCAAACAGGACCATTCCTACCAATCGCAAGAAAAGTCTGATGCCCATTAAAAAACTCCTCGCCCGGTCGAGCCGACCAGGCGGCGCAGACCCGGTTGAGTTGCGCAGATTGATAAAAACAGTAAAATAAGGACTTAAAGTTGGTCCCGAGTAAGAAGGACAACCAAGGAACCTGTTGTACCATAGAATATTAGATAAATTTATTTTATCATCCGGCTGATACCACTGTCAAAGGTTAGCTGCAAACCCATTAATCAATTTTTAATATCCGCCTTTCCTGCCAGACTTAACGGCAGGCCGCGCCAAAGACAGAACAACCCATGCTCTTTTCAAAAGAATTCTCCCGGCTTGCTTTTTCTTTTTTAACGCTCATTGCGCTGGCGACGCTACCGGCAGCTCTACTGGTAGCCTGCAGCGCTAACCCGACCGCCACGCCGCTCTCTAATCCAACCGCTACCACCGCTTTAGCCACCACGCCGCCCGGTAGTAG
>CADDZM010000254.1 GCA_902812345.1 Chloroflexota bacterium | reverse complement strand
GACAATAGTTAGCCTGCAGGGGCTTGTGAAGATAGGCCGCTGCGGCTTTTTTCTTTTTATACTTATACTCCTTTTTTATTTTCTTTATCCCATTTTTTTCTATTTTTCTTCCCACATTCAAAACCAACTTTATCTCAAGAATTCTTCTTTTCCTTCTATTTATTGCCGCTTCTTGCCGCCACATCTAAAATACCCTCCATCAAAATAATCACCCTTGTAAACTTTTTATAGATTCTTATCTACCTCCAACTCGTTAAGTTTGTTTATTAATAATCCTTTTCTTTTGTGCAATTTATCACATTCAATGATAATTCTATCAAAAACCTATTGTGTGAAAATTCACAATTTGTTATTATGTTTCAGGTGGCAAGCTTCTTGATGGGAACTAACCTGAACTTTGGCGGGGTGCGGTTTGAAAGTAATTCAGGCGCTGAAGTTTAACCGGTGTAATCAAGAATAGGCCAGCTTATTTCAGAGAATCGCAAAAGCTATAGAAGAAAAGCTTTGAGAATAAAACGAAAAGTGGGTAAATTAAAGGAAGTAAAGCTATGAGCGAACAGCTAAAGGATACCGTGGTTCTAAATCCTGAAAAGGATGACAAGTTAAAAAACGTGAACTCTCAAAATGGGAACCCCAGTGGTGCCACCAGCGGAACGGCCATCCAGAAAGAAACCCCAAAACCTGTAACCCATCCTGACCGGCGGCCTATTGTTGTTATTATTGGGGCGGGGTTTGGTGGAACTCATGCCGCCGTTAGCCTGGCTAATTCCGATATGGATGTGTTAGTGCTGGACCGCAATAATTATCACGGCTTCTGGCCTTTACTCTACCAGGTGGCAACCGCCGGACTAGAACCTCAATCGGTGGCTTACCCGGTGCGGGGTCTTTTAAGGAAATACGGTAACGTAAACTTTCAACTAGGGGAAGTTACAAAAGTTGACCTGGAAGCTAAAAAGGTTATAACCCAGGACGGTTCACTTGATTATGATTACCTCGTTATGGCGGCCGGCAGCGCCAACAGTTATTTTGGCAACAAAGCTCTGGCGAAAGAAACTCTTGGCCTTAAAGACCTGGACGACGCCAGTAAACTCCGTAACCGCCTGCTGGAGTCGTTTGAACTGGCTGTAAAAGAGGAAGACCCGGCCAAACGCGCCAAGTTGCTAACCTTCGTGGTAATTGGCGGCGGTCCGACCGGGGTCGAGCTTTCAGGAGCGATTTCCGAGCTTATCCGTCACGTACTTCGCAAAGATTATCCCACGCTTGATGTTTTCAAAGCCAGGGTCATTTTGCTGGAAGCCATGCCCAAGATTTTAAGCACCTTCCGCGACTCGCTCCAGAAGAAAGCTCTGCGGACCCTGGAGAAAATGGGCGTGGAGGTCCAGATGGGTGTACCCGTGGATACGGTCGAGAACGGCCAAATCCGGCTAAAAGACGGCAGCATGATTGAAGCGAATACGATAGTCTGGGCGGCGGGTGTCCGCTCGGCGGAAGTAGCCGACAGCCTGGGCATAAAACTGGCCCGGCAGTCCCGTGTCCCTATCGACCCGACCCTGCAACTTGAAAATCATCCTGAAGTTTTTGTCATTGGTGATATGGCGTACCTGGAAGGGTTCAAAGAAAACCAGGCTTACCCGATGGTGGCCCCGGTCGCTATTCAGATGGGTAAACTGGTCGGGCAGAATATCCTGGCTTTGCAACACAACCGGCCTTTGAAGTCTTTTAAGTATTTTGATAAGGGCAACATGGCTACCATTGGGCGGCGCAACGCTATCTTTGACGCTTTCGGCATCCGGATGACCGGATTCCTGGCCTGGATAAGCTGGCTCTTTATCCATTTGATGTCACTGGTGGGTTTCCGAAACCGCCTGGTTGTCCTTTTGAACTGGGCCTATAACTATTTCACTTATGACCGGGGCGCCCGGCTTATTACGGGCAAGAAGCTTGAAAAATAATTTTTAGTGAAGTTAACACAGCGTTAGGAATGGTGAAAGCTTACGAGAATAACAGGTTATTTGACTCAATTTGGAATAATTTATGCTTGATATAAGCAGAACACAGGCGAAAAGGTTTTGCCTTTAACTTCTCCGGGCCGCAGAGAAAGTTATAAAGATTCTGCTGATAAAGCTTACTGGCTGGCTGATTAAAGCAGGTTATTGGGCGGCCAAATATTTCAAATGGATAAATAAGGAGGCATTTCACATGTCTGACGAGCAATCCCAGTCCTTGAACGATAATCAGATTTACACTTCCCAGTCAGGCCAATGGTTTGGCGAGAAAAGCGCCAGCAGCGGCGATACGGGCCGCGACCCCGGAGGACCGGGCCAGGATACCAGTCTTGACCCTGGCGGTAACGTTAGCAGCGAGTCTAATGGCAGCGACCCGGGACGCGACCCGGGTGGCCCGGGCCAGGATACCAGTCTTGATCCGGGTGGAACGCAGGGCAGGGGGAAGCAGGACCGCGACCCCGGCAGCCAGGATACCGGACGCGACCCCGGCCCGCAGTAATCAGGTAATTTCGGTTAAAGCCTTATAGAGCTTACCCGTTTTTAGGAAGGAACGCTCTTTTGAAAAAATTAAAAGAGTGTTCCTTCCCGGTTTATCTTACCTGGTTTACCTTAGTATGCCGTCAGGCTAATCTTCAGGGAGTTAGGATAGAAAATGAGCGGGGTAGATTTTGAAATTGGAAAATCGTTTCTGGCAGACCGGATGGTCCGGTTTGACCTGGAACGAACACTTTCTCCGGTTGCACTCGGCACTTTTTTTAAGGAATACTGGGAGAAACAGCCGTTACTCCTGAAGCGGGAAAACTCCCACTTTTATGACGGCCTTTTCTCTTTGCGCGACCTCGACTATATCATTTCCTCAACCGACCTGCGGTTTCCAGCCGTGCGTATGGTAAAAGACGGCCAGGCTATACCGCTTTCCCGCTTTGCTGAAGATGTTAACTGGGGCACAGATGTATACCGGGGGACCATTATTCCCGAAAAATTTTACCGGGAATACCGGGAAGGGGCCAGCGCGGTCTTCCAGGCTTTGCACCGGGCCTGGCAACCCCTGGCATTTTTCTGCCGCAACCTCGAGCAGTTCTTTCATCACCATGTCCAGACCAATATCTACCTGACCCCTAAATCGGCCCAGGGATTCAAACCGCATTACGATACCCATGATGTTTTCATTTTGCAGATTGCCGGCCAAAAACACTGGCGCATCTATGAACCGCCGCTGGCTTTACCGCACCGCAGTCAGCCGCCCGATAACGCCAAATTGCGCGAAAATCCCGGCCAGGCGGTAATGGAGTTCGACCTGTCTCCCGGCGATTTCTTCTACATGCCACGCGGCTATGTTCACGAAGCCCTGACCTCCGAGAGCGAGTCGCTGCATATTACAGTCGGCATCACAGCCTTTACCTATATCGAAGTCCTGAACGAGGTTATGGCCGCCGCTACGCAAAGCTTGAAACTGGAACCGGCCTTTCGCCAGTCTTTGCCGGTCGGTTTTACCGGGGAAGAACCAATTTCGGACGAGCTGAAAGAACGGTTAATTGAACTGGTCACAAAGGAGTTGCGCCAGAGTGACCTGGGTAAAGTTGCCTATAAACTGCAACAGCGTTTTATTGACAACCGCGCCCCGCAGCTGGAAGGGCATCTTTTAGAATTGTCACAACTTGATAATTTAAGTCCGGAAACAGAGGTGCGGCAGCGACCCGGCAATATTTACCGTTTTAAGGTGGAGGACGGCCAGGTAACGCTTGGTTTTCACGGCAAAACGGTGACTTTCCCCGGTTTTGTCGAAAAACCTTTACGGTATATTGTGGAGCAGGGCGAGCAAGATTTTAAGATTGGCGCGATAGAAGGCAATCTTGACGACGAAGGGAAAATCGTCCTGGTTCGCCGGTTGATTGTGGAAGGCTTTTTAAGATTGGCCGCTTGTTAATAACGGAAATTGTTGCAAAACCTATTTCTCGCATAGTATATTATGTAGTATAAATCCTGGCTGATTGTCAACTAAAATACTTTCTTTTGGCCTAAAGGTACAAGGTTGGTGATGAGATTAAACAGCTTCCACGCTTTATCCTGAAAAGCATTTATACTCCTTTCAAGACAGATTTGCATTTAAGTTGCCTGCTTTCAAGACAGATTTGCATTTAAGTTGCCTGCTCAACCTTTCGGCTGTTGAGCTTGATGGAAGGTAAAACATTAAGGTTTTAGTTTTGGAAGCAGATAATCACCGGCTAGATGCTCTGATTGCCACCCAACAAGAAATATCGGCTATGGGTTTAAACCTTGACGCAATTCTAAACCTTGTTGTGAAACGCGCTCAGGAGTTAAGCCATGCCGAAGGCGTGGTCGTTCAAATCATAGAAAACGATGAACTAATCTTACAGGCGGCGGCCGGCCTGGTAGTTCCCCAACTCAACACCCCTATAAAACTTGAGGATAAGAGCCTTTCCGGTCAGAGTTACCTGAAAGGCCAGCTTCTTTACTGCGAGGATACCGAAACCGATGACCGGGTGGCTCGTTCGCTTTGGCAGCAAACAGGTATCCGCTCAATCCTTGTAGCGCCAATTCCCCTGGCAAGCGGTGAAGTTGGGGGAGTGTTGCAAGTTATTTCCCGTAAAGTCACGGCCTTTAGCAAATCGGATATCCAATCAGTGCAATTTCTGGCGGGTTTAACAGGGCTGGTTATCCGGCAGGTCCGCGAAGCTCTAATCAGTCGCGAACTCGAAAAAGAACTGGCCCGGCATACCCTGCGAGAAGCCGAGTTACAACTGTCCCTTTCAAGAGAAAAGGAACTTTACCGGAATACCAACCAGTTTATTTCATTGATTTCCCACGACTTCCGCACCCCGCTAACGGCGATTCAGTCTTCCACCGAGTTGTTGCAGTATTATGCCGACCGCTTTACCCCTGAGAAGAAAGCCGAAATCTACGAGCGGGTCCATTCCAGCGTGCGTTACCTGACCGAACTGCTGGATAATATTGCCTTGATTGGCAAACACAGCGTTGGAAAACTACAATTCCAGCCTGAACCTATTAGCCCGGAAGATTTGTGCAAAAGCCTGGTGAGCGAAATCGAACCGGCTGGAACCTCGCAACCGCGCCTGGTCTATACCGGTCCCACTGAAAACAATTATCTTTTACTGGATAAAAATCTTACCCGGCTGATTCTCTGGCATTTGCTGAACAACGCCTTGAAATATTCACCGCAAGATGCTCCGGTTGAATTAAACCTTGCCATTGAATCGGAAGCTGTAGTCTTTACCGTCAAAGACCGGGGTATCGGTATTCCGGCGCAGGACCAGGCGAAGATTTTTGATATTTTCTTCCGCGGCTCGAACGTTCCAAACGTGCGGGGTTCAGGGATAGGGCTGACCATCGTCCGGAATTGCCTGGTATTGCACGGCGGCTCGATAAAACTGACCAGCGAAGCCGGACAGGGCACGGCCTTTACCGTCAGGCTGCCTACAACCCCATCTTAGCCTTTTTTCCACATCAAGAGAAAATAAAAGCCCTGTATCTCTCGGACACGGGGCTTTTATTTTTTGATTTTCTATGACAAGTTACCGATGGTCGGAGGAAACCAGGTCGCGGTATTCGGGGTGCCGCCGGATAAAGACCGACACGAATGAGCAAAGCGGTACGACCTCGAGATTTTCCTCGCGGGCGTAGTCGAGAGCGGTTTTAATTAGCTTATTAGCCACTCCCCGCCCGCCAATTGGCCTGGGTACCCCGGTATGCGTAAATACTATTTTATTGCCTTTGCGATAATAGTCCGCTTCCGCCAGGTAACCGTCTACCGCGGCCTCAAAGCGCCCGGCGTCTTCGTTATGCGTTACTTTTATTTCTTCAATATTTACCATTTTTTGTTCCCCTTTACTTATATTTTACTCCTTCAGGCAAGTAAATGCATAGTTTGGGCCGCAATTTCAGGGGTCGGTAGCGCCTTTGAAAGAAAAAGCCAGCCCGAAACTAAAAATTGTAAACAGGCCAGTCAATTAAAAATGGCATTATAAAAAATGGAATTTTATATGAAAAAAGGGCTTTAGACTTGCGGCAGGAGAATTGCTAGAATAGGAGCGTAACATTTAGTAGTTGTGAATAGGTTTTAATAGCTGTAAATCAGTTTGAGATGAGAAAGGAAATTAGTATGGGCCTGATAAAGATGCTGGCGCGAATGTGCATGGCGGGAGTATTTATTGTAGGCGGCTACCAGGCTTTTACCGAACCGGGGCAGCGTCCAAAAAGACTGCAAAACGTCGGCTTGCCCGAATCGGAAGAACTGGTTAAACTAAATGGAGCAACTATAATTGGCGCAGGGGTCATGCTCGCCCTGGGAATTTTCCCGCGCCTGTCGGCCCTTGCGCTGCTCGGCTCTCTTATCCCGACGACGCTGGCCGGGCACCCTTTCTGGCTGGAAACCGATGAAAAGGTCCGGCAGCAGCAGACCATCCAGTTTTGCAAAAACCTGGGCCTGGTTGGCGGCCTGTTATTGGTCTTGTTCGACCCGAAGAAGAAAAAAGAAAAGATAGTCGTAGTTGAATAATTTGCGCCGGACCCCCAAAGAAAAATCGAAAAAATCACGCCTGCTCCGGCGCATTCTGGCGGGGCTGGCTGTCGTGGTTTTGCTCGCGCTTTACCTGGTCGGGGCTTACTTCTGGATGGCCTACAAGGTAGGTGGGGCCGGGGTGCCTGCCCCGCCCTCGCCCTACCAGGAAACGCTGCAAGGGCAGGGAACGGGCGACCTTACCGTTACGGTGTTGGGCGATAGCACGGCCATCGGCGCGGGCGCTTCGACACCCCGGCAAACTTTCCCTTCCCAGGTTATCCGGGACAGCTTGCTACCCAAATACGGCACAATTAATTATATCAACCGGGGCGTGTCAGGGTCGCGGGCCGTGGACATTGTGAATTACCAGTTAGAGGCGGCGGTCAAGGACCAACCGGGCCTGGTTTTAATCTCAATCGGAACGAACGATGTCACGAACCTTATCGAGCCGGACAAGTACAGCGCAAGTCTAAAGACTGTCCTCGACCGCCTGACCGGTGAAACGCCGGCCCGGATAGTCTTGTTGGGTATACCGGCGGTTAAAACCGCCCCGCTGCTGGTGTTCCCTTACCCGCAATTTTTGGACATTTTCACCAAACGTCTGATTGAGGCGGAAAACAGGTTGCTTTCAACCTACCCACCGAGCCGGATTTTACCGGTCGAACTGTACGACTCGACCGGGCCAAGCTTTTCCGGCCATCCCGAACTTTTCGCCGCTGACGGCTACCACCCTAACGACCAGGGTTACGCGGTCTGGGCTAAAGAGGTTGAAAAAGGGCTGGCCCGGGGTTTTTGAACGATTGTTTCTGGTATAATTAGGAACCAGGGCGGTTAACCACCCTGGCTTTTAAAATTCACCGGCCACCAGGTGTTATACCAGGCCGGGATTAATTATTAAAAAATTGAGAAGTTAGAAAATGAGCATAGAAACTAAAAACGGAGTTATAAACGGTCGTGAACCCCATCTAGAAACTGTAATAGTCGGTGAGGCCAGGGGCGATGTGCTGCCGCCCAGCAAGCTTGGCGAGGGCAAGACTGTACCTACCAAACAACTGGACAGCTTTGAAAACCCGGCTCAAGACCTCGATTATACGATTGTCCTGGACATCCCGGAGTTTACCTGCCTTTGTCCGATAAGCGGCCAGCCTGATTTTGCCCGCTTCACAATTGAGTACCGGCCCGACCGCAAATGCGTCGAAACCAAGAGTCTGAAGCTTTACATGTGGAGTTTCCGCAACGAAGGCGCTTTCCACGAAGCCGTCACAAACAGCATTTTGCGCGACCTTGTAAAAGCGCTGGACCCCAAATGGATAAAAATTACCGGCGTCTTTAACGCCAGGGGCGGTATCACGCCCACCATTATTTCGCAGTGGGAGCAGCCAAAAAGTGCTTAAAGATGCGCTCACAGGTTACTGGAAACTCCTTTCCTGGGAGGTGCGCCGGGCTGACGGCCATGTGACTTACCCTTTTGGGCCGGAACCACGCGGCTTACTGGTCTATGGCGAAAACGGCCTGATGAGCGCGCAACTGGGCGACCCGCGCCGCCCCAATTTTGCCGCTAACGACCGGGCGCTCGGCGCTCCAGCCGAACTAAAAGCGGCTTTCGAGGGCTATACAGCTTACTTTGGCCGGTACGAGGTAGATGAGGCCCAAAAAGCGGTCATTCATTACCCCGACCTGGCCCTGTTTCCCAACTATACCGGCTCAAAGCAGGTCCGCTACATTAAGATGGCTGGCAGCCGCCTGACCCTCAGCACCAGCCCGATTTCGTACCAGGGCCAGCCGCAAGTGTACGTGCTGGTCTGGGAGAAATTAACCTGATTACCCTTTTAGTCGCCTGTTAAAACTTCATTTAAGCGGGGCGTTATCTCGCGCCAGTCGAAATTCTTCTCCACGAAGCAGCGGCCCTGCTTTGCCAGGCTTTCCCGGCGGGCGGGGTCGTCCAGCAGTTCGAGGACTTCGCGGGCGAAATCCCCGGCTGTATCCGCCACGACTGCTTCTTTGCCGCCGGTTATATCTATACCTTCCGCGCCCATTGTGGTCGTGACCACGGCTTTACCCATCGCCAGGGCTTCCAGCACCTTGAACCGCACCCCGCCGCCCATCCGCATCGGCACCACATAAAGGGCGCTTTCCCGGACAAAGCGCCGGGCATCTGCCACTTCCCCGGTGATTTCAATGCCGGGCTGGTTTTGCAAAGCCGTTACCGCCGAGGAGGGACGCCGCCCCACGATAAAAAATCTCGCTTTTGGTTTTTTTACAAGAATCAGCGGCCAGACCTCGCGCACGAACCAGGTCACGGCATCCACATTAGGCCGGAAGTCCATTGTGCCGGTAAAGACGAGCGTATCCGGCCTTTCTTCCTCAACCGGGCCGGGCTTGAATTCGTTTAAATCTATAGCGTTGGGAATAACCGCGATGGGTTGGCGGGTGGGAAGCAGACTTTCCAGGGCAGCCCGGTCGGGTTGCGACACGGCAACGGTCCGGTCAAAGCGGGCCAGGGCTTTTCTTTCGTAAGCGGTCAGGCGGCGAGCCTGGAGCCAGCTATAGAAGGCGGCGGGACGCCGTTTCCAGCCGCTTTGCCAGTCCTGCTCGAAAATGCGCCTTTGCAATAGGTACTCGGCGTTATGCTCGTCCAGCACCAGTCGGGCGGTCAGGCCGGGCCGGGTTAGCAGGAAAGGAGCCATTTCGAGGGCTTCACACTGGATAACGTCGAATTTTTCGGCTTGCAGCAGCGCAGTCAGGGCCGCCTCATACGCGGGTG
>CADDZM010000253.1 GCA_902812345.1 Chloroflexota bacterium | reverse complement strand
CAAAAGGGGCCGAAAAAAGGCCCAAGTAGCTTGAGTTTGGTGATGTATTCTCAGATTTTAGCATTTTGGTTCAAAACGTCCGGATCGAACGTTTGTTTCTATTGTCTTTTTAAATCTAAACGTCAAACGAAGTCAAAGGCCAAGAAAATGGAAACAGCCGAAGAAATACCCCAGACCGCCAATTATGACGAAAGCAAAGTTCCGGCCTATACCCTGCCCGACCCGCTCCTTCTGCCGGGCGGACACCCGGTAACAGACGCCGCCGCCTGGTTTGAAAAGGGCCGCCCTGCCACGTTTCTGGAATTTGAAACCCTGATGTATGGGCGCACCCCTTCGAAAACCCTCCCGGTTCGCTCCGAAATCCTTAGCCTGAATCCCCGGGCGCTGGGAGGCAAAGCCATCAGCCAGCAGGTCCGAATTTATTTCTCCGAGCAAGCGGAACCTCATATGACCCTGCTTATCTTCCTGCCCAATAGCCAGAAGACCCCGGTCCCGCTTTTCCTGGGCCTTAATTTTAACGGGAACCAGACTGTAACAAATGAGCCGGATGTTTTGCTGGCCGACCACTGGGTCCGGGATAACCCGGAAGCAGGGGCAGTAAACCACCAGGCAACCGAAGCTTCCCGCGGAACCGGAGTTGAGAACTGGCAGGCCCAACTCATTACAGACCGGGGCTACGGCCTTGCTACCGTCTACTACGGCGACCTTGACCCCGACTTTGACGACGATTTCCAGAATGGCGTCCAGCCCCTGTTTTACGAGGAAGGCCAGACCCGGCCCGCCCCCGGCGAGTGGGGTGCGATTGGCGCGTGGGCCTGGGGTCTTAGCCGGGCGCTCGACTTTTTAGAAACTCTCCCCAGGGTAGACGCAAAGCGGGTAGCGGTCCTGGGGCATTCGCGGTTGGGCAAAGCGGCTTTGTGGGCGGCGGCCCAGGACCAGCGTTTCGCCCTGGTCATTTCCAATGAATCGGGAAGCGGTGGGGCAGCCCTGGCCCGCCGTATGTTCGGCGAAACCTACGCTCACCTGAATACAGCCTTTCCCCACTGGTTCTGCCGGAACTTCCACACTTACTCGCATCATGACGCGGACCTGCCCTTCGACCAGCATCAACTCCTGGCCTTGATTGCGCCCCGGCCTTTGTATGTTGCCAGCGCCAGCGAGGATTTATGGGCCGACCCCTACGGCGAATACCTCGCTGCTGAAAACGCCCGGCCGGTATATAATTTACTGGCAGGCGACGCCGCCAGGGACAAAATAGGCTACCACAAGCGGCCCGGCGGCCACGACATCACCCGCTACGATTGGGAGCGTTATCTCGACTTCGCCGACGCTCACCTCCGCTAAGGGCGGAAACCTGCTCAAAAAGGAGCTACTATGTCCCAGGAATTCACCCATTTACAGGTCGAAACTACTTCCCAGGGCGTCCGCACTATCACCCTGAACCGGCCCGAGAAACTTAACGCCATAAACGACCGGCTATCCAACGAAATCCCGGCGGCCCTCGAAGCGGCTTCCCACGACGACGCGGTGCGGGTTATCGTCGTTACCGGGGCCGGGCGCGGCTTTTGCGCCGGGCTGGACCTCGACCCCGCCGCCCTGGCCGCACACCAGGCCGCTCTCAACAACAGCCGCGCCGGAAGGCTGGACGAACTTGGTTGGGTCGGGCGCATGGCCCTGGCCCTGGTCAATAGCGATAAACCGGTTATCGCCGCTATCAACGGCCCCGCTGCCGGGGCAGGTCTTGGCCTGGCCCTGGGCGCGGATATCCGCCTCACCAGCGAGAAAGCGGTCCTTACCACCGGCTATATCCGGCGCGGCCTCGCGCCTGACGCCGGGGTCAGCTACTTTTTACCCCGGCTGGTCGGCCTTTCCCGGGCCACCGAACTCATCCTGACCGCCCGCGACATAGGGGCCGATGAAGCCGAACGTATCGGCCTGGTGTCAAAAATTGTCCCGGCGGATAATTTTGCCGCCTCGGTAGCCGCTTATGCCGCCCAACTGGCCGGGGGTCCGCCTATCGCCCTGACCCTGACCAAACGGCTGCTGGCCGGTTCGCTCGACAACGACCTGCCCGCCCAGCTTAAAGGCGAGTACGCTGCTATCATGAAATGTTTTGGGACCGCCGATATGGCCGAGGCGATGCTGGCTTTCCTGGAAAAGCGCCCACCCGAATTCAAAGGCCGCTAATCCTTAAAACAGGGGGTTTTACAATGAATGATTATGGCTCAAATTTAGAGTTACTCTCTGAAAATCAGATCGAAGACATTCTTAAAGTAGGGCTGGCCGCGCAGCACCTGGCCGGAAAGCGCGTCCTGGTCCTCTTGCCGGACGGCACCCGGACCGCGCCCATTCCGCTCATGTTTCGCCTCTTGCACCGCCACCTGGCCGGGCAGGTCGCCGCCCTTGACTTCCTTATAGCCCTGGGTACGCATACCGCTATGACGCCCGAACATATCAACCACCTGGTCGGCGTCAGCGACGAGGAATGGAACACTACTTTTAAAAATACCCAGGTCTTCAACCACCTCTGGGAACTCGAAGAAACATTCTTCTACTGCGGCACCATCTCCGCTGACGAAGTGGGCGACATCAGCGGGGGTATGCTGCACCAACCGGTTGAGGTGCGCATAAATAAACTTGTGACACAGTACGACCGGGTTCTTATCTGCGGGCCGGTCTTTCCGCACGAAGTGGTCGGTTTTTCGGGCGGCAATAAGTATCTATTTCCGGGCATCAGCGGCCCCGAAGTTATCAATCTTTCTCACTGGCTGGGGGCGCTTATCACCAGCTATTCTATTATTGGCACGTCCGGCCTGACCCCGGTGCGGCGTTTGATAAACCGGGCTGCCAGTATGGTTCCGGTGGGAAAAAGTTGTATCGCGATGGTCGTCGCGCCGGGCACCAACAGGCTTGCCGGGCTGTATGTCGGCACCCCTGAAGCCGCCTGGGAGCAGGCATCCGCTCTTTCGGACCAGATTCACATCAAGTATATGGACAAACCCTTCCGCCAGGTTCTGTCGGTAATGCCCGCCATGTATGACGACATCTGGACCGCCGCCAAAGGCATGTACAAGCTGGAGCCGGTTATCGCGGACGGCGGCGAGGTGATAATTTACGCGCCTCACATCACCGAGTTCAGCTACACTCACGGTGAAACCCTCGCCAAAATCGGCTATCATGTCCGCGATTATTTCACAAAACAATGGGATAAATTCAAAGATTACCCCGGGGGGGTCCTGGCGCACAGCACTCACCTCAAAGGCATGGGCACCTATGACCCGGTGGATGGTGAACACCCGCGCATCAATGTAACCCTGGCGACCGGCATTTCCGAGGAACGCTGCCGGGCCCACAACCTCGGCTACCGCGACCCCGCTACGATTGACCCGGCCGACTTTGCCAACCGGGAAGACGAAGGCATTTTGCTGGTGCCAAAGGCCGGGGAAATGCTCTACCGCCTGCGCGTCCCGGTATTGAGCGGGGCCGCCCGTTAACAGAAGGGTAATTCGGGCCGGTTTCAGCCGTGTGAAAGCTGTAACCGGCTTTTTTTCTAAATAAGCAGAAGTAAAATAGGCAGACAATCCAGGGGAAATTCGTTGCAGACCCGGCAAATAGGCGTTATTTCGGATACTCACGGGCTGGTGCGCCCGCAAGCCCTGGCGGCTCTTCAAAATTCTGAACTTATTATTCACGCAGGCGACATCGGCAAACCCGAAGTGTTAACCGAACTGGAAAAGATTGCCCCGGTTGTAGCGGTGCGCGGCAATAACGACCGCTCCGCCTGGGCTGTTGACTTGCCTGAAAAGCGGTTCGTTTCAGTTGGCGAGGTTAATTTCTACCTGCTGCATATCCTGCCTGAACTTGACCTGAACCCGGTTGAACAGCGCATCCGGGCGGTAATAAGCGGCCACTCTCACAAACCGGCCATCTTTAACAAAGAAGGCGTCCTTTATCTCAATCCAGGCAGCGCCGGACCTCGCCGGTTCAAGTTACCCGTCAGCGTAGCCCTGTTATTTGTAAACGGAACCGCATTAGAGGCGCAATTAATTGAATTAAAAGTTTGAAGATTTCTTTTCGCCAATTTACTCCGCTTGCTTCTGCTTTTGAATACAATTTCGACTTTATTTATTGACTCGCTAAACAAGTATGGTATGATACAATTACTTTTAATCGTGCTTCTGGTGACGCAGTAGGCCAAAGAATCGGTAAGAATCTCAAATATAGCTAATAGGCCAGCTTATTAGCTTCTCAGGACGGTAAGTTAGAATTAGGACTGGGTAATTAGTTTAAAGCCAAGGCCTTTGTATAGGTCTTAACGCTTTTTGTTGACCCTTGATTAAACTTTTATAGTTTATTGTACCTGGAGGCATCATGAAATACAAACAATTTGCTGCAAGCTTGAGCCTGGTTTTTATGCTCGCCCTGGTCGCTCAAGTTGGACAGCCTGCAAATGTTCAGGCTGCCGGTCCTACCAATCCGATTGCCCTGGCAAATATCCCGGTCTGTGACCGCCCCGCGGCTGGCATGGCAGCGTGTCACGCCATTCTACATACTAATGGCGCTTCTCATAACGCCACCACCCCGTCCGGCTTTGGCCCCTCCGATTTGCGTGCAGCCTATAACCTGGGAAGCGCGACCGGTAGCGGAAAAACAGTAGCGATTGTAGATGCCTATGACGACCCTAAAGCGGAGGCCGACCTCGCGGTTTACCGCACGCAGTTCGTGCTGGCCCCTTGCACTACCGCTAACGGTTGCTTTAAGAAAGTAGACCAGACTGGAGGCACCCGTTATCCCAGAGCTAACGGCGGTTGGGCCCAGGAAATTTCGCTTGACCTCGATATGGTAAGCGCGATTTGTCCTGATTGCTATATCCTGCTGGTCGAAGCCAGCAGCAACAGCTTCGCCAACCTCGCGAAAGCGGTTGATACGGCGGCCGCTACTCCCGGCGTAATAGCTATAAGCAACAGTTATGGCGGCAGCGAATATTCGGGTGAAGTAAGTGACCAGTCTCATTTCCACCACCCAGGGATTGCGGTTACCGCCAGCAGTGGTGATAACGGCTACGGCGTCGAGTTCCCGGCGGCTTCCCAGTATGTAACAGCCGTTGGCGGGACCAGTCTTAAAAAGTCATCGAGCGGCTGGACTGAGACCGCCTGGAACGGGGCCGGCAGCGGTTGCAGCGCTTATATTGCCAAACCTTCCTGGCAGAAAGATACGGGCTGCGCCAGACGCACCGTTGCCGATGTCTCGGCGGTAGCCGACCCGAATACCGGGGTAGCGGTCTATGACTCCTACAGTTACCGTGGTTCTAGCGGGTGGATGGTATTTGGCGGCACCAGTGTGGCTTCGCCAATTATCGCCAGCGTCTACGCCCGGGCCGGTACGGCGGTTAACGATGGTTCGTATCCTTACAGCCATACCGGTTCCCTAAACGATGTTAAATCCGGCAGCAACGGCAGTTGCGGCGGAAGCTATCTGTGTACTTCAGTTTCAGGTTATGACGGGCCAACCGGCCTGGGTACGCCTAATGGAACCGGCGGTTTCTAATATTTAGCGTTTTTTAAACCGAAACCAATGAGGCAACCCTGACTTCGGGCAAGGGGCGCCTCATTTTTATATAGAATACTTATGCGGCTCCTAAAAAATCCCACTTTTTAGGACTTTCGCTTGAAACAATTATTTTGAGTTTGATTTCCTCGAACCCCGAAAGCTTCTCAGGTTCAAAGCGAAAATCGTGATTTTAAGAAATTTTCAGGCCGGATATAAACCCGGCCTTTAAAAGATAACCTTTAATAAATCCATCAAAATAACCTCAGGTTTTAACTTCCAGGCCATTTCAACGCCCATTCACCATCGGGGGCTTCATACCTCCCAGGAAAACCTGATACACCTTTACAGAGTTGGTTCGTCCTCCACAATTTATGGGGAGAGACTGCGCCCTTGGAACAACATAGAACGGGCGAAAAAGCGGTGCGGTCGGAGGTCCGCGCCACCTCCGCGAATTACTTCAAAAGGATTGGCCGCTTCCAACCTGAAGCTTTTTTGGTTTACACGCCTGTTTACCTGCTATTCACCTTTTAAACCCTTGTTTTTATGGGTAAAGCTTACTATTAAAGCAAGCTACCGTTTACCGCTAATGGGTTTAGGGTTTAACCCTGTAGATTTGTAGCGGTCTAAAGCGTCAGTTTCCGGCGCATAGCATTAGCTTTTTACCTGACCGGGAAATATAGAGTTTAGCAAGGAGGCTATTATGAATGAGATAAACAGCGCACCTGCCAGAAACCAAACTCCGGGTTATGCAAGAAAGGGCCGGTTAAATCCTATTCATACGATATTGCTCGCGACGGATGGCACTTCCAATTCTGATAATGCTTTGCAAAATTGCATCAGCTTACTTAAAGGTTCGGAGGGTAAACTGGTTATCACCTATTTTGCCGACCCCAAAGATACCGCTGTTAATAATGGGGTCGCCTGCGAGAGCAGCGCCGAATGGCGGGCCCAGGGAGAAAGAATTCTAAATGCTTTAGCCCGGAAGGCCAGGGAAGGCGGAATAAAAGAGGTTGTGACCATGCTTGAGAACTACCAGGGAGAGGAAAGTCTGGGTCAAATTGCCGAGGATGTAGAGGCTAATATGATTATGCTAACCTCCCACTTCTTCCAGGCCGGTTATGGGTCAAATTGATTTAAATTAAACACTAAAAACAATATTTTCGGCGTTGGCTTGCGATGGCAAAGGTCGTTAAAGGGTAATCTTATGATAGATAACATTACACAAAAAAATGGGCAGGCAGTTTTCGAATTTTCTACTATCCCTGGCCTGGAGTTCTTAAAATATCTCGGTGATGGGGTAATGGTGCTGGATAATGCCCGTAGGATACTTACGGTGAACCCAAGCCTGGAAAAAATGCTGGGTTGGAAAGCCGCGGAACTGGTCGGGCAATTCTGCTTTTCTTTCCTTTGCAGCGAGCATCCCGCCACCGGGACTAACCTTTGTCAGAATCTTTGCCCGCTAATAACCGCTAAGGCAGCCCCTAAACCCCAACAATCGGTTTATTATCAGGATTTGTTGGTGCTGACCAGAAGCGGTCAGCGGTTAGAGGTGAGCGCGAGTTTCGCGCCTTTAGCGGTCCCTTTAATAGCTTCTTTTGATAATTTTAGGCCGGGCGGTTCTATGCAAAGTCCCTTTACCCCCGAGTTTATAGAGGGTACCCACGATAACGCTTATCCTGATTACTGCATCGTATTACTGCGGGATGTGACCGAGACCAGGCGGCAGGAACGTATCAAAACCGAATTTATCGCGGCGGCTTCTCACCAGTTGCGTACACCCCTTTCAAGCATCAAGACCTCTATCGGTCTTTTGCAGGAGCATGCCGCCAGCGAGTTAAACAAGCCCCTAAAAAGTTTGTTGAACAATATCCAATCCAGTTCGGCTCGGATGGAAAGAATTGTAAACGATTTAATAGAACTGGTTAATTTGCAAAGCGGCCGTGTCCAGATGGTTCGCCATACCTTTGAAGCCAGGGAATTAGTCCTTTGGGCCGCCGAAAATAGCCGCGAAAGTCTTGAACGTAAGGGCCAGTCTATAGAATGGAAAATTTCCGGCGAATTACTCTACGTCAACGCTGATTTTAGCCGGATGGGTCAGGTCTTAAAGCACCTAATTTCAAACGCCAGTAAATTTAGCGCGCCCGGTAAAACTATCAACCTCGAGATTAGCGCTTTGCCTGATGAAAATGATAACGGCAAAACTGTTACTTTTCAGGTGCGTGATGAAGGGGTAGGTATTGCTGAAAGCGAGAAAAGTTTTATTTTTGAGAAGTTTTACCAGAGCCAGATAAGCGAGAATGCCAATGAGCAGGGGGCCGGGCTGGGCTTACCTCTGGCTAAGACCCTGGTTGAGCTTAATGGAGGCCGTTTCTGGTTTGAGAGTGAACCAGCTAAAGGAAGTACTTTCTTCTTTAGCCTGCCTCTTACAAATCCTAATCCGGGCGTTTGAAAAAATTTTATTAGCCTGATGGCTTTGCTTAATATAATAAACTAAACGGTAAAGGAATAGAGAGTAAAACAAACAGGCAGTGAAAGGAAAGAAAATGAAAATTCTTATTATTGATGACGATAAGAATATAACGGAGACAATTTTAATCAGTTTTCAACTCCAATGGCAAGAAGTTGAGGTTATTACGGCCCCGAATGGAGAGCGAGGCCTGGATTTATTCTACGAGAAAAACCCTGATTTAATCCTGCTGGATGTTATGATGCCCTTTAAGGACGGCTTTAGTGTCCTGAAAGAAATCCGCCAGACCAATGATGTGCCTGTAATAATGCTGACGGCCCGCAGCGATGAAATGAGTGTCGTTAAAGCCCTGGAAGCGGGCGCGGATGACTATTTAAGTAAACCATTTTCGCACCTGGAACTGTTCGCCCGCATCAAGGCGGTGTTGCGCCGGACCCAGTTTCAGGCTCCCAATAACTCTACTATGCCTTTCACCAGCGGTGACCTTATTATTGACTTTGGCAACCGCCAGGTGACCAGGCACGGTCAAAATGTGAAATTAACCCCAACCGAGTATAAACTGCTTTTCCTGCTGGCCCGAAATGCCGGGCGGGTGGTTACTTTTGAGAACCTGCTTGATAAGGTCTGGGGGCCGGAATACCGCGAGCAACTTGATTACCTTAAAACCTACATGAGCCGTTTGCGTAAAAAGCTGGAAGATAAACCGGATGACCCGCAAATCCTTTTGACTGAGCGCGGTTTCGGGTACCGCCTCAATCCGCTACCTCGGACGGTATCTTTATCAGCTTAAATTTTTCGGTAAAATCTCAACATTAAATCCTAAAGGGGTTGCTTATTGGAGAATAATAACCAGCCCCTTTAATTATTTTAAATTTTATTCAAACATTTTTATAAATTGTGTCTGCGCCAGCTGTAATCTTATCCCCCTGTTTTTCAAAGACAATCGGTTTAAAAGCCTGAAAATTTTCACCTTTTTTTTACCTGCTTCTACCTTTTTCTTTATGTCTCTCCTTTAGAATAACAATGTAATCCAAAGAAAGAAACTTACCGGATTAAACAACATACTTTAGGAGTATGGGTTAGCTTAAAACAAAAGCTAAAAATTATGCACAAGGATAAGGAAAGGCAGGCTCATATGAGCATCTCTTTAACAAATACCAACAAACGTGGACTGGTAGCTGACCCGCCGGTTGCTAAATTTCTCTTTAACAGCACTAAATCAGCCCCGCTCTGGCTGGCTTTGCGGGTCTGGATCGGTCTTGATTGGTTCTACGCCGGCTTCGAGAAAATGACCGGCACCGGCT
>CADDZM010000252.1 GCA_902812345.1 Chloroflexota bacterium | reverse complement strand
AAGAGCAGAATTGCTCCCCAGCGTTCATCGGCATTGGTTGTTTTTTGTTTGTCATAACCAAATTTTGCCAGATGAACGCTTTTATTTCAACTTTACCTGTTTTTCACCGTTTAATGGGGTGCTACCTCAAAAGTTATACCAAGATTTTAACAAGGTGATAATTTCTTTTCTTGAAACCACTTTCATATACATATGTGAGAGCCTTTCATAATAGCTGGTTTTGAAGATTTTGAGTTAAAGTTATTACAAGGGCCATTGTAATCAGGATACAAACAACCGTAATTGAGGTAGGCCGTTTAGGGTATTGGGTATAGTCGCGGGCCGGTTCATCGTTGTAGCTGCCATAACCGTTGTTCCGGTTGTACATTCGGCCGCTCCTTATTTTGTTTTTCGCTTTTGCAGGGTGAGTTTTTAGAATTATAACTAACTTTGCCAGTTGACCCGCTTTTCAACTTTAGAGGATATATTCTCAGCCTTACAAAAGGAAATTGTAGGGCGATTTGGGCGACTGGGCGGGTGCTGTCCGGGTTTTGTCCGTTCAAAGTTTCTTCGTCGGGGGTAAAATAAAGTTGCGAGTGCGGAAGTTACCCCCGGTTGCTTCCCGTTTTACGAGTTTAGCCTTATACCTTTGAAAAAGGAGTTGAGCATTATGAGTACGATTAAGTTAAGCGGGCCACAGGCGCAAGGAACCCTTAACACGCTGGACAGCAGCCTGGGAAACTTCCTCAAGACCGTCAACAACCTGTGCAACGACTTTAACGAAATCAATTCCGTGACCAAGAGCACCCCAATCAGCAAGGGTCTGAGCACCGCCGCTACTGCCATGAACGAAATGGGTACGGGTGTGCGAGCCTCGGTTGATTCGTTTAACACTGCCCTGGTCCAGGTAGTTAACAAGTGGAACGAAATCCACGCCACTGCCGCCGGTAGAGTTTCCTCCTCCACTCCGGCCTTTACCAAAGTAGATGTCCCGGCGGTCGCGGCGGGTGAGGTAAGCGTCGAACCGGCCAAGCTTTACGCCCTGGTGGATACCACCAACCGCCTGCTCGCCAACCTGGACGCCGAGTACGAGACCATGAACAAGACCATTACCGGCTCTTCGAGCTACTGGACCGGCCAGTCCGCCGACCAGACGCGGGCGACCTGGACTACCAAAATCGCCCCGCTCAAAGAAAAGGTTGATACCGCTGTCAAAGCCGCGACCACCCTGGTCAAGGATATGGCCGACAACATCGTCGCCTTCGATAAAGGCACTTACGTGGCAGGCTAAGTTATTGCCGCCAGGAATCAGGAGTAGAGAACTATGAGTTCCGAAGGAGATTTGAACCTGGTCAGACAGACCCTGGACAAAGTTGAGGCGAGAGGCCGCCAGTTTCTAACCGATTTGCAGGGCTGCCAGAACCTGCAAATCGGGATCGGAATGCTGGCGATGATACCCGACCTGGCCGGACGGCCCAGCTTTATGTTCAGCCAGCACGAGCGCCCGATCTGGTTCGAGGTCTATGTCTCGGCTAACCTGGCCGAGGGGCAAGGGACCGGGCTAAATCTCGACTACTCCGAAATCTCCCAGGAATACCTGGGCCTGCGCGTGTTTATACTCAAGGCGATAAACGGGGGGCAGACCCCGGACTTTGGGCGTCTTGTTTTAGGCTTAACCTGGGCCACTTTGATGCACGACGCCGAGATGGCCGAAACTCTAAACACGCAACTGGTCCGCTACGTCAATAGCCGCTCGAAAACCGACGAGTCCATTAATGTTTTGGAAGAGTTGTTAGGTCGGGGTAACGCCCGGTTGCGGGCGGCTTACGGGCGGGCGCTGGCGGCGGTCAATGACCCCGCGGTGGTTCAGCGGCTGTTGGACTTCCTCAAAGAAGAGTCGGCGGATGGCGTTAGAGCGGAAATCATCTTCGACCTGGTCCGTTACCAATCGCTACGCGGGTTGCCGGATAGCGCGGTAGACGAATGGCTGGGCAGTTCCAGGCTGGCCGATGTGCTGGCTGTCCTGAACGCAGCCAACCGTTACAGCGTGCGGCTGTCGGAGGAACATTTAGCCAGGATTTTGCCGCAGTACCAGGAGATTGTAAAAAGCTGGTTCAAGGAACCGAAATTTGTGTAAGCTTGGAAGGCGCCGGCCCGTTAGAGGCAAAGTGGCGGGCTGGCAGAGAAGCGAGGCGGATTAGGCATGGGCATCGTATACGATCCAATCGTTACCCGGAACGCTTTTATGGACCTCAATGACAATTGGGGGGCGGCGCAAAGAAATCATAACAAACAGGCGACCCAGAAGCCTGCCATCATCAGCCAGACCGGGGCCGAGATGTATTACGAGAGCGCCCTGGCCGGTGCCCTGAGCGGGTTGCAGAATTTTAACGCCTTCCTAAATGAGCTAAACTCCTATTGCGATAGGATGGACGCTTATATGGCAAGCTACCCCTGGATTAGCCCGCTTATCTGGCAAAAACTGGGTATTCCCGCCGGAAGCAACCTCAAAGACAGCCAGGTCTATCGCGATTTGATGCGCCGGTACAACCAAAACGTGCGCCTCAACCCCCGTATCCTTTCGAGCATGCGTTCCTACGCCGAACTGGCCTTTATCAACTACCAGATGGGCAAGCCGGTGATGTTTTACCGGGCGCTTGACCCTGTTACCGGGGAACCGGAAATCCGCAACGGCCGCGAAGTCTACCTGGTGGTGTTGGTCGGCTCGGAGTCGAAAGGCACCGTCAACGACCCGAACAATTTGCTGCCGGAAGCCATCAAGGCCGGCCTGTACGACCAGAACTCCTACGAAAAATTTGTGAACCGGGCGATTGCCCAGTTCATGCAGGGACGCGACCCCGACAAGGTGGCCTTTGACCTGGTGGGACACAGTCAGGCCGGTATCGTCGCCAACAACATGACGACTCGCGTACCGCCCTATCCCTGGCACTTCGATAATGTCATTACTTTTGGCGCACCGCCTTCGACCGCCAGGCTCAACCCGAAAGTGAATTATTATAATGTTTACGATACGGGCGACCTGGTGGCGGGCCTGACCCCGGACGGCGTTAAGAACGTCTTTAAGCATATCGCGGACTCCGGCCTGATCAAGAACAGCTTCTACGACTGGTCGCAGGACATCCCGGTGGTGGCGCAATTTGTCAACGTGGTCGGCTGGTTGTTCCAGGTCCGGCCCCAGGATTTAGGTTCGCGCCTGGAAGACCTCATTCCGACCGACAGCGACGAGTTCAAGTCGCAACTCATTGATATTTTGAACAATTACCCGGCCGCCGGGGAAAACGCCTGGCCCTTTTACGAGAAGATTTTCCTTACGGAAGCGCCCAAAGTCGGTATATTGGACGCGGCTATCGCGGGCAAGCTCTACTGGAGCTATAACCACATGTCGGCTAGCGACAAGAAGCTTTTTATCTCGCAATTAACCCAGTTCTTTATCGAGAAGGCCGGGGAAGGTTCGCGCGACAACTATCCACCCCGCGTCAACGACCAATTGCCGGGCAACTATGCTCCGGTCGAAGTCAACGTTTCTGACAGCCAGGATGGCACGGGCGTCCACAGTTCTTACGCTAACAGCGGCGACCCGACTTCACTTTCTTACGGGGTGGTGACGAATCCGCTGGACAACCTGTCTTCGCCATCGCAGATGAACTATGCCGTCCAACTGGTGGACGAGTACGCCCCCATGCCGGTTGACGTAGATGGCGACGGGAGCGCGGACAAAGACGGCGCTGGCGACCGCACCTTTACGCCGGTCTCGACCCGCTACCCGGTCCTGCCCGGCATAACCGATTACGACTACGGGAATGGGCCGCCCGCCAATATCTGGCCGCAGGGGTCGAATCCAACTCCAACCCTGCCGCAGCCGACGCCCGGTCCGGTTCCGACCCCGTATCCAACGCCGACGCCTTCGACGCCGACGGCGACGCCTGGCCCGGCCCCTTCGCCCACACCGTCCCCTGGCCCAACCGGGCCGACCATTCCGGTGCCGACGCCAATGTCTACTCCCTAAAAGGGGACAGGCCGGACAAACCAAAGCCGCCGGGTACACTAATTGCTAGACATTTAAGAAAAGGTTTCTCCGGAACCGGCGGCATATTAACAGAGGTGATTTTGAAATGGTCAGGCGAATAATGAAAGCAATTCTCTTAATATCGTTGGGCGGGCTGATGCTGGCGGCCTGTGGTGACAATACCAATACTCCTGCGCTGGTCAACTCGACCCCTATGACGGACCCGTCCCAGGTGCCGACTTTCCCGCGCCTGGACAATACGACGCCAATAGCGACGCCGCCGGTCTTTGCCGAAAATTACCCGGCCATGCAGGAGGGCGCGCCGGACGGGCCTTATGGTGCCGAAAAGCAACCCCGCGTCCTGATCGAGAGCGTGGCGGTGCCGGAAAGCCCTGACGCGGTCAAGCAGACGCTCTTGAAGCAGTTTTACGGAGCCGGGTGGGGCGGCGGCGTGAACGGGTTGGCCGGGGTCATCGGGTCAAATGCCAGCAAGTTTTTGCCACAGCAGTTTTTTTTGCGCTTCCAGAATATTTCAAAGCTTGACATCCTGGCTTATTCTCCCGACCAGGCCCGGAACCTGGGCTTCACCAACGTGCCGGAGCAGGGGACAGTTCTGGTCTATATTGCTTTCAAATAGAAACCGTAAATACCCTGGGAATTTTTGGATTGGATTAAATTTTTGCGAGGGATGAAAAGATGCCGCCAACCGGACCGGATGGACAACCGATACCCCATTACCCCGATGAAACCTTAAAATCGCGGGCCGCCGATGCCAAAGCCGCCGCCGAGTTCTGCCGCCACCTGGCAACCGAGTATTCCAGGGTTGACCGGGACTCGGATACTATCGCGGGCCGTATCTGGACCACCGACCAGGGCGAAGGGGTCAATAAACTCCGCGAACTTTACAAAGCCTGGGATGGTCTTTTCGCCGGGGCCGCCGCCAACCTGGAATTAGCCGCCAGGCAACTTGATAGCCAGGCGACCGATTGGACCAATACCTATAATAAACAGGTCGCCGACGCGAAAAGTAAAAAGAAAGGGGGCAACTAGGCCGGTCTTGCCCTTTCTTCAATAATTACAAAACCGGCGCTTGCGAATATTAAACCTGACTCGCTTTGAGCCAGGTTTTTGATTTAATGCAAAGCCCTGGACTTTGTCATTCCTCGGCTACGCTCGAAATTACGAAGGGGGAGAAGAATGTTAACCGGCGGGTCTGTACTTACAAATTAAAGATTAAGCCAGGGAAATTTAGCTTACGGTTTATGCCAGCCAAAGTACCGGGCAAGTCATTCCCCTTGCGGTACGCAACCTGCGAGATTGTGTAGGGTGCCGTTCGCCCTTAACAAGGGTTCATTTTATACAGCCCCTACACAATGACATGTGGGTAGGGGGACTTTAAAGTGTTAGGCTGGCCTTTGGGGAGTGGAGGTTGATTTGAGACAGGGGTCTATTAAGTGCTACAGGCTGCCCCCGGCGAGGTGGCGGTAGTTGCGGGCCTGCTCCTGCAGTTCGGCGGCCAGTTTTTCGAGATTGAAAGCGATGCCCATCAGGCCACCCTCCAGGTTCCGTTTATATTTATCACGCAGTAAGTAAGGAGTAAAACCCTCGTTGGTGCGTTGCAAATCCTGGCCGGACGCCGCCACCGCTTCGTCCAGGAGGCGAAACTGACGCGCCATCTCTCCATATTGCCCGGCCAACCGCTCAGCCTGCTCCGCTTTTTCCAACAACCCAGGTTCTGCCATAAAATACTCTCAAACTCAAAAGTTACCGATACCGCTACCTAAAATAGAAGCAGTTTTAATGACCGTCTGCCCCGGCTTTGTGACGGTATTCCAGCGTGTAGCCGGTAGTCAGGCCGTAGCGGACCATCCGGTGGTTGTAGTTTTGCAAGGTACTGAGAAAACCGTCGAGGTTCAGGATAAAATTATCGAGTTGGGCGACCGCCGCTTTGGAAAGGCCGACGCCGCCAATATCCGAAAGCAAATCCTGCCCGGCCCGGTTGAGGCTGGCGAGGTCTTCGCCCAGGCGGCGGGTCTTTTCCAGGCAGGTCCGCAAATCGGCTTCCACCTGGAAATTGGTCTCAGGGTCGAACATTAACAGTCGAGAGGGTTTTGCCATAAACTCACTACATTCAAAAATAACCCTTGCGCAACAGGCGGCGCGGGCGGTAAAATAATTCTCCTTTCAATATAGCCTTTGGGGCGGTCCCTGAGAACGGACAAAACCCGCCCAGGAGTCGGACAAACCGGGCCAGACCCTGGCCAGGGCGGTAAAAAAGCGGTAAAATAGGGGTGGGAGTAGTGGGGAGATTACATAAATTTAATCCTGGCACAAAATTTGCGTTCATTTTAATCAATGTTTCGAGCGGAAATTCCAGGCTTGAACACCGGCATATTATCTGTCCGTATTTTTACAACTGTCAGCCTTTTTAAATAGCTACATCACAAAGGACGCCGCTTGATGGCCGGCTCGATTTTACTTCATCTCAAAGATTACTCGGAACAGGTCTCGCTGGTCTTGAACGTGCCGGGCGATTATTCCGCCTCGCAATTGTTGCTGGAGGTTATCGAAGCCTGCAAACTGAAATGTATGGACAGCCAGGGCCGTCCCATGCGCTACATCCTGCAACGCCAGCGCGACAATGCCTTCCTGCCGCCGCACGGCGCGCTCAACCGCTTCCATATTTTATACGGCGAAACCCTTTATCTGGCCCCCATGGCGACGCCGGAGCAGTTGCAACCGCCTGCCAGGCCGCTTTCGGGCAAAATCCCAGTCCTGTATCCCGCCGGGGTCTATCGCTTGCAGGCGGCAGGCCGTTACGAACAGGCGTTGCTGTCGCTGCTCGAACGCTGGGAGAATTTCGACCGGCTGGAAAATACCGCCGAGGATGGCATGATAAACCTGGGCTTGGACGAAACAGCGGCCACTAAAGAGAGTTTGCGGCCCGGCATCGAGGAACTGGCGCGGGAACTGATTGGCGAACAACTCCGCTCGACCGATTTCGATGAATTCTATAAGGTGGTCGAGGCCCCGGCGGCCCGCCGCTATTTCGAGGCTTACCCTGACTTTCGCCAGAAGTTCGTCGGGATGATGCTGGACGGCAGTTACCGGCTGGGCCAGGCTTTTCAGTACCAGGCCGCTCGCGATTTCGCGGTGCTGGCGGTGCGCCTTGACCCCGCGAACGAGATGGCCCAGAATCTGGAAAGCCTGGCCCAGCAATACATCACCCTCCTGGCAACCACCGATAAAGAAGAAAGGCTCGACCTGGCCCGCGCCATCTACCAGGCTGACCGGCGTTACGGCAATATCGCCGAGGACTTGCGGGCGATTATCCAGTCGAACCGGCTGGGCCGTCCGGTTGAAGCGCCGGTTTATGATATGCCGCCACTCCCGGCTTTAGCGCCCGTCAATCTGGCGCCAGGCAGGCCACGTGGCACGAACCGAACGTGACCGGCCGCCCGCCTTTTCGTGAATAATCCGGGTTGGGGCAAGGCTCTCTACATTTATCATTCCGAGCGAAGTCGAGGAATCTCGTATTTTAGATTTCTAGCTAAACTCACACGTGAAGGGCGTGACAGGTGAAAGCCCTATTTATAAAAAGGGCCAAGGACCAGGGGAAAGGATTTTATGGCGCAGGTAACGGCGGTAGTCGGGTATAACCGGGGCAAGCTTCGCAGCCGGTTTCGCTGGCTGATTCTGGGTGAAGCCTTGCTCCTTGGCCTGGGGCTGGCGGCCCAACTCGATACCATGCTGCGGCAGGGAACGGTTTGGCCGGACTGGTTTACCCTGGCGATTGGAGCGGCAGCGGGCCTGTTCACCGGCTGGCTGGTCCAACTCTGGCTGGTGGCGCGGCTGGCGGGCGGGTCGTTCCGGTTGGTCTCGCCGCTCTGGCTTGGCATGTTGAGTTTTGGTGTGCTGGCGGGTGGGCTTTTTTTCGCGCTACAGGTCGGCTTTCCGATGGACTGGCGGCCGGTTATTGCGGTCGCGCTGCTGGCGACATTGCCGGGCGTTTTCGCCGGCGCGGTTTTCAGCCGCCAGGTCAGCCGCGACCTGATTGAAGCAGAGCCGGTCGCGCTCGACAACCCGGCCCTGGTGGCCCTGAACGAAAACTTGCAGGCGGTCGAACTTGAATATCCGGGCGCGACCGGCCAGATTTTCCTGGGCGACAAGAAATACCTGGCCCAGGTGCGGGTACCCCGGCTGGGCGAGGACTTACTTTTTTACGTATCCTGCAGCGAGGATTATCCCCGCAAGCCGCCCCAGGCGGTCGCCATCGAACTGGCCTTGCCGGACGGCCGGACGCAGAATTTGCAATATGATGCGCCAATAGTGTATTACTGGAGTAACAAATATGGTCTGCGGCACATCATCCAGGAGGCTTTGCAGATTCTAAACCACTAAGCGTAGCTGTGTAAGAATTTTCGGATATATTAAGATATATAAAGAGGAAATTGGAAGTAGATAGCGCAATAAAGAGGAGTGAAAGATGAGGCAATTCGACAAACCAAAGTCATCCCGGCAGACCCTGGAAGAACTCAAAGCCCAGATTGAAAACGCCCGCCCGGTAGTGGTAGATAAAAGCGGCCGTCTTTACGCCCCGGACCTGGTGCAGCAACCGCCAGCGCCACCAAATCCCTACCAACCCGGCCAACCGGTCTACGGTCAGCCGCAAGGTTATGCTCAACCGGGTTATGCCCCGCCGGGACCGCAGGGCTACCCGGCCCAACCGCCGCAGCACCAGTACGATATGCCGCTGCCGGGGGGGTTGCGGGTCAAACCAAGTCGCTGGTTCTAGGAAGCAGGCCGCGCATGTTCCCTGTTCCCGGCCACCCACCTGTACCGCCGCCCCCGCCGCCCGAAAAATGGTTCCGGCGCGACCCGGAGCGCGTCCTGCTAGAAAAAGCGGTGATGGAGAAGCATTTTCCCCAGTTCGAGCTTATTTTGTTGCAGGACGACTACCTGCGCTGGTTCGGCCCGCTCGAAACCAACCGGGGAAATGTTTACCGGCTTGAGGTGCGCTACCCGGACGAGTTTCCCGACAAAGCGCCGCTAGTCTACCCGCTGAACCCCGTTATCGAAGCCTTTATGCCCGGCTCGAACCGCTACAAACACCAGTACCCGGACGGTCATCTCTGCCTTTACTATCCCGGCGACAAGACTTTCACGGCTAAGACGACGGCGGCTTCGGTGGTGGCGGTGGCGGCGGCCTGGCTGTTCTCTTACGAGACCTGGCTGGAAAGCGGCCGCACTTATTGGCCCGGCCAGGAAGCGCCCGATATTCCTCTTTTATAAATGTTTGTATAAATGTTTGCGCTGAAAATATCTGATCCGTTTAGAGT
>CADDZM010000251.1 GCA_902812345.1 Chloroflexota bacterium | reverse complement strand
GTCGTGGGCAGCCATACCGACGGCCTCACCAGTTGGACGATTATCGAGAAGCAACAGGCTCACCTGCAAAAAACCCTGGAAGAGTTAAAAGGGCACCGCCTCAAGCTGGCAATCTTTGTCAATCCCGGCGAGACCGACCCCCGCCCCCCCCGGGAACGCGAGTTGAGCGAAACCCGCCTCTTGCTGCTGGAAGGCGCGATTTTACACCTCGAAGCCGATTTACAATGGCTAAGGCTGCTCGAAGCGCGGCTGGACCGCCTGGCTTTTTTCCGCTCCAGCGACGAATTAAAAATAAAAATATAGCCGGGAACCCCGCTTCCCTCCTTCAAATCTTTACCAATTTAGCAGAAATAAATTTAGCAGAAATAAAAAGGCAGGAGCTTCAAACCCCTGCCAGATTTACATAAGTAAAGGTAAAGTTTTAGTAGCTGTAACTGGCTTTGGTCTGCCGGGCGTTGTTAAGGACTGTCCCAATCACTTTGGCGTGGACCTTTTCAAGCTGCTCTTTGGCTTCCCGCGCGTCGTCGCGGCTGCTCTTTCCGGCTTTAAGGACGAGCAAAGTCGCGTCCACTCGCGCGGCCAGGATGGCGGCGTCAGCCACGGCCAGCAGGGGCGGCGCGTCGAACAGCACATAATCGGCATCCCCGGCCAGGCGGTTGATGAGTTCGCCCATCAGGGCCGAGTTTAGGACTTCCGCCGGGTTGGGCGGCAGCGAACCGCTGGTCAAAAGGCGCAGGTTCGGCACCTGGGTCTGGATTAAAGGGAGTTCGTTTAGCGGGAAATAGTTGCGGCCCGCGCCGTTCAACTGGGCGGCGTTTCCGGCGTTGAGGAGCGTCCCGGTTAGACCCTGCTCATTAGAAGCGCCGAAAATAGAGTGCTGCGACGGGCGGCGCAAATCAGCGTCCACCAGGATAACACGGCTGCCCATCTGGGCGAAAGTTACCGCCAGGTTTGCGACCGCCGCCGACTTATCTTCACCGGCCCGGGCGCTGGTCAAAAGCAGGGTTTTGACCGGCTTTTCCAGGCTTGAAAATTGGATATTAGTCCGCAGCGTCCGGTAAGCCTCGGCCACCTGCGAACGCGGGTCAATCAAAGTGACCAGCGCTTCAGGACCGAGGGTAGCAGTTTGTTTCTGGTTTAAGTTTCTCATTTGAAGGCTCACGCCTGTTAGCTCCTTGGCATTCAACTGTTTTCAGGCTCAATCAGGGCAAATAGATTTATTTTGGGCGGCCTGGGCCAATCCGTCCGGCCAGTTTCAGGCATCCCCGGCGGCTTCGTCGGTCCTTTTGGGTGGGGCCGGGTTGGCTTTGCTGCCCGCCGCGAACCGGGCCCGGTTCGCCGGGCCTGACTTCCAGGCCGGGATAATTCCCAGCACCTTCAGGCCGGTTTGCCGCTCCAGGTCTTCCTGGGTCCGAATACTGGTATCAAAAAAATCGACTACAAAAATAAGAATAAGGCCAATTACAAGGCCCAGCGCCCCGGCGGCGGCGGTATTCAGGTTCGTGCGCGGGGTCGAAGGGCGGTCCGGGACCGGCGCTTTGGCGGTCTTATCAAAGAAAATTTTAGAGTCATCCGGGGCCAGCGCTTCCGCCTGCAAAATATCTTCGCTTATAATATCGGCGGCGGTATTGGCGATAGCGGCGGCCCGCACCGGGTCGGTATCGTCTACCGTCAGCAAGAGAAAGTAATTATCCGGTTTAGGAATGGCGGTAATCTTGGCCGCGATAACGTCCGGACCGAGGTCAAAATGGCCCCGCTGGTCAATTTTCGAAGCCAGGTCGGTTGATTTTAAGCGGGTCGGCAAGCGCAGCACTTCGGATTTAACGGTATTATCCAGGCCGACATCCGGTTTAGCGGTCTTGCCCAGGATGGTAATAGTAGTTTCGTAGATTTTCGGCTGGGCGATGCTGTAAAAGAAAGCCACCACCATCGCCGCCACCGCCACCACCAGGGCCAACCACCAGCGTTTGCCTATTATTTTGAGGATTTCTTTTAGCTGCAAAGCCTGTCCTTATTGACCGGGTTAACGGCGCGGTAATTCTTCTTTAGCCGGGGCCGGTTCTTTGCGGGGCCGGGGGGCGCGGCGCGGTTTGGCGGGCGCCACCGTCGCTCCAACTTCTTCCGGTTCGGTCGAAATCGAGTATGACCCATCCCTGTTTTCGCCGCTGACGGCGGCCCGCTCGACCGCAATATCGGCTGGCCGCGCCACCGGTTGCTCGGCGGGTAGGTAGGGCGCTGGTTTTTCCACAGGCGGCAGCGGGGCCGGTAGCTTAGTCGAGTTTAACCGGGCGCTGATAATCGGGTCTTCATCCTGGGGGACGGCCTGGGTCGCCGTGGTGGCTTCCAGCTTATTCGCCACCGGGATAGCGCCCATCACAGGCAAGCCCAGCAGTTCTTCCACCTCGTCCTTGCTTCTTATCTTGTTGTCCAGGTAGCCCAGTAAGAAGGCCAGGGCAATTCCGGCCAGGAACCCGGCCAGCACCCGCACCACTGTCAGTAGAACGTTTCTACCGCCGTTAAGGTTGCTCTGGTTCGGGAAATCTATAATTTTAACCTGCACCTGGCGGGGCGCGGTGTACTGGGCCGCCGAGTTTTGCAGGGTATTGGCGACGGTCTGGGCGATTTTAAGGGCCGCGTTCTGGTCGCTGTTGCTGGCTGTAATGGTCAGGGTCCGGTTTTTAGGTTCAACCTGGACCATGCCTTTGAGTTCGTCGGGCGAAAAGTTGATGCTGCCTTCTTTTAGTTGAGAGGAAACATCTTTCATAAAGACGTTGCCGGTAATAATTTTGACCAGTTCGTCATTAACATAGTCGCTAGCCTGGTTAGCATAAATCCCGGAATAGGGGTCGTTGGGCGAAGGGTCCTGGGTGACGTTAACTGTCGCTACAGCCTGAAAAGTTGGTTTGTTGCTGACATAGTATTGGAGAGCGGCAATCACCCCGACCAGGGTCAGCGCCGCCACCACGGGCCAGTAACGCCAGATTATTTGCCCGTAACGCCTTAGTTCCATATGTGGTCAAACACCTCGTTGAACGCTAAACGTTTGCCCATAAAGGGCACGTTGAGCGTTATTACTTTCATTCCCCAAATTCAAAGCAGATATTTTTAAAATCGGCAGAAATGCCAACCCGTGTATAGGGCTACAATCCCTTAACTCGATGTTCCCCACGTTCAACGTTCAACGTTTAACATTCAACGCTTCTGTATTTACGTTCAACGTTTCTCGAATCCCGGCGTGTTCTTCCCAGCGCTCCTTCACGTAACTTCCGAAGCGTTCCAGGAAAAGTTTGCGGTCGAAAGTTTCGGCGTACCGGCGGATTTCATCGGAGTTAAATTTTTGCGGGTTATCTTCAAAACGCCGCACCGCCTCGACCAGCGCTTCCGGGGTCTGCCTGTCGAAAAAGAGGCCGGTCTTGCCGTCAATAACTACTTCCGCCGGGCCGTACTGGTTGATCGCGATAACCGGCGCGCCGCCCGCCATCGCTTCCACCGGTGTAATCCCAAAGTCCTCGGCCCCGGCCTGGATGAAAGCCCGGCACCGGGTGAAAAGTTCGCGGACCTGCTCGTCCGGCACAAAGCCTAAAAACTCGGTTTTCGGCCCGGCCAGTTTTTTCAAGGCTTCGAGGTCGCGCCCCTTTCCCACTACTTTGAGCGGCAAATCCAGTTCCTTAAAAGCCTGGATTGCGACATCGGCCCGTTTATAAGGCACCATCCGGCCCACCCACAAATAAAAATCCTGGCGCGGAGTGCCCCGGTAAGGTATCGCTGACACCTCCACCGGCGGGTTAATAACCACTGCCTCACGCTGCCAGAACCTGGCTATCCGTTCCCTGACGGTCTGGGAATTCGCCACGTAGAAGTCCGGCCGCTGGGCCGATTTAACGTCCCAGAGTCTAACATAGTTCAAAAACAATGGCAAGATAGCCCTGGCCGGCCCTTTGAGGCGCTCGCGTTTGGCGTAATCGTCGAATTGCCAGACAAACCGCATGGGGGTGTGGCAGTAGCAGATGTGCAGCGTTTCAATCGGCGTCTTTACACCTTTAGCCCAGGCCGACGAACTGCTAATTACCAGGTCGTACTCCGATAAATCAAAACTTTCAAAGGCGAAGGAGTAGAAAGGCAGGTAAACCTGGTGATGGTTAATAACGCCGGGCAGTTTTTGCATGAAAGAGGTGCGAATATCGCGCTCGTCGAAGCGGTGCTGCACTTTCTCCGGGCTGTAAATCGAGGTATAAATGGGGGCGTCCGGGTAAAGCTCGCAAATCGCTTCCAGGAGCCGTTCCGCCCCGCCATACTGGTTCAGATAATCATGAACTATTGCAATTTTCATCAAGGACATGCGGCCTGGAACGAAAATGCTTGCGCCGGTATTTTGTCACGGCGCCAGCTTTTCCAGCCCTGGCTTTAGTAAGCTCCTTCTCTTTTTAGGACCGCCGGGATGGTTCGCAACAAGATTTTGAGGTCCAGGGCCACTGACCAGTTTTCGGCGTAATAAATATCCAGGCGGACCATTTCGTCAAAAGTAAGTTTGCTGCGGCCGCTCACCTGCCACAGTCCGGTCAGGCCGGGCGTGACTTCCAGGCGGCGGTAGTGCCATTCCTGGTATTTTTCAACTTCGCGCTCCAGCCCGGGCCGGGGCCCGACAAAACTCATCTGGCCGACCAGGATATTGAAAATCTGGGGCAATTCGTCCAGGCTGCACCGCCGGATAAACCCGCCAATCCGGGTCAGGCGCGGGTCTTTGACCATCTTGAAGGTCGCCCCACCCGTTTCATTATACTTCAATAAGTCATTAAACCGGGCATCGGCGTTGTTTACCATCGAGCGGAACTTGTAGAAAGTGAAGGTCTTGCCGTTGCGGCCTACCCGGGTCTGGCGGAAGATGACCGGGCCGGGCGACTCGATTTTGATGGCGAAGGCGATTATTAACATTGGAATCGCCGTCAGGATAGTCAGGACCAGGGCCAGGCTGAAATCTATCGCCCGCTTGACAACATAATTAAAGCCGGTCAGCCGGTTATCCTTGATGCCAATTAGCGGTACGCCGTTAAGCTGTTGGAGGTCGAGGGCGTTTACCCGCAACTCGAAAATATCCGGCACCAGGGTAAATTCAATGTCCAGTTCATGACAGAGGTTGATTACCTCGTTGACGGTCTGGTGCATGTTGGCCGGAAGGGCGACTACAATTTCCTCAATTTTACGGGCGGTTACCAGTTCGGGCAGGGCGCTGAGAGAGCCGAGATGCGGCACCGGGTCGCCGTTGCGGTAGCGCAGGGGCATAATCCATTCCGAAAAGCGGGTTTCATTGTCAATATACCCGGCCAGGCGCAAGCCCAGCGAAGGCGTTTCTACAATCGCCTGCATAATGCGGGTAGCCTGGTCGGTCGCGCCTACCACCAGCAGATTTTTAACTCCCTTACCGCGCAGCAGTCGGTACTGCCGGATGCGCCGGGCGATATAGCGCGACACGCTCAAAAGAGCGAAAGAAAGCGGGAAAAGATAAAGGTACATCAAACGGGAGATGGATAAGGGGCGGGTAAGGAAGACCAGGGCCAGCATCGCAAACACAGCGTAGGCGGCGCTGCTGGCAATCATGCCCAGTTCGTCTATAAGCGTTACCGTGCGGGAGAGCCGGTAAAAGCCTTTGAACTGCAGGACCACGAAAAAGATGACCGAAAAAGTAACCATGCTGCCAAAATAATCGGAGAGCGGCACATGGTTTGCCTCCTGGATTTCCGCGCCAACTTCGAGGCCGTAGCGGATAAAGTAGGCCAGCATAAACGCGGCGTTGATAAGAGCCAGGTCCAGGATAAACCGGGCGGCCAGCCATACGCGCCATTTCGGGGCGGCCGGGGGTCTTTGAATCTTCGGGTGTGGATAGACCTGAATACGGTCAGTACTTACTTGCGAAGGCGGTTTTTCTTCGATTCCGTGTAAATCCAAACTTTCCTCCGGCTATTCATCCGTTTAAGCTACAATTCCCAAAACATTTCACTTTGGGTAAACGGCCGAGAATATACGGATAGAGCGTTCATACCTGGATGAATTTTGCTGCTCTATCTACCCAATAAGCTGGGTTGCCTGAAGCGCCGCAAACTTCCAAACTCGCTAAAACGGCAACCGTCTGCAGTAAAGTCCCGGTTGCGCTAAAAGTTCCGTTGTGGCGCTGTCAAGAAGAATTCAATCGCTGAAGTGGCGTTAAAACCGCGCCGGTTTTAACCTCCGCTTTGCACAGGCTGGCTCCTGCTGGAAAAGGTCACAAAGCAGCAAGCCCCCTAATTTGTGTTATTATAGCATAGGACCGGGCTGATTTGGAAATTCGGCAAAACCCACAGAGAGGGATAAAAATGGAACGCTACGGAATTGGGGTAGACCTGGGCGGCACAAAGATTCTGGCTGGCATTGTCGAGTTAGGGACCGGCAAAATAGTCAGTTCCGCCAAGAAAAAGACCGTGCCGGCGCCTAAAGACGGTAAAGACCGCGACCACGAAAAGGAAAATGACCTGGTCCGCCGCATCGGGGATACCATTGACGAAGCCCTCGCCGGTAGCGGTCTGCCGGGCAATACCCGCTTTAACGGTATCGGGGTTGGGGCGGCCGGGCAGGTAGACCGGGCCGAAAATGTGCTGGTCTTCGCGCCGAACCTGGGCGTTAAACCAAACTACGCCCTGGGCGCTCTTTTAAGGGACCGTTTCAAATTGCCCGTAGCGTTGGGTAACGACGTGGAAGCGGCCACCCTCGGCGAATTAAAATATGGGGCCGGGGTCGGCTGCCCTGATTTCGTATGTGTCTTTATTGGCACCGGTATCGGTAGCGGCATTGTCCAGAACGGCCAGTTACGCAAAGGCGCGACCGGGACCGCCGGGGAAATCGGCCACATAGTCATTAACGCGGAAGGCCGGTTATGCGGTTGCGGCGGGCGCGGCCACCTGGAAGCTTATTCTTCTCGTACGGCCATTACTCGCACCCTCCTGGGCGAACTCAAGCGGGGCCGCAAATCCATCCTGACCGAACTACTGGCCGAAGAAGGCACTATCCCCGACCCGAACGCGGCCAGCAGCATCGCGATTCGCTCCAAAATTATCGCCAGGGCTATCGAGGCCGATGACGAACTGGTCAAGCACGTGGTGCGGGAAGCCGCCGAATTCTTAGGGCTGGGCCTGGCCTCGGTCATCAACTTCTACAACCCGGAGCGGCTTATCCTCGGCGGCGGCCTGATGGAAGCGGTAGATTACCTGTTTGAAATAACGACTCGTGAGGCTAAATTCGAGGCCTTGCGCCTGCCCGCCAGCACGATTGAAATTACTCGCACCGGCCTGGGCGATTTTTCGGGCCTGACCGGGGCCGCCCTGTTTACCGGCTAGTTTGATATAATAGCAAAACGAAACCAAAATTTGATGAATAGCGCCATAGATTTACATATGCACAGCACCGCCTCGGACGGCACCCTCCCGGTGGACGACCTGATGCGGTTGGCGGCCTCGGTCGGCCTTAAAACGCTGGCCCTGACCGACCACGACACCACCGCTGCCCTGGACCGGGCCGGGGAAGTCGGCAAAGCCCTCGGCCTGGAAGTCATTCCGGGCATCGAACTGAGCGCCGAGTACAGCGGCAAGGAAGTCCACGTGCTGGGCTACTTTTTAGAATACCAGGACCAGACTTTCCAGCAGAATTTGGAAAAGTTCCGCTATAACCGCTACGGGCGGGCCGAGGCGATTGTTAAAAAGCTGGCTGGCCTGGGGATGCCGCTCGATTATAAGCGGGTGCTGGAAATCGCCGGGGACGCGGCCCCGCAGCGGCCCCATATCGCCGAGGCTCTCAAAGAGCGCGGCTATGTCGAAACGGTCCGCCAGGCGTTCGACCGCTATATCAGTAACGACGGCCCGGCTTACGTCCACAGCGAAAAAGTCACAACCGAGCAGGCTATCGAGCTTATCCGCTCGGTCGGCGGGTTAGCGGTCCTGGCGCACCCGACCTACACCCCCGATATGGAGGCCGTGGTCGAACTGGCCGCGAAAGCCGGGGCGGCCGGTATCGAAACTTTTTACGGCACTTACCCCGAGGAGACAGTCGAACGCATCCTGGGCCTGGCCCGGAAATTCGACCTGGTGCCGACAGGCGGCAGCGATTTTCACGGTCGTTCCGATGGCGGGCAGTTAACCTCGCCCGGCGCCCGGTTTGTCCCGCCCGAAACGATAGATTTGCTAAAACAGCGGCTGGCTCGTTAAATCGCCTGAGCACGCCGCCTGTTTCAGCCCCTTGCTTGCTTTTTCAGGTTTACAACCGCATTGTTAAATAAGCTTTTATAAAATTTCGCTTTTTTTGCAGGGTAGTAGAAAGAGCACGGCTATGCCCTACGACGAACAAGGTAATTTTATCTACCCCTTACCCGCCCGCAAAGGCCGGGTTCCTTCCCAATCTACCCCTAAAAAGCGCCCGGCGGCCAGCCCTCCGCCGGTAATTCCCGTTCCCGCGCCTGCGCCTACCCTCTTACCGCCATCTGAAACCATCCGGATGGTCCCCATCCAGCCAGAAACCACCCGGGTTCAAACCGGCCAACCGGCTTTACCTGAAACCGCCGCCCCCCTGGTTACCCCGGACTTAACCCCGGTTGTCCCGGTCACGAAAATAGATTTGTTGCCGCCGGAAAATTCTTCTCAGCCGGTGCTGACCATCCAGGAAGGCAGCAATCGCTGGCAGATGAGCGAGAACGACCTGGCCTTAGTCTGGAACGCCCAACTCTGGCCCGAAAATTTCCGGCTGCAAACGACCGGGGGCCGGGAAGTCGAAGTGATTTACCGGGGCCGCTGGAGCGGCGGCTTTGGCCCCGATTTCAAGGGCGCGCTGCTGCGGGTCGGGCCGGAACTGCTCAAAGGGGACGTGGAGTTGCACCTGCGGAGCGGCGACTGGAATTTACACGGCCACCACACCGACCGCCGCTACAACGAGGTCATTTTACAGGTGACCCTGGAAGATAATTCGGCAGGCGCGGCCACCGAGCAGGGCCGGGTCTTGCCGCTGCTGGCGCTCTTGCCTTTGTTCCGGCAGAGCGGCCGCCAGTTGCTAAAGACCCTGGAAGCCGCCCGGAATAGCGGCACCCGGCTCGGTTCGCTCTCCGAAAGCGAAGGGCCGTGCTGCGACCGGGTGGCCGAGCATCACACCGAACTTTCGCAGGTGCTTGCAAAGGTCCAGCGTTTAGGCGAGCAGCGTTTCGAGGAGAAGGCTCTTCTTTTTGAAACGGCCTGCGCCGCCGATCCTGCTGGCGAAGACGCGACTGCCGCCCAGGAGTTATGGGCCGGGCCGCTGGAAGCCCTCGGCTATTCGCAGAACAAAGGGCCGTTTCGCCGCCTGGCCGCTATTTTACCGCTTTCCCAGGTGGTGGAACTTGACCGCGCGGCCCGGTCCCGGCGGGAGAGCGCCGGGGAACG
>CADDZM010000250.1 GCA_902812345.1 Chloroflexota bacterium | reverse complement strand
ATTTCGTATTAATAGGATTCCAGTCAATATCGAAAAACGGGGCGTAGACCGAAGACCGCCCGTTCTCAAGCACATCCATCCAGAAGATATTGCCCGGTTCACCGATGCCCATGTGGTTCGGGACGGTATCGAGAACCTGGGCCATCCCCTGGTGGTGCAACTCCTCTACCATCGCGTCATAATCTTCCCGCGTGCCGATTTCAGGGTTTAATTCGTTATGGTTAGCAATATCGTAGCCGTGCATGCTGCCGGGCCGGGCCTTGAAATAAGGTGATGCATAAAGGTCGGTTATACCCAGGCGGGCCAGGTAACCTGCGATTTCCCTTGCCCGGTTAAAAGTAAAATCTTTATTGAATTGCAGCCGGTAAGTGGCGGTTGGGACGTGGGCTTTATCGCTTAATTTTTTGTAGACTTCCGAGAAAATTTTTTCAATTAATTTTGGATGCAGGTCATTAGTAATATTTTCGGGTTGATTTTCAACCGCAATAAACGCAGTCATTTGACTCCTCATTCAGCAATTTTTGCCGCTTATAATTCATACCTCGATTTAAAACTCCAGGACAGCATTATCCTGCGAGTTATTTGTAGTATAACTATTAGTTTAGCAAGATATGGGCCATATTAATATTTTGCTATCCTTACTTTCCCTTATAACTTTTCTTTTTGACCTCAAAATTTTTGCATATGAAATAAGACTAAAGTCTAATTATTTTCGGAACCTTTGGACCTAGCCCCTCTTGCATTATGGTATATAATAGTTTTGTGACCACCTGGTCACGACTTGAAAAATGTCAAAAAGAGGTCAACTCAGATGAGCACAGTATCGCAGGTGGAAAGAGCAAACCGGCCAAACCCGACCACCGGCCTGGCAATTCAGGCCCGGAATTTGACCAAACGTTATGGACAGGTTCGCGGCGTTACCGGTTTAAACCTCGAAGTCCGCGAAGGCGAAGTTTTTGGCTTTCTGGGGCCAAACGGTGCGGGCAAAACCACGACTATTCGCATGTTTTTGAACCTGATTAAACCGACCGCCGGAGAGGTATCGCTGCTCGGCCTCGACAGCCAGCGCGACAGCCTGGAAATAAGGAAGCATACCGGCTACCTGCCCGGCGAGTTTTCACTTTATCCCGGCCTGACCGGGGCCAAAACCCTGGAATACTTTGCTAATTTACGCGGCGGCGTGGAATGGTCGCGCATCAAGAGCCTGGCCGACCGGTTGGAACTCGACCTCAACCGGAAGTTTCGCCAGTATTCACGCGGCAACAAGCAAAAGGTCGGCATTATCCAGGCTCTTATGCACCGCCCGCGCCTCCTGGTCCTTGACGAGCCGACCAGCGGCCTCGACCCGCTCAACCAGCAGGAATTTTACAAGATGATTGAGGAAGCCCGCCAGGATGGCGCGACAGTCTTTTTTTCTTCCCATATCATGAGCGAGGTTGAGAAGATTTGCGACCGGGTGGGTATTATCCGGGAAGGCCAACTGATTAAAGTAGGCAATATCCTTGAGCTGACCGGCCTCAAGAACCACCATTTAGAGCTTGTCTTTGCCGAGCCGGTCCCGGTGGAGGAGTTTGAAAAACTGCCGGGGGTCGGCCAGGTCGAGGTTACCTCGGAAGATTCGCACCAGGTTTTACGCTGTACGGTCCGTTCGGAAGCCCTTGACCAGGTCGTGAAGACGGCGGCCAGGTATGCCCTGCTTGATTTTACCAGCCGGGAGCCTTCCCTGGAAGAAACCTTCCTGGATTACTACCGTAACGAAGGACAGGCCAACTAGGAGGCGGCAAAATGTTACGAAATATTTTTCTCAAAACCCTCCGCGATTACCGGCTCCAGGTACTTATCTGGGGCGGCGGTTTGGGCCTCTTAATGCTTGTTTACGGGCCTGCTTACAACAGCGTGTTCGGCCCCGGACCCGACCGGGCCAAATTAATCGAGGACTACAAGAAAACATTCGAATCTTTTACTATTCTAACCGGCAAAGTCTCTGACCTGGATACTTTCGGCGGCTTTATTACAGCCAAAGTTGGCAGCGCGATTCCAATCCTGCTCGGCATCTGGGCGCTTTTAGCCGGGAGCAATCTCATTCGCGGCGAGGAAGAACGGGGCAACCTTGATTTACTACTCAGCACTCCCCACACCCGGATTTCGGTCTTTCTTCAGAAATGGGCGGGCCTTACGGTCGCTATGCTGGGGATTGTAACCCTTAGTTTCCTGGGCATTCTGGGCGGCGCGGCCGCCGCGAAGGTAGAGCTTGACCCGGTGGGCGCTCTTCTGGCGCACCTCAACTGGGCGCTCGGCGCGCTCGTCATTGGCGGCCTGGCTTTGCTTTTCGGCCAGCTTACCACCCGCAAAGCGGCGGCGGGTTGGGCCGGGGGTATTATGGCCGGAGCTTATCTGCTTAATAACCTGGTCGCCAACGTGGAATCGTTACAGTGGACCCAGTATATAAACCCGTATTACTATGCCGGTTTGAGCCAGCCCCTGGCCCGCAGCGTTGGCGCCAACTGGGGTGGGATAACGGTCCTGGCCGTGTTGGTGGTCCTGGTAGTCGGAATAGCCTTATGGATGTACCGGCAGCGCGACCATAACGGTTTCTTTGAATTAAAACTTTTCAAAAGCGGCGGGCCAACTCCAGCCAGAATTGCCAGGCCGCAGGTTGAACCCAACCAGTTCTGGTTGTCCAATAATTTCGCTTTTGGATTGCGCACGGCTTTACCGGGGGTCTTAATCTGGAGCCTGGCTATCTCGGCTTACACCCTGCTCATTCTTTCGGCCTTCGATGACCTGAAAAGCTCCATGCAAGATTTGTTAAACAGTATTGATATTTTCAAAGCGCTGGGCTTTTTAAACCTGACCAGTAACGAAAATCTCTTGAGCCTGTTTATCTTTCTTTTCGTGGTGCTGCTGGTAGCGGCTTATGCAGTGGTGCAGGTCGCAAACTGGACCTCGGAAGAAAACGAAGGCCGGTTAGAACTGGTCCTCAGCACGCCTCAACCGCGCTGGCGGCTGTTACTGACCAACTTCGCGGTGGCGCTGGTATCGTCGGCTTTGATGGTGGGACTGGTCGGCGTGATTTTCGGCCTGAGTACCTGGATTTTTAATGTGCCGGTAAGCGCCATAAACACGCTGGCTGCTTTCTTCGGGCTGTGGATAATCTGCTTAATCATTGAAGCGATAGGTTTTGTCATGGCTGCTTTTGGGCCGGGTTGGGCGGTCAGTGTAACCGCCGGGCTTGTAATCCTCAGCTACCTGACCAATGCCCTCAACGATACCCTCAAACTGCCGGAGGCCCTTACAAACCTGTCGGTATTCAAGCAGTACGGCCAACCCCTGGTCGAGGGGCTGCACTGGACCCCGCAGATTGTGATGGTAGTTTTGAGTATCGTCTTTATCGGAGTAGCCGTTTACCGCTTCCGGCGGCGCGACATAGTAAAGTAAGGTAGATTTAAAATAAAAGACGAACCCGAAGCAAAACAAGGAGGGTTCGTCTTTAATTTTAAATAAGTCAAAAAATTAATGCATTTCTATTAAAAATGATATATAATTAGCTTGCTAACACTTTCTTATATTCCTTGAAAAATTTAATAGCTTTTAACAGCGAAGTTAACAATTATCAATCAGGAGCAGCGCCATGACACAACCACAAGACCCGTGGGGTAATTCTTCTATTCCTAAGCAAAACCCTCAACTGACACAGCCTTTTAACTCCCCGCAAGCAGGTTACAATCAGGCTCCACCACCTGTTTATCCGCAGCCACAGCAACCCCCGGTATATTACCAGTCGCCATTTTATCCACAGCAACAGCAGAGCCAATCAACCCAGCCTTTCAATACACCTGTGCAGAACAACCCGCGACAAACCCAATATCCACAAATTGGCTACTTTGGTGGCGCACCCGAACCGAAGAAACAATGGCCCTGGTGGGCTACTACGTTATTAGTTTTTGGAGTTGTTTTAATTATTGTAATTATTGGAAGTGCTGCTTCGAAGAAGGATGTTACACCGACAGTCCAACCAACAAATGTTGCTGTATCTAGTTCAACTCCCACTTTTGCGGCGCTTGCTTCTTCGAATGAAGTTAAATCAACACCAACAGAACGGCCTGACCCAACCGCAAAACTAACTCCTACCTTACGCCCAACTGTAACGCAACGGCCAGCTACAATTACACCTAATGTTCCAGGCACGCAAGCAGTAGTTGGTAACATCACTGAACTGGCAAAACAAAATGCTCAAAATAAGCAGCTTACAAGTGAAGCTCGCAACAAACCAAAAGAAGCCGGTATTAGAGTTGGCGGTTCCGGCCAGGAATTAATTGGGCAATCCGGTAATGAAGATGGATTGATTGTTACTGTAACCAAAGTGGACAGGTTTAGCCAGATTTACAATTATGATGGTTCTCCCATCCAATCACAAGGCGTTTTCCTAGTTGTAAGTTATGATCTTTATAACAGCAGTTCAAAACCACAAGGGTTTGCTATTATCAGGCTAATTGATGGACAAAGTAGAACTTTTAGCAGCTCTGATAATTTTGATGTGAGTTTTGCTCTTGGTTTTAATGGCTACAAAGAAGATTTATCTATACAACCAACTTTTAGTGGGAAAGGTTTTACAGTATTTGAAGTCCCGCCAGATGCGGCAAACTTCAAGATAAAGGTTGGTTTCTAAAATTATAAATAAAAAAGGACCGGGCTTCCAAAAAGCGAAAGCCCGGTCCTTTTTTATTTGCCAGAATTATTTTTCAAGCCTCTTAGCTTTGTTTGGTTAAAAACTGGATAGCCTGGTCGAGTTGCGGGTCCTGGCCGAGTTGCTTTTGCTGGTCGGTCGGCGTTACCACGATGTCGGGCGTAATGCCTTTGGTCTCGGTCATATTGGTCTTGTTGGGCGTGTACCAGCTTTCGAAAGTCACCCGCAAGGCCGAGTTATCCGCCAACTTGATGACATACTGGGCCACCCCTTTACCGTAGGTCTTTTCCCCGATGATAGTCGCCCGTTTGCGGTCGCGGAGAGCGCCGACCGTGATTTCACTGGCGCTGGCGGTCCCGCCGTCGGTCAGCACCACCATTGGCTTGTCATAAATCTTTAGATCAGCGCTGGTAATAACGTCTTCGGGCCGCATATGCACGTTCTGGGTTGGGATATCGTCGTAGTAAGCCACGCCGCCATCCAGGAAGCGGCCGAGAAGCTGGCGGGCCGTATCGGTCAGGCCGCCGCCGTTACCTCGCAAGTCCAGGATATAGCCGGACGGGTTGTTGTTTTTAGCCAGCGCCCCCACTTTCTGGTCGAACTCGGCCATAGTGTTGCTGCCAAAGACCTGCCGCATATCAATGTAGGCCAGGTTGTCGTCAATCATCATAGCGTCCACTGAAGGCGCGATAAGCTCCTGGCGGGTCAGTTCGTACTCGGTTTCCTTGTTGTTATCCGCTGGACGGCTAAACGTTAGCTTGACTTTGGTGTTGACCTGACCGCGCAACTGGTCCGAAACCGCCACCGGGTCGGTAATCGGCATTGGCAACCGAACGCCGTTAATGGCTACCAGCACATCCCCCTCTTTGATACCGGCTTTTTCGATAGGGCTGTTAGAAATAACCCGCTTGACCACGTATTTACCGTCCTTGATTTCGGGCGTGACCCCCAGGCCGACATACTTGCCCGTAATATGGTCGTCGTTGGCCTGGGCGATTTGGGGGCGGTTAAAAGCGGTAAAGCGGTCGCCGAGCGAGGCTATGGCCGCTTCCGCCGCCGAGTAAATCATATTTTTGTGGTTTATTTTGTCCTGCTCGTAAAAGTTCTGGTCTATCAGGCTGAAGGCTTGCTGCAAGACCAGCCATTCCGGCTGAGCGTCCGCCGGGATACCGCTCCAATCGAGAATCGGTTTCTGGACGACGGCCAGGGGCGTGCCTTGCAGGTTGCGGGTCTGCATGAAAATAGCAAAAAAGATACCGGCGATGAAGGCCATTAAAAGGAAAAAGACCCAGCGAAAGACGCCCAGGAACAGGCTCAACCGGTCGGTGCGGACGCTCCTAACGGCAGGTCTGGCGGGTTCGGGTGGTTGAGCGGGCGGAGGCGCGGCAGGTGTCGGGGGCAGGTTTTCGGGCTGGCTGACCTCAGTACCGGCCAGCGATTGCGGGTAGTTATCGGGTTGTTCACTCATTGTTTAGCTTCCTGAATCAAAGTTAGATATTACCCACCAATCATAATTCAGTTGGGTGGTTCGGTCAATAGAACCTGAGGGCGAGATATGTTAAAATATAGAGGTTAAAAATTAGTATCCAAAAATAGTAATCAGGGTATGCCTGGTAGCAATATTACGAGCTATCTTTGAGAGGATTGTATTTTATATGCGTAGTCGCGAAATTCGGCAAACCTTCGTTAATTACTTTGTCGAGCAAAACCACCTCCAACTCCCTTCATCTTCGCTGGTGCCGCCGGCGGAGGATAAGACGGTCCTGCTAACCACGGCCGGTATGCAGCAAATGATTCCCTTTTTCTTAGGGCTACAAAAACCGCCCCGCAACCGCCTGACCACTATCCAGAAGTGTTTCCGCACGCCTGATATTGATGAAGTGGGCGATTTAAGCCACCTGACCTTTTTCGAAATGCTGGGTAACTTTTCGGTGGGCGACTACTTCAAAGAAGGGGCTATAAGCTTCGCCTGGGAACTCCTGACCCAGCGTTACGGCCTCGCCGAAGACCGGCTTTATCCGAGCATCTTCCCGAACGATGACGAGGCTTACCGTATCTGGACTAAAAAAATCGGCGTGCCGGATAGCCGTATTGTAAGGCTTGAAGATAACTGGTGGATTGCCGGGGAGACCGGCCCTTGCGGCCCTGACAGCGAAATTTATTACGACCTCGGCCCGGAGTTCGACCCCAACCCGGACGCTAAAGTGGGCATTTCCCCGCGTTACCTGGAAATCTGGAACCTGGTCTTTATGCAGTACAACCGCCTGCCGGGCGGCCGGGACGAGCCGTTGGCCCACCCCAATATTGATACGGGGATGGGCTTCGAGCGCCTGACAATGGTCTTGCAGGGCAAGGACTCAGTCCATCACACCGACATTTTCCAGCCGATTATCTGGAAAGCGGCGGAAGTCACTGGCAAAACTTACGGCCAGAACCCTAAAAACGACTATTCACTGCGGGTTATTGGCGACCACAGCCGGGCGGTTACTTTCCTGATTGCCGACGGCGTGCTGCCCGGTACGGAGGGCCGCTCATATGTGCTGCGCCGGATTTTGCGGCGGGCCATCCGGCACGCCCGCTTGCTAGGCGTCGAAAAACCGTTTCTGCGCCAGACCGCCCGGGTCGTTATGGACGAGATGGGCGAGTTTTACCCTGAATTGTACCAGCGGCGCGACCATATCTTCCGGGTTATCGAGATGGAAGAAGAAAGTTTTGGCCGCACTTTGCAGACCGGCCTCAACCGCCTGGAAGTCCTCATGAGCGTAAACCCGCTGGCCCCAACTGCCGCCGGGCAGAATAACGTCGCGCCGATTGAGGAAGACCTTGACGAAGCGGCGAACGAACAGAAACGGATTAGCGGGGAAGACGCCTTTGACCTGGTGACCTCGCACGGCTTCCCGATTGACCTGATTGTCGAACTGGCGGCTGAACGCGGCTACACGGTTGACCTGGAAGGCTACCGGGCGGCCATGGAACGGCACCGCAACATCAGCCGGACCGACCGCTTTAAGATTGAGCGGCAAAACCTGGACGACTACAAAGCCCTCGGCGTCACCAGCACGCCTTTCCGGGGCTACGAAGGCACGGTCTTTGATACGCCCGTGCTGGGTGTCTTCGTTGATGGTAAGAAAGTCACTTCCGCCGAGGCCGGTCAGGACGCTGAAGTGGTCCTGGCCGAAACGCCTTTCTATGTCGAGAGCGGCGGGCAGGTCAGTGATACAGGCTATATCAAGACCGAAACCGGCACTTTTACGGTTGAAAATACCTACAAACCGCTGGGCGACTTGATTGTCCACCAGGGCCGGGTAGCCGACGGATTTATTACCACCGGGGATAGCGCTGAAGCCGTGGTCGAGGAAAGCCGCCGCCTGGATACCGCCCGCAACCATACCGGCACCCACATTCTGCACCGCGCCCTTAAAGACGTGCTGGGCGACGAGGTCGGGCAGGCCGGGTCGCTGGTCGCGCCGGACCGCCTGCGCTTCGACTTCACTTATCACGAGGCCATAAGTGACGAGCAGTTGGAGCAAATCCAGCAGATTGTAAACGCGAAAATCCGCGACGACTTGCCGGTGGAAATCCGCGAAATGCCGCTCGAAGAAGCTAAAAAAAGCGGCGCGGTTATGATGTTCGGCGAGAAATACGGCGAGCGCGTCCGCGTCATCAGTATTGGCGACTATTCGACCGAGTTATGCGGCGGCACCCACCTGTGGCGGAGCGGCCAGATTGGCCTAATGGTTATCACGAACGAAGGCAGCGTCAGCAGCGGGGTGCGCCGGGTTGAGGCGGTCACGGGCCGCGGGGCCGAGCGATACGTCCAGGAGCGGTTGCGGCTGGTCAACCAGGCGGCCAGCGTTCTGCAGACCCGGCCCGAACGGCTGGCCGAAGAAGCCGCCGGGACGCGCCAGCGCCTCCGCGAACTCGAGCGCGAACTGGCTCAACTGCGCCAGAAACAGGCCCAGGCCGAGGCCGGTTCCCTGGTGAGCCGCGCCCAGGAGGTTGACGGGGTTAAAGTGCTGGCGACCGAAGTCAACGCCGCCACGGTAGAAGTCTTGCGCGGAGTCGGCGACAACCTGCGGGACAGCCTGAAGTCAGGCGTGGTGGCTCTTGGCGCGGTTATTGACGGCGCGCCGCGCCTGCTCGTAATGGTCACGCCGGACGTGGTAGCGAAAGGCGTCAAGGCCGGGAACTTGCTCAGCCCGATGGCAAGCTTCCTGGAAGGCAGGGGCGGCGGTCGTCCCGACCGGGCTGAAGGCGGCGGCAAGAACCCGGCGAAACTGGCCGGGGCGCTGGCGCTGGCTCCCGAACTGGTTAAGGGTCAACTTGGCAACGGGTCCAGGTAAAGTTTTATCAATAGTACCGGCGGGTGGCCCGCCTGAAAACGGGTTATCTGCCAGCGTTTAATTCTGCTTTAACATACAGGAGCGTTGAGGTGGCCGGGCTGACCGGCGGGCAAAAGGAGACCAGTCTATGGCTGTACGACTGCCAGTTGAACCGGATGAAGATTTAGAGGGAATTACCGCCCGGCTGAAAAACTATAACTCCCAGGACGTGGTGCTGGTCCTGCCCGTCGAAACCCACGCCTTGCAAGACCTCAACAGCTTCACGACCTTGCGTAACGCCGTCCGCGCCGAAAATATCAACCTCACGATTGCCGGCGGCAACAAGACAATTCGGGCCCTGGCAAACCTGCTGGGCTTTGCCATCGAAAAACCGGCCACCTCCCCGCTCCCACCACACCCGGACGCGAGCGACCTTCCGC
>CADDZM010000249.1 GCA_902812345.1 Chloroflexota bacterium | reverse complement strand
CTGCGCCAAAGGTTCCTTCCGGCGCATCAATCAGCGGTAAATTAAATCCTTACCTTCTGCAAGGCAGTTATAAGCGCCCGGACGGTACCCTTTATGGCCGGGCTGAAATTGCCCTTTACGGCAGCGGCAGCGGTTATAACCAGGGCCAGCTAACTTTTAATGTTACAGCCCTGCCTACCGGCCCCGCCACAATTCTTTTAAGCGGCCTGGACGATGAGCGAGTGGACCACTGTAATTTACAAATCGTCCTGAACGGCATCACTATTTTTGATGGGGCCGACCTCTTTCCTGACGCGCCGGACGGTGATAACGGGGAAGGCGGAACAAGCCGCTACTGGGGTCAGTTCAAGGTAACTATCCCGCCCGGCGCGTTGCTTCTAAATGGAAATACCCTGGTCCTACGCAATACCACTCCCTGGAACGGTTACCTCGGCATACCCTACATCCTTGTAAACTCGCTTGAAGTCCTGGGGTAAGAATAAAAGGTTCCGTAACGGGGCGGCGCCAATTTTGCTATTCGACTACCGCAAACCGGACAACCGGAGCGAATTTAACGGCTTATCGGGCTGAAACCCCGGTAATTCGGCGGTCAGTTGAATGGGTAAAGTACTGGCAACCTGCCGGAAGGTTTTGAGCAGCTGGTTGGCATTTGCAAAACGTTTTCCAGGTTGCTTTTGCAAAGCTTTGTCAAGAAAGAATTGCAAATATTCAGGTATTTTTTCATTTAAAGGTAATTGCTCGTTCAGGTGCCGCCGGCTTATCTCCAACTTGTGCTGGCCCCTGAAAGGAAGCTCGCCCACAAGCAGCCTGTAAATCACAATACCCGCCGAATAAAGGTCGCTTGTGAAGTCGCCGTAACCTAAAAACTGTTCAGGGGCCATATATTCGGGAGAAGCGCCCGCCAGATGCGAAAGCTTTACTCCGTTAGTATCAAAATCAAATTTCCCTATCCCAAAATTAAGCGCTTTTACCTGGCCGTTAGGCATAATAAAGATGTTAGAAGGCGTCAGGTTGCCGTGTAAAACACCGTGTTTATGCGCAAAAGATAAAGCCTCTAAAACCTGGGTGATTAAATCAATGGTTCGCGGTAGCGACAGCGGTTTTTGCTCAAGTTGCTTCTTCAAAGAAACTGTATTCGAATAGTAAGGAAACACCAGGTAGCCGGAACTCTGGCTGGTTCCAGCGTCCAGCAAAGGCCAGATAGTAGGGTGGCGAAGCAGCGCCAGGGCTTCCGTCAGCCGGTGAAAGTTTTCCAGGCTGAAAGCTGCTTGCCCCGGAGAAACAGAATTTAAGGGTACCGGTTTAAGCGTCACAAGACCAAACCTTTGCAATTGAGGTTTAAGCGGTTGGGCCTGCCATAATTCCGGGTCGCCCTCCTGGTTAAGTTTTAATAATAATTTATAATCCTCAATTTGTTTATAGCCCGGTTGGTCGGGGTGGGCTGGTTTTTTAATTTTGAACAACATTATTAACCTTTCTAGTTCCCGGCATCTGGCCGGCCGCCGCCAATAAATAGGACGGTTAATTTAATACTGCAAGGGTAGTTTATCCGCATAAAAAGCCAGGCCGAACCAGGTCCAGTTCTGGGCATAATAAGTTCTTCCCTGGGCCGGGTCACTATGGGCCGGGTCCGGGTCATCACCCTGCCCTGTTTTAAGCAAGGGAGGTAACAATTTGGTGTTGACCAGTTTATCGGCCTGTTTAGGGTCCAACACCGTAAAAAGGGCCAGCCCGCCGCCCGCATAAATGCTAAGTTCTTCCTGGGTCTCCTTTGGTTGACCGTAGTGGTCGTAAACTGCCGCCAGTTTTTGGGTTTTAGCCCAGTCTTCGCGAATGACATCCAGCGATTGCAAAAAACTTAAAGCCCGCTTATCACCGCTTAGGCGGTAATCTAAAGCCACCCGCCAGAGGGTCCGAAAAGCATCATAGCCAAAGTTAGTGTCAAAATCTTTACCCTGGTCTGCCGCTGAAACCAGCGAGCCGGAAGTTTTATCAATGGCGCACCAGTCGGGAGGAAGTTTGCCGGGTTTGCCTTCATCAAAAGAAGCTGCCGTGCAATCTTTAATCACCTGGTAAGAAGTATCTATCAAACCGTTCCAGTCGTGATTTTTATTCGGGTCTACGCGGGCAAACAGGCGGTAGGTGTAGGGCGAAAAATAGGAGGGATTCAAGACCGGGCGAGGACTGGCGGTAGCCCAATCCCCGGCTGCCAGGTAGGGACGCCCCGCCACGTTTACTATCGCTTTATCCCACAGGTCATTTACGATTTCAAGAGCCTGGTTCAAGTAAGCCGGTTCGTTCCACCGCTCGGAAGCCAAAAGCAGGGCTAAAGCTATATCCTGGTCGGCATCCGTTGCAGCGTGAGAATCAAGCACTTTCCAGCTATTGTCAGCCGCTTTACCCCAGAGATAGGCAAAAAGTTTATCGCCTCGCGGCTTTTGCAAGTTATTGACCGACCAGTTTAACACCCTATCGAAGGTGGCGCGGTCGTCTTGCCAGACCGAACGAAGTAAAGCATAGGACTCTCCCTCGGAAGTGCTTATATCCGTCCTCTGGGGGTCGCGCACCCGCCCGTCCTGCTGCATATACCGTCCCTTGTAAGTATCCCACAGTTGAACAAGGAGGGTTTGGACCTGGCCCTGGTTCGGGGCCGCGCTATTGAGCTCAGGGTCGGGGGTAGGCGAGGCCGGGCTTGCCGTAACCGCCGGAGAAGTTGGGAAGGGGGTAACGGTCGGCGGAACCTGCGGGAGCGAAACAACCGGTTGGATAGCTGCCGTAGCGGTCTCGAGAGGGCCGGAGGTAGCCGGGGGCGCGACGCTGCCGGCAGGGGTGGCGTCTAGCGGCTTAGAATTGCCGCTAGAGTTGTCCGAACTTTCACCGCAGGCCGCCAGAATAAGGTTAAAAAGCAGCAAAAGAAAGCTTAAAATTATGATTAATTTTCTGTTATTACCCATTCCATTCACCTGAAATCACTTGCAAGCTTCAAGTTGCTTTGCGCTTCCCCGGTAAAATCCCGCGCCATTCCGGTTTACCTTAAAGCCCCCACCAGTAAAAGGATTTGCGGCTGTAAGATTAGCCACAGGCTGGCTAAAACCACTAACAGCGCGGCTAAAAACAATAAAAGATTTCGTTGTATATGGCCGTTTCGGCTGCGCCTGACCACCCCTGCCTTTGAGGGCCGCGCCTTCGCCGGGGCCGGCAGCGCCAGGACTCGCGGGGCCGGGGAAGTGTCCGTAAAGCGGGTTGCGGGAGGCTGCTGCGGGTAGAGGTTTTGGCCGATAGCCGCGTAAGTGGGGTTAGAAGGTAGTATGACCGGTTTTTCGGCGGAAAGCCGGGCCACCGCCCTGGCAAAAGCCGCTCTCATTTCCGGTATATTCTTAAACCTTCGCTGTGGGCTTTTATTTAAGGCGGTAGCAAAAAAAGGTTCCAGGCTTGCCGGGAGGTCGGGATGGGGTAAAGGCAACGGGTCGTTGGTGTGCCGCATACCCAGTTCCCAGGTAGTAGCGCCCTGGTAAAGTTGCTGGCCGGTTAGCAGTTCGAATAAAATCACCCCGGCGGCGTACTGGTCGCTGGCCTGGCTGGTTTGCCCGGTAAATTGTTCGGGGGCCATATATTCCGGCGCGCCGGTAATCGTCCCGGTTAGCGTTAGAGAAATATCTTCATTAAGGCGCAAAGTATTGGCCAGGCCAAAATCGGTTAGCGCAAGCCGGTTAAAATCGCCGGTTAGAAAAAGGATATTCGAAGGTTTTAAGTCGCCGTGAATAACGCCCTTAGAATGGGCAAAGGCTAAACCGGCTAAAAGCTGGTCGAAAATCTGGAAAGCCTCGGCCCGGCTAAAACGCCGGATTTTTTGCCGTTCTTCCAGGGTACCGCCAGGGGCGAGCGGCATCGCCAGGTACAGGTATTCCCCGGTGTACCCGTAATCAACCGGGTTCAAAATATTAGGATGTTCAAGCTGGGCCAGCGAGGCTGCTTCCTTTTCAAACTGGCCGATTAAATTATTTCCTTGCTTATCGGCAATTACTTTTAAGGCAACCGTCAAACCCAGGCCAGTTTGCCGGGCAGCCCATACTTCGGCCAGGTGGCCTTTGCCTATCCGGTTCAGAAGTTGGTAGTTACCAAGCCGGGTGTTCTTACAAATCAATTCTTCGGCTGCCATCATCATTTTCCATTGCTTTCGTTTCACTCAAACGTTTTTATCCTAAATTCTTTAGCGACCGGCGGCGATAAACCCCTGGTAACAGGTTGGGCTTTTCAGGCCTGGAGTGATGGTAGGGCGTAAATGATTGAAGAATATGCTGGAAAGTGAGCGGGAGGAGGGGTGTAACCGGGTAGAAATATAAGAAAAGTCACTAAAATAGCCGAGTTGGGATGTTACCGGGGTCGTACGGTAACAATCACTGTCCCAGTTTAATAAAAAGCTTTCGATTTGGGTATCCCATGTTTGGGTGATAGTCCGAAAAGTTAAGGGTGAATTCAATAGCGCCCCTGTGAAAAGGAATTGCGGCTTGCAATAAATTAAAATCACCCGGAAAAACCCTGACTAATCCCCCAAACGAGGGATGTCCTGAAAGCGATTAAAGTTTATGATTGCAGGGTGAATTTGCCCGGTTTTATCTACCGCCTCGCTCTCGCTGCGTAATACCACTGTCAGGCTCTTGCGTTTCCAAAATTAAAAGTTAAAAACAAACAAATAATAAAAGTATATTTAGTCTTTAATTAAGCTCACTTTTTCATTATTTTGCTGAATCCAAAAGGTGAACTAAAACAAATGCTAATCTCAAAGCAATTGACCACAAGCTTCGGACGCTACTTGCTTGTCGGTTTGAGTGGCACTTTTGTAAACCTGGCAAGCCTGGCCCTGCTTGCCAATTTGCCCATAGCCCGGGTTGTGGCCGCTTGCCTAAGTACCGAGATTTCTATCATTCACAACTTTTTGCTAAATGACGGCTGGACCTTCAAGCATAGAAAAGGCGCGTCCTTGAAGCTAACCCGGTTCAGTCATTTCCAGCTTGTTTCTATTGTTACGACCGCCCTGACGGTAGGCTTATTCGCCCTGTTTAATTCAGGCCTGGGCTGGCACTACCTGCTTTCCCAACTGGTCGCGATTGGCCTGGCCACCAGCTTAAATTTCGCGGTCAACTTTCAGCTAACCTGGGGCGCTAAAGTTCAGGGCCAGGCCGGCCATTTTGCCAGGACAGCCCGTGATAAAGATTCGCAATTAATAGATACCCAATTAATTGAGGAGAATTAAGGATGTCGCATAAAAATAGCCTGGCGGCGTGGTTGAGAGGGGCAGGAGTATGAGCCTGGTTTATTTCTCACTGTTGATAGTCTCGGTGCTTCTGGCTTTGCAATCAGCTTATTCAGCCGCTTTGATGCTGTACGCCTGGCAGGATGAAACAAAACGCCGCCAAGCCCAGGTTCCGCCAACCTATAAAAGACCCCGCATCCACTTCACTATTTTGTTACCGGCCCGCCACGAAGAAGCGGTCATTCAGGACACCATCCAGCGTGTCGTTGACCTCAACTACCCGCGAGAGTTGATGCAAATTCTGGTAATTATCGAAGCGGGCGACCACGGCACAATTTCTAAAGTAAATGAAAAATTAGCCTTTCTCTACTCGCAGGGTATTTTCAATGCCCAATTAATTACTTTTACGGATAAACCTATCAATAAACCGCACGGCCTTAACATTGGACTCCACCATGCTAAAGGTAACGTAATTACGATTTTTGACGCCGAGGACGAGCCGCACCCCGACATTTTACAGGTCGTCAATACTGTAATTACCAGGGAATTTGCCCCGGTGGTGCAATGCGGGGTGCAGTTGATGAACTTCCGGGACCGCTGGTTCAGCGCGTTAAACGTGCTTGAATATTTCTTCTGGTTCAAAAGCCGCTTGCATTACCAGGCTTCGGCGCAAATCGTGCCGCTGGGCGGTAATACGGTTTTTGTGTGGCGGCAGTTGCTCGATTGGTTGGGTGGTTGGGACCAGTATTGCCTGACGGAAGATGCTGACGTGGGTATCCGCCTTAGCGCGGCCAGCGTGCCTATCAGGGTAATTTATGAAGACGAATATGTTACCAAAGAAGAAACCCCGCCCACCGTAGGCCAGTTTATCAAACAGCGCACTCGCTGGAACCAGGGCTTTTTGCAGGTGCTGGCTAAAAGAGATTGGCTCAAACTTCCCGGTTTCTACCAGAAGTTTCTCGCCCTCTACATTCTATGCTCGCCGCTGCTCCAGTTGATGACCCTGCTGTATATGCCGGTCAGCCTTTGGACAATGTTCTTTGTAAAAGTACCGGCCTGGACAGCCCTGCTGACCAGTCTTCCCTTCTACCTGCTAATCATCCAGTTGCTCATCAACCTGGCCGGGCTGCATGAATTTACCCGCGCCCATAACCTTAAAGCATCGCCGCTGGATTATTTACGCACGGTACTGTCATTTATACCTTACCAGGTTATGCTCGGTTGGGGCGCCTTGCGGGCCTGTTGGAGACACTTACGCGGCCTGAATAGCTGGGAAAAAACCGTTCATCTCGGAGCGCACCGCCAGGCTGCCGCCGGTCTGCCTTTAAGACCCCATGTCCCGGCAGGCCCGGCCCCTTTGGGCAGCATGGCCGCCCAGTTCAGGTTCGAGTTGGAACAGGAGCCAGCTACCCCCGGCATTTTAGAGGAGGCAAAAGTTGGATAGTTTATTGGATAGAAGCTCCCACCATCCCTATGGCCGCTCAAAGTCAGAGCTGATTTTACAGTACCGGGAACGGCTAAACGGGCTGCTGCGCTGGTTAGCCGTGGGCGACCGCAAAGTAATCCTGGTTTTAATGGTTGCCGGTTTTTTTGCCCAGAGCGTCAATATGCTGGATTATCCTTCGTTTACATTTAAGGATGATGAAGGTATTTATGCCGGGCAAGCCTGGGCCGTTTTACACCTGGGGCGGCTAACGCCTTATACCTACTTTTATGACCATGCCCCGGCGGGGTGGTTATTGTCCGCCGCCTGGATGGCCCTTACCGGGGGCATGCAAACCTTTGGCGGGGCGATTGATAGCGGGCGGGTCTTTATGCTGGCGCTTCATATTGCCATGATACCCCTGCTTTTCCGGCTAACCCGCCAACTGGGTGGAAATGCCATTTCAGCCGGGCTTGCCGCCGCGTTGTTTTCACTTTCACCCCTGGCAATCTTTTACCAGCGCATGTTTTTGCTTGATAACATTATGCTGTTCTGGTTATTAATGAGCCTTTGCCTGTTGCTGGACGAAAAAGGCCGCTTAAGTCACGTTATCCTGAGCGGCGTTACCTTTGGGCTGGCTTTTGTCACGAAGGAAACAGCTATCTTTTCGTTACCGGTTATGGTGTTAATACTCTGGCGGCAGCGCCGGGCGCACCAGGGTATTTTTGCAATCTATAGCTGGATTATTCCAATGGTCATGGTGGTAAGCTGGTACCCCTTTTACGCCATCCTTAAAGGCGAATTGTTAGGGGCCGGGCAATCTTTTAACTTACTTTTTGGCGGCAACTCCTCCACCGGTCCCGCCGTATCCCTGGTAGATGCCCTTAAATGGCAGTCGACCCGGGGCGGCGGTGGAATATTCAACCTCGACAATTTGTTCTGGCAGCTTGTCCGCAAGGAATGGTTCCCGCGTGACCCTTTCCTGCTGGCGGGCGGGGCGGCCGCGATTTTATTTAATTTAGTGCGGGGTTTATTCAAACGGGCCTGGTTAACGCCCGGTCTGTTAGGCCTTTTGCCGCTTATCTACCTGGGCCGGGGTGGGATAGTCTTCGATTATTATATCCTGTTTTTAATCCCGTTCCTGTGCCTCAATCTTGGCCTCGTGCTGGGCCAGTTGTTAAAATATCTACCGAACCGGCTGCCTTCCGGAGCGGCGCTTATTGTTTGCGGCGGCCTGCTGGTACTATATGCCCTGACCGGTTCCCTGGCCCCCCTGTACACCGAACACCCGGATGCGGCGGGCCGCGCGGCCCTGAGCTGGATCAAACAGAACGTGCCTTCGCAGAGTTACATCATTACCCGGGATGACCTCTGGACCGACTTGCATGAAGATGGCCGGGGCGGCCCCAGCTTCCCGAATGTCCACAGCCACTGGAAAGTTGCCTCGGACCCGGCAGTCCGGGACACCATTTTCAAAGACGACTGGCAAAACGTTGACTATCTTATAATGTCCCCCGGTTTAATTGAGTCGTTTACTACTACCAATAACAAAATTGCCCTGGCTGCATTAAGCCACGCTACCCTTATTAAAAGATGGACGGCTTTGCCCGGTAATATCGCTTTGCATCCCCAGCAATTTATCGAACTCTGGAAGGTAAATAAACCTGCAAAAGACTCCGCTCCCGCCCAGGACAGCACCAGATTTGCTAATAATTTAAGCCAGCAGATAACTGATATTATGGCAAAGGCGGAACAAAGTCTGCCGGTTGGCGGTAAAAAAACCGAGACCGGCACGCCCTGGAATAATTTTACCCGAAGCCTGGGCAATTTAATAAAGCCGGGGCCGAGTACAGCCGGTTCTAACTAAATCACGCCTTTCGCTGCGAACCTGGGCAGCCTTCGGGCTACCAGGAAAGCAAACTCAGAATAATCGGGTCAGGCGAAAGTCGTATAAATAAAATTTACCTTCCCTGTTGCGGCCTGGAGTAAGGGAAGGTAAATTGCAACAAAGCCCTACCGGTATTAGTACCCGGCGGCGACGCTTGGCGTGAATATTTCCGAGCCGCCCAGTAGACTGCCGCCCTGGCGTTTAAGGGCGTTCGGGTTAGCCGAAAGCCGGGGCCAGACCGTCGCGGTCTCTGCGGAAATCTTGTGGCCCAATTCTTCAAGTCGTTTGAGAGCGGCCTGGCCTGCGCGCCGGTCCACCAGGGTAACCTCGCCATTCGGGTCAATAAAGGGGCTGCCGCAAGCCTCCTGCGCGCCCATGTCGAAAGCCAGCATGTTCAACAAAACCTGGACGACCGTATCAATAATCTTACGCCCGCCGTTCGCGCCCGCCAGGGCCAGGTTACGGCCATTGGGTTCGCGAGCAATAAAATGGGCCATGCTGGAAAGGGGCCGTTTGCCCGGCGCGATTGAGTTAATCTGGCCCGGGCGCGGGTCGAAAAGGACCATCGCGTTATTCATAACAATACCGGTGCCGGGAATAGCCACCCCCGAGCCGTAATAACCGTTAAGGGTCTGCGTAAGAGCGACCGAGTTACCTTCGGCGTCCCAGGCGGAAAGGTAAGTTGTACAGCTTTCAGCGCTGCTCTGATAACCGCCGCCCCCGGTTTGGCCTTTAGAAAAAGGATTGCCCGGTTGGTAAGTACCGGCGGCCCGTTCTTTAATAAAAGGCCGCCGCGTAGCCGCAAATTCTTTTGAGGCCATTTCCCGCCAGGGGATTTTGGCGGTCTGGCCGGGCAGTTCGTCCGCCAGGTAAGCCAGGCGGTCGGCCAGGGCCAGTTTGCAGGCTTCAATTAAAAGGTGGAGATATTCCGGGCTGGTATTGCCGAGCGCCGCCAGGTTCCACCCTTCCAATATA
>CADDZM010000248.1 GCA_902812345.1 Chloroflexota bacterium | reverse complement strand
AGATATTGGTATCAGAGCGGCCGTTGGGAGCCACCCGCCGGTGCCGGAAGATATAGCCGCGCCCGACCAGGCTGTCCAGGGCGCGGTCCAGGCTGCGGTCGCTGACCCCGGCTCCCCGGTCAAGCTGGGTGCCGTCCGACCGGCGGATGCCGTTCAAGAACTGGCTGCGGCTGATGGCGTCGGCGTCTTTGCGGTTGCCTTCCGTGTCGGTGTAGCCCCAGGTGTGGTCGAAGATATAAAGCATGACCTTCAGTTCGGCTTCGGTCAGGTCTTGCATCTGCTGGCGGATGAAAATACGGGGCAGCATCACGAAATTAGGGGTGCCGTAGCCTGTAAAGAGGGGATTACCGGCCAATTTACCGGGTGTTTGGGGTGTATTTACCGGAATTCCGGTTGTTTTTACAAAAAGATCGGCCATTTTTGCACCATAACCTCCCTCAAACCCCTTGACGGGGGGCGGTTATCGTGCTATCATTAATTCAGATTGCACTAACCTGAAAATGGTAGCAAAAATGCCGCCCTCCTAATCGGGGGTCTGTGTTTAGTGAAAATCCCGTCTTCTGGAAAAGCGATAGGGATTTTCAGGACTTATAGAAATTTTCCAACTATCACCTGACCGGCAAGTCAGGTGAATTTTTTTGTACGAAGACCTTCAAACCTCCGCAAAATTATCGCGCTAAGCGCGTTCCGGGCAATCTCACCGGCCCAGGCCCTGGTTACAGCCTTTACCCTGGACCGGGCTAGTCTTAACCATGCCAGGGCCAGAAAAGCAACTTGAATGTTGCCCCGGTGGTCCCTCAAAGACGTTAACTTGCTGTTACTTCTACTATTCCGTTGAAATCGCGCGGTCCGGTTGGTGGTGCTTTTACTGCTGGTACTGCTCTTAGCTGCACTTTTATGGTCCGGTAAGAGAGCGGGAGTTCTTCCGCATACTCTTTGAATAAATTTTACCCCATGAATCGGTAAAGCGCGAGTCCATGTTGGGACGAATTTTTTAAATCCGCCAAAACCACATCCAAAAAATGTAATTTGTGTAACCATTGTAACCTGTTGTACCTGTTGTGTCAATACTGTATAATAGACGTAATTTAAATTTACCTTTTTGTAACTGCAGGAATGGCCTTGTAGAGCAACCGGTTGCCGCAAGGGTCATCCTAGTCACCGGGCTTAAAGCGGAGATAGCAGCTAAAGCCTTTCTCCAATCGCCCACTGAACGGATGGTTTAGCAAAATGACGCCACCACGTTACATCGAGACACTGACCACCCCCCAGGTCCTGCTGGAGCTGGGCATCAGCCGCAAGACGCTGTATAAATGGATGAACCGGGGTATTATTCGCCCCAGTAACTTTAACCCGCTCTATGAGAAACAGGCCAAATTGCTCTTTCTCAAAGCTGACGTGGAACGTGTCAAAGATTTGATGCGCCAACCACCGTCTGAAACAGCCGCTGCTTCCTGAATACCTTTTCATTAAACACCCCTTCCAAAATCTACATACATCACACACCCACCTTAGCTTAGAACGCTCTGCCCGATATGGTGTCTGCTTTCGTGTCCGCCGGGGTGCGGCCCATTTGAGTTCAGTTGAACCGCGCACGAACTGTCGCACGAAACGTCGCACGAGGCGTCGCACGCCACCCCCGGTAATGTGACGGCCTTTGTGACGGCTTTTAAGGCTGCCAGAGGTCTTCTAAAATGGTTCTTACGCGGCTTAAAGTCGTTACCCGGAGGCCGCCTTTGCCAAGCAAGGCTTTGTGATTGAGCGCCTTTTCCGCGCTTTCAAAAACGCCTGCTACCAGCAGTTGCCCGGCTATTAGCTGGTACTGCCGGATACGCGCCAACCAGAATTTCTCACCGGCTTTCGGCGGACAGAGGATAAGAACCACAGCCTGCTCGCTGTAAGCGTTCCCGGCCTTTTCGAAACGAGCAGGCGCATAAGGCGCTGCCGCCCTGTTAGCGAGTGCCGCCGGAACTTCCCGGGGCGGCGTAAATGCCACAAAATCGTTTGCCTTTAGTGGTACACCCAGGATATGTGAGCCGGTTGCCCCGTCCGGCGGCCAGCGTCCACTGGTATAAAACTCTCGCCAGGTGAGGGCTTCCGCCAGCCTGGAATGCTGGGGCGTGCGAGCGGGCAGGGGCCGCACCCGGTTATACGTTTGCGGCTTTTCCAGTTGCCAATCGCCTGCCGCGCTCGCCACGGCTTTTTCAAGCTCTAGCTTCCAGGTAGTATAAGCAAGTTGCTCCGGGCCGGGCTGGCGGCGGAAATGGTTTCCATAGCGCAGGTCTAAACCGGTCCAACGTGCGCCCGATTCGAGCAAAAGCCAGCCCAGTTCGCTCCGGCGTCCAAGTTCAGGTGATACCCGAAAAGACCCAATCAGACGAGCCTGCTTTAAGGTTTGCAGGTCGGACTGCACCCGCCGCAAAGTTTTAACGCTTCCTCGCGTTTGCAAAAGACCATGTAATTGCCGGGCAGTCAGGCAGTGATACTCGGCCAGCAGCTTTAATATTTCTACCCGGTCGGGTGTGCGCTGGCACTTTATTATCTTCGATTCATTAATCATACTTGACATAACATCATCTCTTAAAGGTTTCATTTTATTGCCTACAAAAGAGGGTCAACAGCTATCACCCGGATATTGGAAGCGTCCGACTGCTTTATTTCACTTTTGGCCTGCCTGGCCCGGTCAGATGTTGTTACCCATAGGGTCGGCTGGTTCCTCCTGGCTATTGCTGAAATCTTATTTTTTAGCATCTGGCCGTAATACGGCCCGTCAATTTCAATATCCATAGATTGAATATTCTCATACTGATTATCCTGTTTGCCGGTGTTGGTAGCGGCTCCAATGCTGGTAAGGCTGATAAAAACCCTGGCATCGGCAACCTCGGTGAGACCTTCCCTGGCCCAGGGCTGGACCCGGCTATCCGCTTTTCGTTTGAGATTGGCGGCTACGCGACGTAACTCTCGCTCGTTCAGCCAGTCCACCACATGTTTCCCTTGGGGGGCCAGCAGCCTTTCAAGGGTAATACGGGTGTCCTGAGCCGTAAGCTGCTGCTTTAATTCGGCCTTCGCCGGTAAGCCAATCATCAGCCGTTTGCGAGTAACCGCCTCAAAATGCTGGATAGCGGCTTGCCGGGTGAGGGTATAAACCTGCTCACCTCGCTTGCGGCTGGTATAGACGTAATGACGCTCAAGTAAGCCGGCCTTTTCCAGTTGCACTAGCCGCTCCTGGCAGGCCCGTTCCCTGGCACCCGGCCAGAAAACGGTATGGAGTTGTTTAAAGCTGGCAACGCCGTTCGTGCCGATCCACTTCATCAGGAGGCGGTCTCGCGCCGTTACAATTTTAAAGCTTTCAGCATTTCCTGGCATTTTCTTTTTCTTCCCTTTCCCCCTTTAATGTTTCTGCTTTCTTCCCTGAGTTTAGAGCTTAAAGTAGCCCCTGCGCGTCTTTAATCTTTTCAGCGCCAGGAAAGCCTTTTGAAATATTTTTCTCGTCAGCCATTTGATTCTGTTCCGAAACTGGCGAGCTTGCCTCAGTTACAGCCGGTAACTTTCCGGTGCCGGTGTCGGCAGGAATAAGAAAGGTGGCCTGGATAAATTCTCCTTTTCCCACTCCCTCTTCTTTCACTTCCGGTTCCACTTCTGGCGGAACTGAACCTGAAGCTGTTGTGGAAGCAGGCATATCCGCCTCCAATGTCTCCTGTGATTGGCTTTCAGATGACGGTTCCAGGGGCAAATCAGGTTGAGTAACCAGTGGAAAGGTGTTAGCGGCGGGTTGCGGTTCACTTACCTTATTCACCTGGGCGGTAACAAAAACCCCCGGCTTCCGGTCAACTTTAACTTCACTTTCCTGGCCTGCTGGCAGTTTATTAACCGGCATGAACCGGACGGTCGCCCTGATAGGGTTTGCCGGGGTAGGGTCGTTTGTAGCATGCTTGGCCGGGGCGTTTTCAACTGGCGCGGCAGTGCTGACCGCTACTTCTTGTCTGCCATCGGAAGGATTTTCGGGTAATTTTACGTCAGGTTGCTTGTGTAAAGCCTTCTTGCCGGAGCCGCGCAGGCGTATGAGTTGTTCCAGTACCCGGTCTTCCAACCTGGCGACCGTGGAAGCGCGCATGTCAATCACCTGGGCGAACCAGCGGCGGCCCTGGTAATCGCTGCTCTCGATGACCGCCTGGAACTGGTTTAACTCGCGTATTTCAGCCGGAAAGAAACGGGGCCGGACCCTGGTGGTAATTGAACTGGCGGTGTTCTGGCTGCTGGTCTGGCCGCGCCCCTGCGAACTGCCCCGGCTATACCTGGCTTCATGGCCGCTTTGTCCACTAAAGAACTCATACTCCTGCCCCCTGGTAGTGCTTGAACCGCGATTATACGAAACAGCCTGGCTCTGCCCTTGAGTGTGGTTGACATAAGGTAAATCAAGCTGGCCGAAAGTATCGCTAAAGCGCCGGGCATCTTTCTCGCCCACGCCGGTCATCACGATTTTGGTGCCGGACACGGCAAAGATCGTGTCAAGCAGGCTTTCTTGCTTTATCTGGGTAAGAGCCTGTAAAGCCAGCACATACCCGGCATTGTTCGAGCGGGCCTGGGCCATGCCGTTCGCCACATTCTCGGTTATAAAGTGACGCGCCTCGTCCACCGCCGCCAGCTTGAAAAGGGTCCGGTTGCACTCTGGGGACAGGACGGCGTAAGTAAACTGCGCCAGGACTAGACGGCCAATAATCGGGGCAATCCGGGGGTTATTGGCAACCGGCAAGCTCAACCGGACCAGCCCCGGCTTTCTTAAAAGCCCTTCAATGGTGTAAGCGTCCTGCTCTGGATTTGTCACCAGGACTTTAGCGGCCTGAGTTGTTACCAGGGGACTGAGCGCGTTTGCCAGGCTGCCCAGCACATCGGCGCTTTTGTTCTCGGATAGTTGCAGCACCCGGCGCAGTAAAGTTGCCAGCCGCAAACCCTCCTCGTAATGCTCCGGGCCGCGCTGGTTTTCGAGGACCATGTTGTACAGGGTCTGCACCTTTGCCGGAGTGGTAAGGTAATCCAGCAGGTCAACCAGCGCCGGATTGCGGTCAAAACAGATGGCGTGGGCGGCGGTAAGCGCGGCCAGGGCATCTTTAGCATTGTTAGAAAAATACTGCTTTTCGCCTCCCAGATCGGGTATAAGGGCTTCGGCCAGCCTTTCCCCGGCCTGGGCCGGGTTCTGACCGGCAAAGATATTGAGTTTTATCGAACCGGCGGGCCGCTGTGGGTCGAAATTATAGTCAAAAAGAGCCGGGTTAAAGTCATCGCCTTTGCTGTCCCAGAAGATTGCAACGGAATTAGAGCGGCGCATAAAGCTCAGCAGGGGCCGGTAGACCGAAGAGGTCTTGCCCGACCCCTGGGGAGCCACGATAACCAGGTTTGTCCTGAGTATGTTAAGGGTCAGCCAGTAGGGAACCGGCGGGACATCCCGGTCGAGATAAAAGTAGCCGGGGTCACTTTCCCACATCCGGGGCAGATACCCGCCCAGAATCAGGCTGGACTGCCAGGCTTCGGTCAGCCCTGCCGGAGTGGCCTCAACTTCCAGAGCCGGGATAAGGCCAGGCGGTCCGGGTAAGATTTCCTCTTTTTCTTTTTCTTTTTCTTTACCTTTCTTTGCAGAAGGCTTCTTTACTGCAAGGCCCAACTCCCGGTTGGCCGTTTGTTTTGACCCTCTCTTAAAGCCCGCCACTGCGAAAATGGTTTGACCAATTCTTTTAGCGTTTGGACTGCCGATTGCCGAGAATGATAAAACTGCCAGGGCAAAATAGGCCAGGAAAAGGTATGGCTCGAACTGGCGGAGCAAATCCACGCCGTGCCAGGGGTAAAGCGCGATTCTTTTGGGACTGGCCGGGCTGAGCCAGACTGCGCCCCTGCATAACTCTTTCGAGCGGTCCATGAGACAATCCAGGGCCGGTAGGGTTGGCCGGGGGTCGGTGCCGGTATGATGCGAGACGGTGTAAACCCACACTGACAGCAAATCGAGCGCACCACCCAGGGCCAAAAGCGCTGGCAATACCACCAGCAGCAGGGCCGCGGGCAGACAGAAAGGCAGTCCGCATAACCTTTTTAGTTCGCGGCCCAGAGAAGTATGGCTGGCGCTAACCTGGTAGGCTGTACCTCCGGTTAGATATGGATTGTTGGTGCTTCTATTTCCTTTTCTTTTGCCCGGTTCCATCCTTATGCTCCTTCCATCCTTTCCGTTCATATGGCAAAATCTTTCCCATTCCCGTTATACATATCCCATAAACCTGTTTATTCCTAGACCAAGTCCAAATTATTTGAATAACAGCGCAAGCAAGTTCAAAGCTCCTTTAGCGGTTACGGCCAGGCCAACCGGTAGTAACCAGATTGCCCCGGTCGGCGGTGGGACCGTCGGCATTTGTGGCTTTGTTTGAGCAGCCTGGGCAATTTCCCCGACTCTGGCAGCGGCAGTGGCTGTGCTATCCAATGTCGGCGCGGGTGCGGTATAGCTATAACCGGGAGTCACCGTTGGCGCTGGCGAAGGTGTTAAGGTCGGGACAGGTGTGCTGGAAGGCATGGGTGTGCCGGTCGGTAAGACCAGCGCCGGACCTCTCCCGCCGCTGCCTGCCGGGGCCAGCGGAACGATAAGCGTCTGAGGCGTAGCAGCAGCCACCCTTTGAGCCTCGGCTAGGGCGGTGGCCTGGGCAGCTTCCGGGTTAATCGTAGCCATAGCCTTCGAGGTAGCGGTGCTTACTGCCGGGATAGGTGTATTTGTGACCGCCGGTGGTTGTTGACCTGACGCTTGTGCTGGTCCCTGGGCAGGCGGCGCAGGTTGCCTGGTTTCGGTCGGTAGCGGTTTGGCCGTAGCCGTCGCCGTTGGCGCTGGTGTGGTGGTCGGGAGTGGCGCTGGCGTTGGAAAAGTTTGTGGTGTGGCAGTCGGCTGCGGCGTGATGGTAGGCATGGGAGTAGCGGTAAGCGCTGGCGTAGCACTTGGCTGCGGCGTGGCCGTTGGCTGTGGTGTAATGGTTGGGGCCGCCTGCGTAATGGCCGGGGTCGCGGTTGGACCGGCGGTTATTGGAGCGGGACTGACCGTAGCCGAAATAACCGGGGTAGCCGTACCGGTTGGGGTGCCGGTTGCTCTCGGTCCCGGCGTGGCAGTCGGCACCGGTTGCGAACTGCCGCTCTGGTTAAAGGTCATGAGAAAGAGGGTTGGCCCAACGTAATAGAGCGGGTTAAGCTGGTCCGCTGAAATAAGCAGGTAGATGATGCCCCTGGCCGAGCGAGCTTTTAAGCCAAACATCCGGCCAATTTTAGCGGCTCCCAGGTTTACAACCAGTTCTTCAGGCTGCCAGGTCTGGCCGTGGTCGCTGCTTTGCCTGGACCAGATGTTAGCGTCGTCCGTCCAGATGTCCCAAATGACGCCGGTTTGTGAATTGACGGCAATCGTTGGAAGGAAAGCGCGGGCGCTACTGTTACTGATGTTTTCAGAATAGCTCCACTTGCCGGTAGCGGCGTTCCAGCGAGATACTCCGCTCTGAACTTCCAGCCAGCTAACGTAAATTTCCCCACTATTCGGGTCTAGCTCGGCCTGCGTCCAGATTGGCCGGGTTTGTTTGTCGCCAAGAATATTTTCATCAGGGGTCCAACTACCATCAGCGCGCCGCATCCGGTGATAAATAACCGATGGACCGCCGTCCCGGAAGACCCCGTAGAAGATGTGAGGCAAACCCTGTTTGTCCACGATAATGTCCGGTTCAGCCGGGCGATAACCGCTCAGCACGCCCAGTTTTACCGGCTTGCTCCAGGTGTCGCCCTGGGTGCTGCTCTCGATAAACATGAGCGGGTCGCCGCCTTCACCCCGTTCCTGGTAGATAATAAAGACTTTGTGCTGTGGTATAGAAACCGCAATATGCGCGCCCAGGGTGTACTTGTCCTGACCGTAAAGTTCATTGGTCAAATTGCGGTAGAGCGGCACGTTGCCGGAGCCTTTTTGCACCGAAGTATAGAATATATTGAAGTTTCCGCTATCTACCCGGTAAGACCAGACCGCGTGCAGAGTGCCGAATTCGTCAAAGGCACAGCCGCCACTGCCAGGTTTATCACCGAGTTTGGTAAAGGTGCTGTTAAGCCAGTTGTTACCCTCGCTGCCGCTAACCTCGCCGTAACCGCCACTGGTCGCCAGGTAGGACATGGTAGAGTCGAGCGGGTTAACGCAGAGGCCCGGATGATTGTCGGCGACATAAGGCAGCAAAATGGCAGGCGGCGCCCAGACCGGGCCTTGTGGCGTGGCCGCCAGCGAATTACCGGAACCTGACCCCATTATCAGACATGCAAAGACGGTCAGGGCCGTTAGAACAAATAGGCCGCGAGTCGTTACCTTTTTGCACTTGCTTTTCATCAAATTTACCTGTTTAAATCGAATAGGTTAAAAGTCGGCCACGCCGTTGTTGTGTTTCTCTTTCATTACGCTGTAAACATCGTCCCGCGAGGCGTGAAGCTTCGCCAGTTTCCGGTCAATTTCTTCCAGTTCCCTTGCGGTCGAAGCCAGCCTGCGCTGTTGTTCCTGCACCAGGCCCGGCAGCATGAGTTCCAGGATGTCGTCCGGGTCAGCCGCTTTGAGATACTCAAGCGTCTGGTCCGTTACCGCTTGAGGGCGCGCACCGACTTTCTGAAGAACCGGCCTGGGTCGTTCGGATTTATTCGATTTCTCCTGGTTAGTTGCCATTTCCTTCTTCCGGCGAAACAGTTTTAACATGGCTGCCGCTTCTCCTTCCTTATCCTTACTTCTTATCGCTCTCTGTAGCTTTAGTATTACCTTTGTCCGGTGTATCTGACCGGCTTAGGAAATAGTTCTTTCGATTCTTAGAGACCTTTTCGATGCCCAGTAGCGGGTACATCTTGAACCGGAACTCCCAGAAAGCCGCCAGGGCCACGATACCTGCCACCGCCAGTAGAATAGAAACGAAAAGATTGCTTTCATTCCCCTTCCCGCTTTGAGGCGTTGGCCTGGAATTTTGAGCAGTCTTTGCCCCCGGTGCTGTTGTAGCCACTTTAATTGTGGTGGCAACCGGCGGTGGACTGGTAACAACTCCTGAAGTAACAGAGTTTGTTTGGGCGGTCGTTACTGTAGCCAGGGCTGAAGTCGCGGGGGCCGCAGTTGTAGCGACCACTTCAGCGCCCGGTGTAACCGTCAATGGCGACTGGACCTCGCCGGGGCGGGGAGACGTGGCGGGAGGCGGCGGGAAAGTTGGGGTCGGCTCGCCCCTGGACCCGGCGGTAGCGGTGGCGGCGAGCGCGGTCGCCACAAAGTCCTGGCCCGGCATCACGCTAACCCTGGGGTTCAACATGCCGCCTACCGGGTCGCGCTGGTATTCGGGAAGCTGTCCGTCGGCGGAGAGGTCGTTATAAATGAGGCCGTCGCTGCCCGACAGCACAAACTTCTGGGTTTCGGTTACGCCGCCTGTCGAAATGCCGGGATAGCCCCGGTACTGGTTCTGATCATCGGGCAGAAAATAAGCGTTGTTCGGTTTCGTGTGGCTCGTTGGAGTAAATCGAACCCGGTAGCCAGAGAACGGCCACCTGGTACTATCGAAAGCCACCACGCCATTCTTATCGGTCTCGCCTTTTGCGATAATTCCGAAAGGCTGGCCCATCGGCATGCCCCAATCATAGGAAAGCACCTCGGTTGAAACGCCTTCGAGAGGGTGTCCCA
>CADDZM010000247.1 GCA_902812345.1 Chloroflexota bacterium | reverse complement strand
TTCCTCTGTTTAATACCCTCTAAAGAAAGCGATTCCGAGATTTCTCGACTACGCCCGCACCCAAAGGGCGTGACAAAGTGGCCGGGATAGCTCTTTCTTTATGGCCTGACGCATGACAAGACTAAAACGAAGGTTATATTTACTGTCCACTGGCTACTGGCTACTGCCTACTTCTATAAAGAGTGATTTTTATAATTGTAGAGCGGGGCTATTAATGTTAAAATCACTACTTGCGTAAAGAACCCCGGTTTGAGATTTATGTAACATAACAGGGGATTTTTCGTATATAATAGCCGAAAGAGAATTTTTCTTATTCGTTCTAACCCGATGTTTGTCTTATCTTTACCGGCATTGATTGCCTGGTTGGGGCCAGAAAGCCCTGCCGGAGCGGTAATGTTTTCCGTAAAAGAAGATGCTTGGGGCGCTTGATAGCGTTGCTTGGTGCGAAAAAGCAATCCATCGTGCCCTCGACCCGGTAAAGACTACCAAAAGGAGTTTATATGTTAGCTAACACGATGCGCCAGAATGAGTGTTTCCACATTGTTGTTCGACATCCATCAACAACGGCAGGTTAGCTTTGCTTGCCGGTTAGAAAGAATAAGAGGTACGCTATAGAATGATACAGACCCTTGCCGGTCCGACCACCAAAACCTATTTCGACTACTTGCGAGGCCGCTACGGCCTACCCACCAATCAATTAACTGATTCCCTTCATTTAAAAAATAATCGCCTTTACTGCCAGGACCTTGATTTGCTCAAACTCAGCAAAGAGTTCGGTTCCCCGCTTGAGATTGGCTTTACCCCGCTGGTTTCTCGCCAGGTGCATAACATGCAGGGCTATTTCGCCAGCGCTTTTCGCCGAAAAGGCTATCGCTCTAAATTCACCTACGCCTACGCTTCCAAGGCGGCCCAGTACGAAGATTTAATCCGCACCGCCCTCGCTGCGGGCGCGCACTACGAAACCAGTTCCCCGATGGACCTGCAAATGGCCCGGTTGCATTGGAAAGCCGGTAACTTGCCGTCCGACCGGATGATTTTGACCAACGGTTTCAAGACTGCGGCCTATGTCCAGAATATTATGCAGATGCGCCGCGAGGGTTTTAAAAATATTATCCCGATTATCGAGTCGGCGGGTGAAGTCGCCCCTTTTGCGAACAGCCCTTTTGACTTTGAAGTCGGGCTGCGGCTCCAGGTAGACCGCTCGATCCTGCCCTATGGGGATTTCTCCCGGGTGACGAGCCGTTTCGGGGTTCCCCGCGCCGATATTCCGGCGGTGGCCGCGAAAATCGCCGCCACTCCTAACCTCAAACTGGTGATGTTCCACGCCATGATTGATACCCAGTGCGTGGACCGCGAGAACTGGGTTCAGGCTCTTTTGCTCAGTTTTCGCGTTTACTGCGAACTGAAGCCGCTCTACCCCAGCCTGCGCGCTTTCAACTTCGGCGGCGGCATGCCGGTGCCTTACAGCCTGGATTTTGACTTCGATTACCAGGCTTTCGCCGACGAATTAACCGGGGGCATCATGGAGTTATGCGCCGAATACGGCATCGAGCATCCCGAAATTATCGGTGAGTTTGGCCGCTACACCGCGGCGGCTTACGGTTTCGATTTCTATAAGGTCGTCGTCGCCAAACCTTCGCACAACCCGGACGTAGCCTGGTACGTGATTGACGGTTCGCTGATGTCGTCGCTGCCGGATACCTGGGCCTTGAAGCAGCAGTTTATCGTCCTGCCCCTGAACGGCTACGACAAACCTTTTAAGAAAGCCTGGATTTCGGGCCTGACCTGCGACTCCGACGATGTTTACCGCTCCGGTGAGCCGGATGAGACCGTAATGCTGCCGGACGTGGATTACTTTGAAGACGGTGAAGAACTGGTCATTGGCGTTTTTATGACCGGGGCTTACCAGGACATGTTGAGCGGTATCGGTGGGGTGCATCACTGTTTGCTGCCGGAACCCGGCGAACTGGTCATTGAAGCCGCGCCAAACGGCCGGGGCTACACCTACACTCGCAGCGTGCCTTCGCAAAGCCTTGACACAATAGCTTCGCTCCTGGGCTACCACAAATACCTGCCCTACCTCACCAGTCACGGGGAAAGCGCCGACGGTGGCGAGAAGGCGGTCGCAGTGGATGGGGAAATGATTACCCTGGCTGGCGCGCCGATGCCGCTAAAACGGGCCAACCGGCCCCGCAATTTGTTTCGGATTGTGAGTTCGCCCGGGCGCAATCGCAAGCAGCGCGCCCTGGCCGCCGGAAGCTAAACGGCCCCGGCTTAGAACATTCTAATTACCAAAAGCAAAGGATGCCCTCGAAAGAGCGTCCTTTTTCGTTGCTTACCGGTTCAGCCTGCCGCCTTAAGAGTTAGGCGACTTGGAGAAGGTTATGTTGGTCGTACGCTGCTGCCCCTGGCGGTTGACCAGCGTCGCCGAAACAGTGTCCCCCGGTTTATGCCGGGCCAGTACTCCAGCCAGGTCGTCAATAGTCTTGATGTCGGTGCCGTCCATCTTAATGATGATGTCGCCGACCTGCCACCCGGCTTGCTGGGCGGGCGTGTTGGGGTCAACCCGGCCAATCAGCGCGCCCTGCTTGACGGGCAGTTTGTACTGGGCGGCCAGTCCGGCGGTCACGGTTTGCGGCAAGATACCCATAAACGGCTTCTCGGCGAAAGCGGGCTGAGTTGCCTGGCCCTGGGCCGGAGCGCCGTTGCTGTTTACAAACGGCTGGATGTAGGTCATAACCTGGTTGATGTTGATGGCAAAGCCGATGCCGTTAGCCACCACGCCCTGCGAAGGGTCTACCGGGGCTGCTGTATTGATGCCGATTTGTTCACCGCGCAGGTTGAGCAGAGGGCCGCCGCTGTTGCCTGGGTTGATGGCGGCGTCGGTCTGGATAAGGGCGGTTAGCTGTGCCCCGTTCGGTTCCTGGATGCTCCGGCCCATGGCGCTGACAATGCCCTGGGTCACGGACGGACCGCCTTCGAGACCGAGCGCGTTACCGATAGCCACGACCGCTTCACCGATTTCAAGCTTGCTGGAATCGCCAAGCTTCATCACGGGCAGGGTTTTGTTAGAGTTCTGGTTAGGGTCAATCTTGATGACCGCAATATCGTTGACCTTGCCTTCGCGGCCAATCAGAGTCGCGTCGTACTGGCGACCGTCCGGCAGCACTACCGTAAATTTGTTCGCGCCTTCGACCACGTGGTTGTTGGTTAAAATATAACCGTCCGGGCTGATAATCGAGCCGGTGCCAATGCCGGTTTCGCCGCCGCCTCCGCTGTTGTCACCGCCAAAAATGCTGCCAATATTGCCGCCGGTGCTGCTGGTTTCGGCGATAACTTCGACCACCGACGGGCGGACGGTCTTGATAACATTACGTACGTCCTGGTTCAGGTAGCCGGTTGGGTTAAGCGGGACCGTCTGGTTGGAGGGAGCCTGGGCGACAGCCTGGACCGTTCCTCCGCTGGCGCTGGTCGAGGCGGCGACATTACCGCTGGCCCCGCTGGTGGCCCCACCACCGGCGGTTACAAACCCGGTATTATTGCCGGAGGAAGAAAAGCCCCCGTTCTGGGTGGCCTGTGGCGAATTTCCGGCCCCGGCGTTCTGGTCGCTGCCGCAAGCGATTAAAATAAGGCAGGCGATAATTCCTAGCATTATCCCGCCGAATAAATCTTTGATGCGAGTGCTTTTCTTCACTTTCGTTCTCCGTTCCTGGTTTCTGACATGCACAAAAATCAACCCAGAACAAACAGCATGTGCAAAAAAACTGTTTGTTTACAATTTCTTCGCAAAAGCTATGCCAGAACAAAACTAAGCCCTGCCAGGACAGGCGGAATATGTTTTTAACAGGCCAGGTTTTGAATTATAATACGGCAGGAATCAGGAAGACCTGCGTTAGCGCAAAAGCGCCTTATAACCATTAACGTTTTAGGTTCAACGTTTACCGTTCAACGAATTTGTGGTATAATACAACCAAGTATGCGTTGAAATAAAAGTATAAGCCTGACCGGGTGCCGGGTAAATAAACAAGCTATAGTATAAGTAAATTTTAGAAATTTAGTTAACAATTTAGAGTTAAGAATTTAGATAGGAAGTAATTATAAAAAATGAACGAGCGAACCCTGCGTGTCCTCGAATATTATAAAGTTTTAGACCGGGTAGCCCACCACACTTCTTTTGAGCCGGGCCGGGAACTGGTCATGGAGTTGCGGCCGTCCCTGGACCTGGCCGAAATCCAGCAGCGCCAGGATATTACCGCCGAAGCCCGCGATTTATTGGAATTGCGCCCGGAAACGACCATTGGCGGCGCGAAAGAAGTGCGCGGCTCGGTCAAGGCGGCGGCTATCGGGCGATCCCTGGATGCGACCTCTTTTCTGGATATTGCCGCGACCTTGTTAAGCAGCCGTAACCTGCGCCGGACCATCCTTAAATCCGGTGGAAGCGGCTCCTTTTTCTACCTTTCCCAGATTGCCCAGAGCCTGGTAGATTTACCCCTCCTGGAAAGCGAAATTGAGCAGACCCTCAGCCCGGACGGCACGGTGCTGGATAGCGCCAGCCCGGCTTTGCGGCGGATTCGCAACGAAATTCGGACCGCTCACGGTCGCCTTTTGGAACGCATCAACCAGATGCTTTCCTCGTCACAGTTCGCCCCGATAATTCAGGAAGCGATTGTAACCATGCGCGACGGCCGCTATGTCATCCCGGTCAAGGCCGATTTCAAAGGCCAGATGCGCGGCATCATTCACGACTCGTCGGCCAGCGGCCAGACCGTTTACATGGAACCGCTGGCGATTGTGGACCTCAATAACCGCTGGCGCGAACTGCAAATGGCCGAGCGGGAGGAAATCGAGCGCGTGCTGCTCGAACTGGCCGGGAAAGTGGGCCGTCACGGCGACGAAATCGTTCAGGCCGTTGGCGCTTTGGCCGAACTCGACCTGGCTTTTGCCAAAGCCCGCTACGCTAATTCTATTCGCGGCACCAAGCCTCGACTGGCCGCGCCCGGCAGGGGCGAAGGCATGCATTTTATCCAGGCCCGCCACCCGCTGCTTACCGGGAAAGTCGTGCCGATTGACGTTTACCTGGGCGAGAAATTCCGCATCCTGGTAATCACCGGGCCGAACACGGGCGGCAAGACCGTTTCAATCAAGACGGCGGGCCTTTTGACCCTGATGGCCCAGGCCGGGCTGCACCTGCCGGTCGAGGAAGGTTCACAAGCCCTGGTCTTCCAGAAAGTGCTGGCCGACATTGGCGACGAGCAGTCTATCGAGCAAAGCCTCAGCACCTTTTCCTCGCACCTGACCAATATTATCAGCATGCTTGGCAAGATTGACGATCAGACCCTGGTTATTCTGGATGAGCTTGGCGCCGGTACCGACCCGCAGGAAGGCTCGGCCCTGGCCCGTTCTATCATCCAGTTCTTGCTCCGCAAGGAGGCTTGCGCGGTCCTCACGACCCACTACAGCGAGCTTAAAAGTTTCGCGTACGTAACGCCGGGGGTTCAGAACGCCAGCGTAGAGTTTAACGTCGAGACCCTTTCGCCGACTTACCGTCTGATTATCGGTTTGCCGGGCCGTTCGAACGCCCTGGCGATTGCTTCCCGGCTCGGTCTGCCGTCCGAGATTATAAACGAAGCCCAGGAGATGATCGCTCCGGAAGAGGTTCAGGTTGACGCGATGCTGGCCCAGATTCAGCGTGAACGCGACGAAGCCAGAGACGCCCGGCTCGAAACGGCCCGTATCCGGTCTGAAGCTGAAGCCGAGCGTGATGAACTGGCCCGCCGCCTGCGCCACATTGATGAGGAACGCAAGAAAGCCGCCTCGGATGCGCGCGCCCAGGCGCGTTCCGAAATGGAAGAAGAGCTTGAAATGGTCCGCCGCCAGAGCCACGAACTGCGCGAAAGGGTCATGGAAGTCGAAGGGGCAGTGCGGATGGCCGGGCAAAATGCCGAGTTAGCCGCCCAGCTTGAGAAACAGCGCCGCGAACTGGTGGAAGCCGAAAACCGGGCCGTCGCGCTCCAGAAAGAAGCTCGCCGCCGCGCCCAGGCCAAAGCCGCCGCTGCTGCCCAGGCTCAACTACGACCGGAAGACGCCGCCGACGCTGTTTTGAAGGTGGGCGACCGGGTACAGGTCCAGACGCTCGGCCAGGAAGGGCAAATCCTGGGCGGGCCGGACGCTGAGGGCCGCTACGATGTCGTTTCGGGCATCTTCAAGCTAAAAGTGGCGGGCAGCGACCTGACCAAGCTCAAAGGTAAGCCGCGCTCGAACAATAACGACCGGGGCTACACCGTCCGCAGCCGTTCTGATTTGGCCGACGCCAGCGAGAAAGACCGGGCCATCCGGGTCAATGCCCGCGCCCGCACTGAGTCGTTGGTTTCTTCCACGCCGATTGAGTTCGATATTCGAGGCTGGCGGGCCGAGGAAGTCCACCAGGAGCTAGACCGCTACCTGAACGACGCTTATCTCTCCAATCTGCCGCACGTCCGCATCGTCCACGGCAAAGGGACCGGGGTTTTGCGCCAGGTGGTGCGCGACATTTTGCGGACGCACCAGCTTGTTTCCTCTTTCCGGCTCGGTGAGGCGGGCGAAGGCGGCGATGGCGTGACTGTTGCGACCATCAAGCACTAGCCAGCCAGAATTATTGCTACCAGGTGAGGTCATAATGAGCCAAACGAGCGAAAAGTATTATTCACCAGAAGAATATCTGGCCCTGGAAGAAAAGTCCGATCGTAAAAGCGAGTATTACAACGGCATAATCTACCAAATGTCAGGGGCCACTTACAACCATAATCTTATTTGCAGCAATGCTTTATTTCAACTCCGCCTGAGTTTACAAGGCTCTGGTTGTAGGGTTATTCCCAGTGATATGAGGGTTTTGGTTCAGGACAGCGAGTTTTATACTTACCCCGATGTGTCGGTGATTTGCGGTGAGCCTGATTTTTTACAGGGCCGGAATGATACAATAACTAACCCTATAATGTTAGTCGAAGTTTTATCGCCATCAACCTTGAATTATGACCGGGGCCAGAAATTCGTTTTTTATCGGTCTATTGAAAGCTTACAAATTTACCTAATTATTGACCAACTTGAGTTTTCGGTTGAGTGCTATCAAAAAAAGGATAACCATACCTGGCAACTTACAACTTACAACCAACCTGACCAGGAAATCGAATTAGCAGGGTTAGGAGTAAGTTTGAAGGTCAGCGGGCTTTATGAGGGAGTAACTTTTCCGGCAAAATCTCCTAAAAAACGCCGCGAAAAAATAGTTCCCCACCCCATAATCGAGAATTAGCCGGTAATTTTCTTCCCTTGCAGAGGATAAAGAATACTACAATGCAAGCTATTATTTTTATCGGGCTGCAAGGGGCCGGGAAATCTACCTTTTTTAAGGAGAAATTCTTAAATACGCATATTCGCGTAAACATGGATATGCTCAAAACCCGCCACCGGGAGGATTTGCTGGTGGCGGCTTGCCTGGAAATGAAGCAGCCTTTCGTGGTAGACAAGACCAACGCGACCCCAAAAGACCGGGAAAGATATATCCAGGCTGCTAAAGCTAACCGCTTCCAGGTCGCCGCCTATTACTTCGTGCCGGACCTCAAACTCAGCCTCGAACGAAACGCCGCCCGCACCGGCAAAGAGCGCGTTCCCGACAAAGGTGTTATTGCCACGTTCCATCGGCTAAAGCCGCCCACGAAAGAGGAAGGTTTCGACCTGCTCTACACCGTGCGCCAGGACGAGGCCGGGAATTTCGTGGTTGAGGAAGTCGAATGCATTTGATTAAGAAATCCCGGTAAAATATTTGTGGCATGGAATTTGGTCATTTGAGACTGCAGCTTGTAGAATTAGAAATTTAGAGCAGGTAAATTGAGGTAAGGAAGGGTAACGAGATGGCCGCCGAAACGCCGCAGGATTGGAAAGAGTTTATTCCCCGGGTGCTCGATACCCTGGCCGCGACCTATTCCGGCAAAGGCTCGGTCGAACTGGAAGACCCCTACCAGGTCTTGATTGCGACGGTTATCTCCCAGCGCACCCGCGAGGAACAGACTACCAGAGTTTCCAACCGCCTGTTCGCCCACTACCCCGACGCGACCTCGCTGGCCGATGCTCCCGTATACGAACTGGAAAAGCTGCTCTACGGCTCGTCTTACCCGGAAGTAAAAGCCCCGCGCATCAAGGAGATTGGCCGCATCCTGCGCGACAATTTTGGCGGCAAAGTGCCGAACACGATTGACGAATTGCTGGCAATGCCCGGCGTAGGCCGTAAGACCGCCAACTGCGTCCTGGTCTACGCTTTCGGCATCCCGGCCCTGTGCATAGATGTCCACGTCCACCGCATCACCAACCGGCTAGGCTGGTATCAGACCAAAACGCCCGAACAGACCGAAAAAGCTCTTGAAAAAATCCTGCCCAGCCCCTACTGGTTTACGATTAACCGCCTGATGGTCCAGCACGGCCGGGCTATTTGCCTGCCGTCGGTGCCGCAATGCCCGAAATGCCCGGTGCGCCAGTGGTGCCAGACCGGCACCGCCCGCGCCCAGGAACCCGGCTTCAAGGCGGTTGTTTAGCTTTATTTAGAAAAAGTTTAGACCTGTAGAAAAAGTAACTGGACCTGGCGCTGACAGCCCCTCGCCGGGTCTTTGTTTTGCCTGAAGACTTCTTTGCTATCACCCATTACTTCCCACGTTCAACGTTCAGGACTTTTACTGCCCACTGGCTACTGACTCCTGGCTGCTATTCATTGACAAATAGAGGTGGGCTGAGTAAACTTAGCGAGCTTTAATGGCCTTAAAGATAGGAAACTGGGAACTGGCGGAAAATGCGGATGAACTTTTGCCCCAACTGCGGGCGCAAACTCGAATTGGGCCTGATAGTCTTGCGGGAAAGACCCATGTGCAAGACCGAAGATGGCGGATGTGGATTTATTGATTTCGGCCATTACACCCTTGGCGCGGGCGGCCTGGTCGTGCTGGACGGGCCGGACGGCGTGCGTAAAGCCCTGCTAATCCAGCGCGGCGAAGAACCTAACCGGGGAGGCTGGACTATTCCCGGCGGCTTCGTGGAGTTTGATGAGACTGCCGACAAAGCGGTGGTGCGCGAGGTTGAAGAAGAAACCGGCCTTCAGACCCGCAACCTCGGAATGGTTGCTTACCGCAACCGGGCTAATCCCGGCGACAACAGCAGCTACGTGGTTTTCTTGCTGGAAGTTACCGGCGGCGAGTTAAGGACCGAGCCGGACCCTGAAATCGCCGGGGCGGGCTTTTTTTCGCTCGAAGAAATGCAGCAAATGCCCCGCCTGGCTCCTCTTTCCTACGAACTGGCCGCCGCCGCTATCGAGGACAGACTGCAACTTATCCAGGCGAAGCAGGTGCAGGGCGTCAACGGCGCGCCGCCATTTACACTTTACATCCAGGAAGGCTCCGGGAACCGGGTTTGAAAAGGTTTGCGGGCCAGGGTTTATGCAATTACTATGAGCTTTAATGTCGCTATCGTCGGGCCAGGTGACCTGACCGGTCAGGAACTTCTGAAACTTTTATCCCAACGCCGTTTTCCCCTCGACCGGTTGCAACTTATCGAAGGGCCGGTCCGACTTGCCGCCGCTAAGCCGGTGACTTTCGGCGGGCGCGAACTGGAAGCCAGAGAAATTACCCGCCGGGCCTTCCGCGACATGGATATTGTTTTTTTCTGCGGCAGCGCCGAACTGGCGAATCAG
>CADDZM010000246.1 GCA_902812345.1 Chloroflexota bacterium | reverse complement strand
GTTGAAAAATACGCCGCCGAGTGCGCTGCGAACGGCCTTGACGGCCTGATTATCCCCGACCTGCCGCCGGAAGAAGCCGCCGAGGCCCAGGCCGCTTGCCGCAAGGCCGGGCTTGATTTGCCGACCTTCGTAGCCCCGACCAGCACCGCCGAGCGCATCCGGGCGGCGGTCGAGAATGCCAGCGGTTTTATCTACTGCGTGTCGCTGGCGGGCGTGACGGGAGCGCGGTCGTCCCTGCCGGAATACCTGCCCGACTTCCTGGGGAAAGTCCGCGCCCAGACCGACTTACCGCTCGTGCTGGGTTTTGGCATCAGCAAGCCGGAGCATTTCGCGGCGGTGCGCGGCCTGGTAGACGGGGTTATCGTGGGGAGCGCCCTGGTAGACGTGCTGGCGAACGTTCCGGCGAACGCCCCGGCAGCCGAGCGGACTGCTCAGGCGGTCCAATTTGTAAAAACCTTGCTCAATGAGAATCCAAAATAACGCCCCCATTCGGTTGACAAAGAGGGGGAGCGGGTGTTATAATGCGCTTCGCAATCGAGCGAGACCCGGTTGGCACAGAGAGCAACTGCCGCCGTCTAGCAACCACCGGAAGCGGTGAGCCGCTCAGAAGGCGAGGTAGCTCAGTGGTAGAGCAGGGGACTCATAAGCCCTTGGTCGAGAGTTCAAATCTCTCCCTCGCCACCATTTTACAGGCGGTTTCCGGCACCTTAAAGTTGTAAAAGGCCAGTACTCCTGGAAAAGCGCGGGCGATTAGCTCAGTTGGTTAGAGCGTAGCGTTGACATCGCTAAGGTCACTGGTTCGAGACCAGTATCGCCCACCATTCAAAGCTACCGCTGGCTTGCCAGGGTCGCACAGTTGGCAACGTAGGGGTGTAGCTCAGCTGGTAGAGCAGCCGTCTCCAAAACGGCCGGTCGGGGGTTCGAATCCTCTCGCCCCTGCCATTTACAATGGTGGCAGCGCCCGCAGGTAGTAAAATCAGCGGCGACGTAGCCAAGTGGTAAGGCAGAGGTCTGCAAAACCTCCATCCAGCGGTTCGAATCCGCTCGTCGCCTCCATTAACAATTTTATATCGGTTGTTTGCATCAATTCTTAGAGAATGGGCGTGTAGCTCAGTTGGTTAGAGCACATTCCTGATAAGAATGAGGTCACTGGTTCGAGACCAGTCACGCCCACCATTTTTCCTTACGGAAAGGTGCAGACAATCCGCGCTATGCGGGAGTGGTGGAACTGGTAGACACACAGTCTTGAGGGGGCTGCGCTTCACGGCGTGAGGGTTCGAGTCCCTCCTTCCGCACCATCGTCCTCGTTATTTCCGGGCTTTTCTACTATTACGCGCAAGTGGCGGAACGGCAGACGCGCTACATTCAGGGTGTAGTATCCTTACGGGTGTGAGAGTTCAAATCTCTCCTTGCGCATCCTTTTTCTTCGTAATAGTTTCTCCGGTTTCACTTTCGCTTTTCCCTTTTAACAGGGCGCATTCGTCTAGCGGCCTAGGACGCATCCCTCTCAAGGATGAGACCACGGGTTCGAATCCCGTATGCGCTACCATCTTCTTCATTCTCCCGGTTCCTTTCAAAACACTTCTCAAATTTCTTCTTATCCCACCTGAATTTTTCCGAGAATTCGAAAAATTGAATAAAAAAGCTCTCGCTTTGGACTTATTTGAGTCCAAAGCGAGAGCTTTTAACTTTGGCACTAAGGACGGGAAAATAATTCCCTCCCACAGGGGAGCATCGGGAATACAATTCCCTCCCACAGGGGAGCATCGGGAATACAATTCCCTCCCACAGGGGAGCATCGGGAATACAATTCCCTCCCACAGGGGAGGTGTTACAAGGAATAGCAATAGCCTTCTCCTCACTCCAGTTTTCCAATACCCGCGAGATTATATAAAGGTCTGCCGTGAAGGGCCACGACCCGAAAATGTCTCCTCCCACAATTTGACAACGCCCGGCTACCCCTTCCTTTTCCAGGTGTTGTTGCGCTCCCTGCGTAACCTGCGGTAAATCAAAGAGAATACCCTTAAGCTGAGGATTGGCTTTCAAAATGGCTGCCCGCATATTCCCCTGCGCTCCCCCTATGGAGTAGGTTTTCCCAGATTTTCCGGGCGCGGGGACTGCCGAAGAAAAGGGCTGTAGTATATACCGAGCCGGGAACTCCCTCTTGCAAAAGTTGGCCCTTTGGGGTCAGGCCGAAGCGGTGCGGCGCTTCCTCTGCAAGAAGGCCGACCGAAACCAATACCCGGAGCAAGCGGTACAGGGCGGCGGGCCTGGCGCCGGTAAGTCCGGCTAATTCCTCGTCCGTCGCGCTGGCCCGGTCTTTAAGCAACCCGGCCAGGTTTAGTTGAACGGCTACATGGATAACCTCACTGACTAAATTACCCATCACAAGCTTCATTAACTCGGCGTTTAGCTCTGCAAGGTTTTCATTATTATGCGAAGGAGGCTCGGGGGCTAACCCGGCATCTGCTTGATTTTCGCTCACTATTTACTCCTTTAACCCCGGTTCAATTCTGTTGGTTAATATACCTTATGGTACAATACACTTGTGAATATAATTATTCTGCCCTAAGACTTACTCTTAATTTTAAAAAGAAAATGAGCCACTCCTCCTGAAATTCAGGAATGGCTCAGGTGATGGTTTTTGCCGTAGTAGCAGTTAATGCGCCCGGAAGAAAGCCAGCAGCATTTTAGCAACATCCTCGGCTTTCTCCAGGTGCGGTGCATGCCCGCACTCACTCAGCACTACCTCCTGGTATTTGCCGCCGTTAGCCTGGTATTTAGCCAGCAAGCCGCGAATCTGGGCAATCATCGGCTGCGGCGGAAAGACTTCCGCGCCCGGCCAACCCGGCACCGCCCCAATCTGGCCCAGGAAGCCGAAATCAAAAAAGGAAGTATCGCTGACAATCTGGTCGCTATCGCCCCGGTACCACAAAACGTCCGGTTTGGGATTAATAGCGGCGAAAGCCGACTGATTGAGGTACGTCGGGGCCAGGGTGTTATTTACCCCGGTCGTGCCGGGCGCAACATTCGGCCAGTTTGCCGAGGGGGTCATGTCGCCGGGCCAGTTCTGGTCGCCTTCTTTGGTGGATAGCATTGCTGAAACATAAACTTCTTCCATTTCGGGCGACACCTTGAAAGGCGGCTTGAAGTAAAAAGTATTCATAACATTGCGCGGCGAGTTCGGGGAGTCGGCGCTGCGGTCGCCGTCTTTGATACGCTGGCGGAAGTCCGGGTTCACCCCGCCGCCGCCGCAACCCGCTCCGTCAGGGTAGCATAACGCGCCCTCCGCTCCTTTGGTGCCGCCGAACCCATAGGGCGAGCCGGGCGCTTGCAACGCCAGCGAGCGCACCGTTTCAGGGTACTCACTGGCATACTGCAAGGCAATGTTTCCGCCGAGCGACCAGCCGAGCAGGTGGAACGATGCTAAATCCAGCGCCTGGACAAAGCTGGCAAGGTCGTCCGCGAAGTCGCGGACACCCCTGGTAGCGTCCACCGGCAAAGTCTGGGTATCGCCGTAGCCGCGCATATCGGGGGCGTAGACATGAAAACCGCCTTCATCGGCCAGTTTAAGCATCAATTCCTGAAAGAACCAACTGCTGCTAATATTGCCGTGTACCAGTATCACCGGCACGCCGCTGGTCGGACCGGCTTCAAGCCCGGCCATTTCCAGGCGGCCAGTCACCACCGTACGCCGGGTAATCCCCGGTAAAAAGTTTACCTGGCTCATAAACGCTCCTGTTTTAAATTGTGGTAGAAAAATAAGGACTGCGGCCTTTATTATAAACCCCCGGCGGCCTAACTTCAAAATTTGCGGCCCGGCCCCTATACGGATATCGCTAAAGTAAGGTGTAGTATTATTTTATTAGAACTACATACTGGCAGAAAGATTAATGAAAAATAAGCATACTAAAAATTGATATTTACCCAATAACTATACAACGGCTAACCGCATTGTTAAAGTATAAGGATGGTAAAAGAGCGTTATAAACGAATGCTAAAGGAGGCAATTCAATTGATTGTGAAGAAACGTTTAAATATACTGATTGTGTTGGCGCTGGCGCTGGGGCTTGGCGCTTTGCTGGTCGGTCCGGCCACTTCGCAGACTGCCAACGCCGCCGGCGACAGCCAGTTTTTCCCCCAGACCAACCACACCGTCAGCGGCAAATTCCTGGACTACTGGCGCAATAACGGCGGGCTGGCCGTGTTTGGCTACCCGATTACCGAGGCTTCCAACCAGGTCGACGCGGAAAACGGCAATGTTTACCTGACCCAGTGGTTCGAGCGCAACACTTTCCAGTTGCACCCTGAGTTCGCCGGGACCAAATACGAGGTCGAACTCGGCCTGCTGGGTAAACGCCTGACTGCCAACCGCATCAAGAACGACCCGTCCTTTCAACCCACTACACCTAAACAGGGCTACTACTTTTTCCCGCAGACCAAACACAATGTAGACGGCCGGTTTTATACCTTCTGGCAGCAAAACGGCAGCCTGGACCGCCTGGGCTTCCCGATTGCCGAAGCAGCGCAGGAAACCGACCCGGCCACCGGCAGGGTTTACCTGGCGCAGTGGTTTGAGCGCGCTCGCTTTGAGTATCATCCTGAATTTGCCGGGACCAAATACGAGGTTGAACTGGGCTTGCTCGGCAACGAAATTCAATACTCCGCGCCCGAAAAGGTCTTGCAGCTTTTCTACAACTCGATAAACAACAAGACCTTCCAGCAGGCGTATAACTACTGGGACACCCCCACGGAGTCGCTTCCGGCTTACAACGACTGGGTAAACGGCTACAAGAATACGGCTGCGGTCTCGCTTGTGACCGGCCCTTACCAGGTCGGGGCGGCGGCGGGCAACCGCTACGCCTGGGTGCCGGTAGTTATAAACTCGACCCAGACCGACGGCTCTCACCAGGTCTTCTACGGCTGCTATCTCACCCATAAAGTGGCTATCGAGCAGGATACGGTCTGGGGAATTTCTCAGGCGAAAATCCAGCAGGATACCAGCGGGGCCAGCGCTCAGACCCTGCTGAACAACGCCGCTATAAGCTGCGCCCAGAGCTAAAAAGGCTCTATATTTAACGGTGTAACTCGCTACACTGCCAGCGGGTGCTAACAACCTGGCCCGCGCCCGCTTGCTCCTAAAATCCATCCCTACCCTGGCCCCTTCAAGACGAAGGGGCTTTTTTTATTTCCTGCTATCTTTTAAATATGGCAAGCAGGGCAAATCCAATATAAAAACAGCCGGGGTGAATATAATATTGACAAAAATAGAAATTCTGATACTTTGGATAAACGTTTCGCCTGATATTATAATTTTTCATTATAAGTGGAGAAATAAAAGAGAATGAAAATTACCGACATAAAGGCAACCACGGTCACGGTGCCGATGGAAGCGCCGCTGCGCCACTCCAACGGCGCGCATTGGGGCCGCTTTGTACGGACCCTGGTCGAAGTTGAAACCGATGAAGGCATCAGCGGTTGGGGCGAGATGGGCGGGGGCGGGGAAAGCGCCGAGCTTGCTTTCGCCGGGCTAAAGTATTATTTAACGGGCCACGACCCCGCCCATCTCGAAGAATTGCGCTTTAAAATCGCCAACCCGACCGCCAGCCTTTACAATAACCGGACTCAACTACTCGCCGCGATTGAGTTCGCTTGCCTGGATATTATCGGCAAGAAGACCGGCCAACCGGTCTATAACCTGCTGGGCGGCAAGGTACGCGATACCGTTAAATTTGCCAGCTACCTGTTCTTCCGGCTGCCTGACGAAAAGACCGGGAAGGGTGAAGTCCGCACGATTGACCAGCTTGTAGCCCATTGCCAGGAGCTAAAAGATAAATACGGCTTCACCACGCACAAACTTAAAGGCGGGGTTTTCAACCCGGATTACGAACTTGAGGCGTACCAGGCGCTGGCGGCGGCCTTCCCGAAAGATAAGTTGCGCTACGACCCCAACGCGGCCCTCAGCGTGGAGGAAGCCATCAGGTTCGGCCACGCCATTGAAAATCTTAATAACGATTACTTTGAAGACCCGACCTGGGGTCTTAACGGGATGCGGCGGGTTCGCCAATCGGTGCGAATTCCGACTGCTACGAACACCGTCGTTATAAATTTCGAGCAGCTTGCGGCCAATATACTCAACCCCTCGATTGACGTAATTTTGCTGGATACGACTTTCTGGGGCGGCATCCGGGCGTGTGTGAAGGCGGCAGCGGTCTGCGAAACCTTCCAACTTGGCATGTCGGTCCATTCTTCCGGGGAGTTGGGAATTCAACTGGCGACCATGCTGCACCTGGGCGCGGTAGTGCCGGGGCTGTCATTTGCCGGGGATGCTCACTATCATCACCTGGTGGACGACATCCTGGTGGGCGGCAAATTCAAGTACAAAAATGGGGCGATTGCGACGCCGGACGGGCCGGGACTCGGCATTACGGTGGACCGGGGCAAGGTGGCGCAGTACGCCGAATTGTACAAAGAACTCGGCGGCTATCCCTACGACCGCGACCCGGCCCGGCCTGAATGGTTCCCGATTATCCCCAATGACCGCTGGGCCGACCCCACGATTCCAGGTTAGCTGGCGGCCCGGGATTTTTTGCAGTAGATTAAGAATGAGCGGGAACGGCCCGCCGCTATTTTTGCGTCAAACGATACCATCTATTATATTTACAGTTCACCGAGAGCAATCGAATTTTCGGCGGCCTGTTCGCTTGAATAGCGGGCTTTGAGAACCTGGTATTCGGCCAGGGCGCTAACAATCTGGTCCACATCGTAGACGCAGCCGCCCCATGTTCCGCCGCTGACTTGCTGGAGAGCGGCCCACAGCCGGGTATCGCCGGGCAGGGCCGGGTGCGGCGAGAGGTCTGGCCGCAGAGAACGCCCGGCCAGGACGCGGGTGCCTTCTTCGGGGCCGTAAATGCGGTCCCCTTCGCCCACCAGGTCAACCGTGCCGACCAGATTGTTGCGGTCAATGGTTATCTGGATGCGGTCGCCATCCAGGACTTTGCCGATAGGGCCGCCGGCCAGGGCTTCGGGTCCGACATGCCCGATGCAAGCCCCGGTGCTGACCCCGGAGAAGCGGGCATCGGTCAGGACGGCGACCTGTTTGCCCCACTTCAAGTGTTTGAGGGCCGAGGTTATCTGGTAAGTTTCTTCCATGCCGGTGCCGAACGGCCCGCCGCAAATCATTACGACAATATCGCCGGGCAGGATGCGGTCGTCGCCGTGACTTTTGATAGCCCGCATCGCTTCACGTTCGCGGGTAAAGACTCTGGCCCGGCCCAGCAGGCGGTAAACCCCGTCTTCACCGACCACGCCAGGGTCAATCGAGGTGCTTTTGATAACCGCGCCATCGGGGGCCAGGTTTCCGCGCGGGAAGGTCATGGTGCTGGTCAGGCCGCGTTCGCGGGCTTTTGCGGGCGACATAATAACCGAATCCGGGTCAACGCCGTCTTTCTCCTGGAGCAACCGGCGCAAGCGGGCGCGGCGTTCGGACCCCTCCCACCAGGCGAGGACTTCGCCGAGGGTTTGCCCGGTAGCGGTCAGGGCTTTAAGGCGCAACAGGCCCAGGTCGCGCAGGTGCAGCATTACTTCGGGGACGCCGCCTGCCAGGAAGACCCGGACGGTCGGGTGATTTTCGGGGCCGTTGGGTAAAACGCTGACCAGGCGCGGCACCTGGCGGTTGACCGCTATCCAGTCATCTACGGTCGGGCGAGGCAGCCCGGCAGCGTGGGCGATAGCCGGGATATGCAGCAGCAGGTTGGTCGAGCCGCCAAAAGCGGCGTAAACGACCATGGCGTTATGGAGCGCGTCGGGTGTCAGGATGTCGCGGGTGGTAAGTTTGCGTTCCTGCAAGTTCAGGAGAGCCCGGGCCGAAGCGCGGGCCATTTCAAGCCAGATAGGTTGGCCGGAAGGGGCCAGGGCCGAGTGGGGCAGGGCCAGACCGAGGGCTTCCCCGACCACCTGGGAGGTCGCCGCCGTACCTAAAAACTGGCAGCCGCCGCCCGGGGTGGCGCAAGCGGCACACCCGAGTTCCGCCGCTTCTTGCAGGGTTATTTCACCGTGGGCGAAACGAGCGCCAATCGTCTGTATTTTCCCGGCGTCTTCGCCGTAGGTAGGGGGCAAGGTCACGCCGCCCGGCACCAGGACGCAGGGCAGGTTGGGCGTCCCGGCGAGGGCCATGATCATAGCCGGAAGACCCTTGTCGCAGGTCGCTACCCCGATAACGCCCTGGCGGGTCGGCAGCGAGCGAATCAAGCGGCGGAAGAGCTGGGCGGCGTCGTTGCGGTAGGGGAGGCTGTCGAACATAGCGGTAGTGCCCTGGGAGCGACCGTCGCAGGGGTCGGTGACATATCCGGCAAAAGGGATAACCTGATGCTGGCGCAATTCTTTAGCGGCAGCCTGCATCAAGAGGCCGATTTCCCAGTGGCCGGTGTGGTAGCCGAGCGCGATAGGGGTGCCGTCGTCCGACCTTATGCCGCCCTGGGTGCTGAGTATCAAGACCTGTTTGCGGTTGAGTTCGCCGGGGTTCCAGCCCATGCCGGCGTTCTGGCTGAGGGCGAACAGGTCGCCGCTGGGCGAGTTTAGCAACATGTCTTCGGTCAGGGGTAAAGCGCCCTGCGGTCCGGCGGCGTTGGTACTGACCTCGAACAGGCCGGCGTCCCCCGTGCCCAGTAACGCGTCTAAATCTATGCTATCCGCCAAAATACCGCCTCCCCGGAATTTTCTTATTCTCTTTAATTTTCTGCATTAAATTTATGTATACTTTTTGAAATTAGCCGGAAATCACCTTAATTTTCGGTGAAACGTTTACAATTACCTTACCACCTTTTCTTCCGGCAGGCAAAGGAAAAAGCCAGATTGAGCCGGGCGAATGCAAAGTCAGGAGCGCTGAAACTGGCCCAAACCTGCCAGGGGTTTTAGCTAAATCCTTCCAGGGTAATATCAAATTCCCGGCCCAGTTCCAGCAGGCGGCGCACCACGCCCGGCAATAGCGGCACGCCCAACCGCCGGTTTTCCGCCTCGGCCAGAAATTCTTTCTCCCCGGCGACATACACCCGGTCGTAACCGGGCGCGGGCGGCGTCGCGTGCAAGTCCCGAATCATAGCGTCCATTTCGGCTTTGAATTCGGCCACATCCCGGAAGGCGTCAATGCGTAAGGCTCCAAAGAAATGCCCGGCTTTCAGGCGGGGCAGGCGCATCCCCGAACCCATTCCGCTCAGGACCCCGCAAAGAATGTCTACCATTACGGCGAGGCCGTAGCCTTTGTGGCTGCTCAGTTCCGGCAAACTGCCCAGGGGCGCGACCAGGCGGTTACGCATAACTTCGTGCGGGTCGGTGGAAGGCTTTCCATCCGGGGCCAGCCCCCAGCCGACCGGTAAATCTTTGCCGGACCGGGCCGCGATTTCGATTTTACCGAGCGATACCACGGTGGTCGCCATGTCCAGGACGAAAGGGAGTTCTTCACCGGCCGGGGCCGCAAAGGCAATCGGGTTCGAACCAAAACGGCTCTCCCGCCCGCCGGTCGGCACGCCCAGGTAGGCCGAGTTGGTAAAGGCCAGGCCAATCATGTCGTAGGGCAGGGCCATCATGGCATAGTAACCGGCGATGGAGAAATGGCTGCTGTTGGTGACGGCGACCATGCCAACCCCGCTCGTTTGAGCTTTATCAATCGCGAGTTGCATAGCTTTCCGCCCGATTACCAGGCCCGGCCCGCCGCCCC
>CADDZM010000245.1 GCA_902812345.1 Chloroflexota bacterium | reverse complement strand
GACCACAGTTAGCCCTAAAATGTTCGCGCTAATAAGATACCCGGTCAGGTAACGTGCCGCCGCGGTCAGCCAGTCCGGTTTCCGGCCGTCCAACCGCATCACCCGCAATTTCAAAACTCGTTTACCCACGCTCTGCCCATTCCACAACACCCCGGTCAGGAAAAAATAAGCCAGGATGACGCCCAGGAATACAAAAGCAAGCGGGCTGGCCGCCTCAGGGTTCGGCGTGTCGCGAGAAGTTATTATAATCTCCCCAAATTTTCCTTTGCTTCTCATCGCATAATCTGTATAAGACAAAAACATTATTGGAATAAACAGCAATAAAAGGTCAAGCAAGGCAGCCAGAAAGCGTTTCCAGAACCCGGCCCGCCGGGCAAAGATTAGCCGTTCCCCGGCATCTACATAGCTATAAAACTCCCGGGGTTGCGATTGTAATTCGTAGGGGAAACCCAGAATACCTTCGGCCAGGGGATGATATTTAACCAGTTCCGGTCCGGCCCGGGTGTCACCGGGTGAGGCGGCTAAATTATAAGGAGAGAAGGGGTTGGGTTGGGGTAACGGTGGTGGTGGCGACTCGGAAAGAGGGGCAGGCGCAGGTACGATAGGCTGTCCGCAGCGATAACAAAAACGCGCTTCCTGGGGATTGGCGGCCCCACAATGCACGCAATAAATCAATAATTCTCTCCCTGGACCAGTTCGGTCTTGCCGACCACGTAAGTCTCGGCCAGGCGGTCGTGCCAACCGCGCCGCTCCCGGTTGAATAAGGCCGCCGAAAACCCGGCAAAGACCATAAATTGCAGGCAAAAGCCGATAAGCGTACCGAACCCGTCAAGGCCAAAAGCCACGCTGCCCAGGCCGTAGGCGTAGCCGAACAGGTTGCGGGTCAGGGCGGCCTGGAAAGAGGGGCGCTTGCCGTCTTTGCCGATAATCTTAATTCTGAGGACGCGCTTACCGAGGGTCTGGCCCCATCTCCAGGTCAGCAAAACACTGTAAATCAGCGTTAGGGTATAAACTGCCAGGATAGCCCAACCGGGCATCATCGCGTTTATTTCCTCAAGTTGCGCCTGGTCCGGCGAAGTTGTCATAGTTTCGAGGACGCGCTGGGCTTCCCGGTTAAAGCTGATCAGGATAAAGGTGGCGATGGTTTGTAGCGGCAGAAAGAGGATACAGGTGTCGAAAAGCGCCGCCATAATACGGGCCTGTATGGTCGCGAAAGCCGCGTAAACCTGTTTGCCGTCCGCGTTTTTGTAGGCGTAAAAAGCCTCCGGGTGGTCAATCACCACGAAAGGCTTGCCGTTGGCGGCGACCGGAAAGCGTTGCGTTTCGTTGCGCCGGGGTACAGACGGGTAGCCGTAGGGATAGGGCGGCCGGAAGTCCGGGCGGGAAGTCGCCGGGCCGCCGGTATAAGTGGGCGGCGGGGTTGGCCCTCGCTGGGCTGGCGGAATGTAAGATTCGGGTGGTGGCGGCGGCGGTTGGGCCGGGTTGTTGGTCCCGAAGGGCGAAGTCTTTGCCGGGTCCGAGGTCTGCTCAGCCGCCGCTACCGGGTCTGAAGCTTCCGTGGCGGCACTTTTGACCAATTTCGCCCCGCAATTGTAGCAAAATTCGAAATCAGATTTATTTTGTTTGCCACAGTTGATACAATAAACCATATCTATTTAAACTAACTTAGTTTTTCCAGAAAATTCACCGGGCAAACGTCCAACCGGGTGTGGCGGTGGCAGGAAACCCCCGGGTCTAAACCGGGAAAGTGGTACTATAGAGAGATTGCCCCTAAAAGTTTATACTGTTTAAGGCACGACTTTCGCTCTGGCCCTGAGAAATCTTCAAATAAACGTTTCTCACACTCCAAATAGTTGTTCCCGGCGAAAGTCGTATAATGATAAGTCAATAGCACGCTTAAAGCAAGCTGATAAGGAGAATATATGCTCTGTCTGGCGGTAACCTACCGGATTCAGGAAGGCCACGAGGAAGAAGCAGCCGCCCTTTTGCGACAAATGGTCGAGCCGACCAGGGCCGAGCCGGGTAATCTGATGTACCTGGTCCACCGTTCGCCCACCGAACCGGGCCAGTTCTTTTTCTACGAGCAGTACACCGATCAGGCGGCCCTGGACGCGCACCGGGCCGCCCCTCATTTCCAGCAGTTCATGGTTAACGGCGTATTTAACTTTATCGCCAGCCGCGAACCGGTAATTTACGAACTGCTCGATTAAGTCAAAATTAATTTCAAAGTTATTGTCTTTGCAAAATAGTTATGCTAAACTGGTTTTTAGCCACCTAATTTACTCTCAGGCTAAATTTTAATAGCGGCTTTCAAGGGCCAGTAGTTGGGCGTTGGGTTATGCTTATAACGGTTAAGTTGTTCCTGTCTGCCCTATTTTAACGTCTTTACCGGTTTTAACCAGGCTTTACCTTAAAGGAATTTCCCAGAATGACTGCGCACCCCTCCAGAACCGTCCCTGCCGCCAGACCCGTAAGAGCCGCCACCAGCCTTTTCGCCTTCTTGCTTTTATTCTCCCTTTTTGGCCCGCAAATGAGCCAACCCGCCCGTGCTTCGGGCCAGGCAGGGCAGCAGGCGCGGCCGCTTGCCGTCGGCGGAACGGCAGCCAGCCAGTACGGCGGCGAAGCTCACCTGCTGGGGATTGGTCCGGCCGCTGTGGGGAAAATCCAGGCCAGGGGCGACCAACTGGTAGACGGCAACGGCCAGCGCTATTTCGTAGCCGGGATAAATTACGAGGGGCCGGTCGACCGGGCCTGGAGCATGTGGCAGGACGGCAAGTTCGACCCGAATTTAATCGGTCAGAACCTGGCCGAGGCCGCCTCCGGGGGTTACAACTCGGTCCGGGTCTTTATCCAGGAAAGTTTGCGGGACGATATCAAGGCTAACCGGTGGGAAAAGCTGGATAAAGTGGCCGAACTGGCCCAGAAAAATGGCCTGCGGCTGCTGATTACTTTTGCTGATTATTACGAACCCGACCTGGCTAAACTGGCCGAGATGGACCGCCTGCTGGCCCAGCATTTCGCCGGGTCGCCCGTAGTTCTCGGCTACGACCTGCGCAACGAACTCCAACTGCCCGAACTGCTTTACACGATTTACCCGGGCGGCCCGGCGGCGCTCCAGACCGGCGCAATGGTCAAGTTTTACGGCGCCCGCGTCAGTCAGGCCGCCAGCGACGCTTATCGCAAGGGGCCGGGCCTGGATAAAATTCCGAGCCACCTCACCTCGCAACAGGTTTACATATACCTGAATATGTTAAAACTGTACGACGAATTCCAGAACGATGTCTATACCTGGGTGGTTAATAACAGCGCCAGCCGCAAGACTGACCTGGATTATTTTGGCAGTAGTGAATCGGCCAAATGGAACCCGTTTATGGAGGCGCTTAACGCAACGGTGCAGCGTTATGTTGACGTGCGGCAGCAGGCGATTTTCCTGGCCGACCCCGGTCGCCTGATTACGCTTGGCTGGAACCGGCCTGAAATGGCCCGGCTGGCCGCGAATAATTCACTTGGCTTTGTCTCGTTCCACCGCTTCCCCGGCGACGCGGCGGAAGGTCTGGCCGGGACGCTTGCGATGATTAACTATCTCAAAGCGTTTTACGCGGGCAAGCCGGTCGTGATGGAGGAATTCGGCTACAGCAACAACGACGGCAAAAAGGAAATCCCCACGCTAAAGACCGCTTCTTACGAGGCCTCGGTCTGGCTCTTTTTGTACGGGCGCAGCTATGCCGGCGGCTTCAAATGGATGCTTAATAACTTCGCGGGCGGAGCTAACCAGTACGAGAATAATTTCGGTCTGTTCGACAACAACGGCCAGCCCAAACCGGCCTATTTCTCAGGCCGGGCGGTCCTCCATATGGTGGGGGCCAACCCTCAACCGGGCGGCGATTTCGAACGGCTCGAAACCTATGACGGCGTGACCATCAGCTACACCTGGGCCTCTAATAATGCCCGGCTCGGTAATGGGGCCGACTACACCGATACCCGCTTCCGGCTGCAACAGGCCGATGTCGCGCCCTGGTCAATCTGGTGGTCGGATAATGGCGACGGCGAGGTATGGGTCAGCACAACCTCGGCCGGGAATGTTACCCTGAATTTGAAAACCCTGTTCGGGGGCTGGAAACCAGGCGCGGAAGTGCTTATTAAGACCGCGAGCGGGGCACAGGCCAGGTTTACCGAGTTAGCCGAAGGCCAGGTGACTTTGCAGACTCAACCGGGCGAGCTTTACAATATCAAAGCACCTCTTAACCGGGCGGCTTTCAACCGGGCCGCGCCGCGCACCGATACCGCCGGTAATACCTATTTTGCCGAAACCGGCCACAACCTGTCCAACATTTTTAAGGATTACTGGCAGCGCAAGGGCGGCCTGGCTATTTACGGCTTTCCTATCTCTGAAGAATTCCTCGAGAACGGCTTTACCGTCCAGTATTTCGAGCGGGCCAGGTTCGAGCATCACCCCGAAAATTCGGGTGATAACGCCGTGCTGCTCGGCCTGTTGGGAGATACGGTAACGGCGGGGCGGAGCGGCGAGGCAGCTTTCCAACCAATCGCGCCTTTTAACGGCAGCGCCGGGCAAGCTTATTTCAAGGAGACCGGCCACAGCCTGCGCGGCGGTTTCAAGACGTTCTGGGAAACCCACGGCGGCCTGGCCCAGTTCGGCTACCCCATTACCGAGGAATTCCAGGAGGTCAACCCCTCCGACGGCCAGACTTACACGGTACAATATTTCGAGCGCAACCGTTTCGAATGGCACCCCGAACACGCCGGGACTTCCGCCGAATTCCTGCTCGGTCTGCTCGGCCAGCAGGTGGCCCGTTCGAAAGGCTGGCTATCTTCTTAAGCCTATCTTTTTTGTAGTTATAATTCTTTAACCGTGGCCGGCTTTGTAAATGCTTTTAAAATAAAAGAGGCCGGATAAGGGGGAGTTATCCTGCCTGTCCGGCCTCTTTTATTGACCTCATATTCAAGGTCGTTTCGTGCGGTGCGCCGCGTCAAACGTTAAAAGCGGTTTACCAGTAATACTCTTTGTACTGCCGGTAATATGCAATAGTCCGGCGCAAGCCTTCCTCAATCCCAATTGTGGGCTGCCAGCCGAGCATCGCCTTGATTTTGCGGTAGTCGCCGTAGTAATCGCCAATCGAGATTTTCTGCTTGTTCTCCGGCCAGGGCACCAGTTCGTAACAGCCTGTCCCGGCCAGTTCAATCATCTTCTCGACCTGCTCAACGAGGCTGTAGGGTTGGGCGCCCAGGTTAAAGAACTGCCCGTTGGCTTCCTCGAAGGCGGCCACCCGCAAAAAGGCGTCCACCACGTCGTCCACGTAATTCAGGTCGCGCAATTGCTTGCCGTCACCGTAGATTTGCGCCGTTTCGTCATCCAGCACCAGCCTTAAAAGCCAGCCCTGGCTGGTCAGGCGGTTATCGCGCATCCACTGGCGCGGCCCGTAGCAGTTGGTCAGGCGTAGCGAAGACGTGCGCATGCCGTAGGCAGTGGCGTAGACCAGGTGATAGCGTTCCCCGGCGGCCTTGTTGATGCCGTTGACATCGGTCGGCCTGACCAGGTGTTTTTCGTCCACCGGGAGATAATCGGGGTTGCCGTAAATCTGGCGCGTCCCGGCGTAGACGATTTTGACCCCGGCGTTATTTTTGCGGCAGGCTTCCAGGATAGATAACTGGCTGCGGCAATTGATTTCCATGTCGGTGTAAGGGTCGTTCATGCTGTCGAGGTGCGAGATTTGCCCGGCCAGGTTAAAGATGTAATCCTGCTTCCGCACCAGGTAATTCATGCTGTTTTCGTCACGCACGTCCGCGATATTAACCCTTAGTTTGTTTTCCAGACCCTGGATATTGAAAAGGTTGCCGCCGTAAGTCGGAATGAGCGAATCCACCAGTATCACGTCTGCACCAAGCTCTACCAGACGCCAGGCCAGGTTTGCGCCAATAAAACCTAGACCCCCTGTAATCAGGCAGCGCTGTCCATCAAAAGCATTCAGGTAATTTTCTCTGGTGACTATCATGGGTCTTATTTTACCATAACTTTTAATTTTTGCTTTTCCATTTTGTCTGGAAATAATATTTGAAATAGGTCTAAAGTTGTATTTAATATTCGTAAAAGCATGATATAATACGCCTAACTAAGCAACTTAGATTTACCATTTAACGGAGGCAGGCATTATTAATGAAGAACCACCCTGGTGGCCTGTGGCAGCACCCTGACTTTCTAAAATTGTGGTCGGCTGAGACTGTTTCGGTTTTTGGTTCCCAGATAACAATGCTGGCCCTGCCCCTGACGGCGGTGCTGGTGCTGGGCGCGACCCCGGCCCAGATGGGCATTCTGGGAGCAGTCGAAATGGCTCCCTTCCTCTTTATAAGCCTGTTCGCCGGGGTCTGGGTGGACCGCTGGCGGCTGCGCCCGGTGATGGTTATCGCCGATCTGGGCCGGGCCGGTTTGCTCGGCTCTATCCCGGCGGCTTATGCTTTCGGCTGGCTGAGCATCGAGTATTTGTTTATGGTGGCCCTGTTAAGCGGTACGCTGACGGTCTTTTTCGATGTGGCCTACCAGTCGTATTTGCCGGTCCTGGTAAACCGGGATCAGCTTGTCGAAGGCAACGGGAAACTGGAAATCAGCCGCTCGGTGGCGCAGATTACCGGGCCGGGTCTGGCGGGTAGCCTGGTGCAAATCGCCTCGGCCCCGGCAGCGATGGCGATAGACGCGGTTTCCTTTGCTTTTTCGGCGGTTTTTCTGGGCCTTATCCGCCATTCCGAACCGGCCAAACTGCCCCATAGCGAAAAACGCAATATCTGGAAGGAGATTGGCGAGGGTCTGGGCGTGGTCTTTGGCAATTCTTATCTACGTTCAATTGCCGCGTGCACCGGCACCAGCAACCTTTTCGGCAATATTGCCGGGGCCGTTTTCACCCTTTACGTGGTGCGCGAGTTACACCTGGACGCGGTTTTGCTGGGTCTGATTTTCGGCATTGGCAGCGTGGGGGCGTTGATCGGGGCATTCTCGGCAGGCTGGATGGCCCGGCGCTTTGGTCTTGGCTGGACTATCATCGGCACTTCGGCGGTATTTGGGGTGGGCGCCCTGGCCGCGCCGCTGGCGGGCGGCCCGGTCTGGTTAATAATGCTCGTGCTAACCGGCGGGTATTTTATCACAAGCTGGGTCGGCCCCATCTATAATATTAACCAGGTCAGCTTGCGCCAGGCTATCACGCCGCACCGCTTGCTGGGCCGGATGAACGCCAGCATGCGCTTTCTGGTCTGGGGCACCATGCCGATTGGTTCGCTGCTGGGCGGCTTTCTGGGTGAAATCATCGGCCTGCGTATGACCCTGCTGGTAGCGGCGCTTGGCACTTTTCTTTCGGTGCTGCCGGTGCTTATCTCGCCGGTCCGCGACCTAAAAGAGCAGCCCGCCCCGGTAGAAGAAGAAACCCCGGAGCCCATCGCAAGCCTGCTGTAAACGGCGCCAAAAATAAGAATAAACCTCTTGCAATCATCCTGACCTGGTGTTATAAGTTGGAAGGAAAGAGAGAGAAAAAGAGGGGAAAGAGAACATGGAAAGAAAAGAAGTAACCTCAACAAGTATAAAAAGTGTCGGTTATGACCCTAAAACTCAAACCCTTGAAGTAGAGTTCAAGCCAAAAGGCCGCCTCTACCATTATTCGAATGTTACGGAGAAAGAATATACCGGGCTGATGGGCGCGGCTTCCAAGGGAAAATACTTCAACCGGAATATAAAAGACTTTTACCCGGCAAAGCGGTTAACCTAGAAATAGGCATAATTTTGCGGCACCGGGGTCGGGGTTGGGCCGCCAGGGTTGCCTTTGGCCCCGGTTGACTTCAACTTTAAGTCTACCGGCTGATTGTTGCGGAGGACGGTCAGGGTTATTTCGCGCTGGTTGTATAGGTCGTCAAGCATTTTAGCCCTGGTGGCGTCGAGCGAGGTAACCCGTTGGCCGTCCACTTTGTCCAGTTTGTCGCCCGCTTTAACGCCGCTTGTTTGGGCGATACCGCCGGGGTCAACCCCGACAATCGTCATGTCGGGGCTGACCACCACGCCAAAGACCGGGGCGGGCATCAGGCCAGGAAGTTGGCTGCGCCCGCCGGGGCCAAAAAAATAAAGCAGGGCGATAAAGCCGAGCGCTATGACCAGGAGGCCGACAAACATCTGGATAGGCAGCCCGAAACCGGCTTTCTTCCGGTCGGCCACTTCCGTTTTCACGACCTCTTTAAGTTTCATAACGCAATCCTTCCTGGATTAGTGTCCCGGTATCGGCAGGTCCGAAACCAGCGGCGGATGTAAGAAAAAGGCAATCGCTATTATAAGGTAAGCGGCCAGCAACTGGATACCTTCCAGCCAGTTGCTTTCGCCATCGTTGACCACCAGGTTTACGATAAAGATTGCCAGGATAATACCAATCAGTTCAAACAGGCTGAAGACCAGGTTTAACTGGCTGTTTCCGCCCAGAAAGAAACCTATAAAGACCAGGAGCGGGGCTACAAAAGCGGCGACCTGGGTGCTGCTGCCGACCGCGATGCCGATAGCCAGGTCCATTTTGTTTTTCATGGCGACAATTACCGCCGTGAGATGTTCCGCCGCGTTGCCGATGATAGCAATCAGGATGACGCCGATAAAAAGCTCGGTCCAACCGAACTGGCTGGTCAGGCTTTCCACGCTGCCGACCAGGAATTCAGCCATAAACCCGACCAGGACCGTCGCCACCAGCAAGACTATCAGGCTGGCTGGCACGCTCCAACCGTGCCCTTCTTCCGCCTGCTCCCGTTCGGCCTCGTCGCCGCTATAGAGATAGGCGTGGGTCCGCAGCGAAAAAACCAGTTGGGCCACGTACGACAAAATCAGGATTGCCGCCACCCCGAGGCTGAGATTTTCCAACAAGTTGCGCTGGTCCAGGCGCATAGCATCGGAAGTGGGCCTGGCGAGAGTATAAGCGAAAGCCGCCGGGATTATCAGGGCTATCGCGGTAAGCGACATGAGCGTGTTCGAGGCGCGAGTGGCCGTTTCATTAAAGGTTTGCTTGTTACGCTTCCAGCCGCCCAATAGTATCGAAAGGCCCAGCACGAAGAGCAGGTTGCCGATGATTGAGCCTGTTATGCTGGCCTTGACCACTTCCAGCAGCTTCGGGTTTTCCTGCGCTCGAATCAGGGCCAGCACCGCGATAATCAACTCGACCGCGTTGCCGAAAGTGGCGTTGAGCAGGCCGCCGATACCCTGCCCGGCTTTAACGGCCAGTTCTTCGGTAGCTGTTCCCATAATTTTTGCCAGGGGGACGATGCCCAGGCAGGCTGCAAAAAATACCATGACCGGCGGGAACCCGGCGAATTCTGCCACGAAAGCCACCGGAATAAAAATCAAAAGGGCATAAATCCCTTTTTCAAGGCCGTTAGAATCCCGGATAAGACTGACCACCGGGTTGACCGGGGTACGGGAATGTTGGCCCGGTTCCAGACTGGCCGAGGGTGTTTCCTGTGCCATTTTACCTCCTATATTTTCGTTTCTATAACAACCGCAACACCGGTACAACCGATGGCCCTTGCTCGATAAAAAGGGCCATCTTTTTTCTGCTTTTAAAGCAGTGCCGCGCCGGGCCTACCAGATAAGACCCTGAGGGCGGCTAAATTTGGATGATTGTAACATTTCCGGGGAAAAATTAACACTCAACCCAGACCCGCCCGCCCAGACCTCTGCAGGGTCAGGCGGCGGGTGGGCCAGGATGGGTTAGAGTTAAGCGAGGTTAATCCAGGGGGAAGGC
>CADDZM010000244.1 GCA_902812345.1 Chloroflexota bacterium | reverse complement strand
GTTTTAGACGAATTTCTAACAAGTTTCCAAACTTTTTGTTTAGCTACAGTTATTCAAATAAATTCTTGCTTTGAGGTAGTCATAAACACCGTTGTGCTTTTCCCGCTTTAGCAGAAAAAGGTATCATTTCAACCAGAAACCGACAGCTAAAAGAAAAAGAGTTTTTATGGAACCCCAACCTTATTTCACAGGTGACTATCCAGAACTGCCCGAAGCCAGGACCAGCTTTGAAAAGTTTATCGCCCAAATTTCGGACACCGGCCCAATTCTTATTCTTTGCGATGGTGACGTGGACGGCCTGGGCGCGGGAGTCATTTTGTGGGAACTACTTGAAAAACGAGGCGTCAAAGCGAGCCGGTTAAAGAATATTCATGCGCCCAAAGGCAGCAACGCTTTCATCCCGGCCGTGCGAGATAGAATAATGGCCCAAAAACCGGCGGCCCTTTTCATCCTGGACCTCGGTATCACCCGCTTTGATATTGCGCCAGGCGTAAAAATCCTGCTGGTAGACCATCACCGCCTGGAAGGTCAGCCGCCGGACAGCAGGGTTATAACCGGCTACCAGTGGCGGCCTGTTCCGACATCAAGTCTACTTACTTTTCTCCTTTGCAACGGCCAGGACGAAGTTATTGGCGAAGCCTGGAAAGCGGCTATCGGCAACCTGGGCGACCTGGGGCCGGAACACCCGCTTTTGCAACAGGCCGTCAAAGAACAAAAACAAAAGTATATCCGCGAAGCCACCAGCCTGCTAAACACGGCCAAGCGGTGCAGCGACCCTGATACGGCTATCCCGGCGGCGTTCCGGGCTTTCCTGGAAGCGCCCTCGGCGAAAGCGGTCGTGGAAGACGAGAGCGAAGATTTAAAGTTGCTGCGCCATTTCAAACAGGAAGTCCAGGCTGAACTAAACGAGGCCAAGCGGGTCGCCCCTAAATTCAGCGCAACCGAAAAAGTAGCTTTGCTGCGGTTCGACAGCCCGGCCAGAGTCCACCCGCTCCTGGCCCAGAGCTGGCGGGGAAGATTACCTAAATATATGGTGATGGCGGCGAACGGGGGATTTTTGCCGGGGAAAGTCAGTTTCAGTATGCGGACGAATTTAGACGTGAACCTGCTGGACTTCCTGGCAAGGCACGGTGAAAAGCTGAAAGGCGTAGAAAACGAGTTCGGCCACGGTCACGATAAGGCAACCGGCGGCACTCTCTCGAACGAGAATTTCGATAGGTTGCTGGAAAGTATGGGCTTTGCGAAAGAAAATAATCAGGCGCCGTAGTCAACCGGGGCGGCCAGGGCTTTGGCAGTGGGCCTGAGAGCATCGAGCCGGGCCTGTCCCAGCTTTTTAAGATAGGCGGCGTGGTCGGGTAGGCCGGTTACCCACTCGGTTAGCCAAACCTTGAAACCTTCCGGCTGGCGGCTGGCCCGGTGATATTCGGCGAAAAAAGCGTGGTCGCGGTTGTAGAAACCGGGCAGCGGCGAGGGGTGGCCGCCCGCCGGTTGGTGGACGACCGCCGCAACTTTGAAACTCGGCACAATTACCCGGTTCGGGTCGCTGGTGATATCGGAATGGGGCACGATTTCTTCAGCCGTTATGATAACCTGCCGGGCGGACAGGGCGGCTTCCTCGCTAACGCCCAGGTTTCCCCACAGGTGCGCGTTGCCTTCTTCGTCCGAGCGTTGGACGTGTAGAATGGTCACATCGGGCCGTAAAGCCGGGATTAAAGCTACCGGCAAACCGTCGAAAGGCGAGGTTGCTTTTAGAAAGACCTGGCTTTTTTCAAGAAGGTCGCTGCCCTCGATGGAACGGGTGGCCACATAAGGCGAACCCTGCGCCCCGGCCTGTAACGCCAGGGCCAGGGTAAAATTCGAGTAATCGTCCACGGACAAAGGATGCGGTAAACCTTGCTCAACCGCCCGGCGGTAGTTGTGACCCAGGCCCGCTGAAACATTGCCGACCCAGGCCGCTTGCACCCGCGCGGCACACCCGGCCCCGATAAGCTGGTCGAAAAGGATATCCGAAATCGGGCCAATCAAGGTCAGGTCGCGGCGGCCCTGCCGGATGATTTCGTGTCCCGCCGCGAAAGGAATAGCCGCCTCCAGGGCCGTTCCCATGGCCACCGATGTGCCGTCCGGCACAAACTTTTGGATGGCTTCGGCCAGCGTTACCAGTTTAGACATTTCTTCTCCCCGCTGAGCTCAGACCCTATAACTTATTTCCCGATAATTCCCAGCGCTTTTTCCACCGGGGTTTTAGGCTTAAATAGCCCTTTGAGTGGAATTTTAGACTTGAGAGCTTCCTCTACCGGTTTTGTGACCGGCTTTGCTGTTTCAAGAATCGCCTGGGCCGGATTTTTAGAGTTAAAAAGAGCTTTCATTTTTAGCGTGGCAGAATCGGTGAATTTTGCCTGGTTAAAGTAGCGTCCGTAACTGTTCGAGCTGGCAAAGCTGAACATGCTGTTGCTGCTGGCCGCGCAAAACCGGCTATTGATACTGGCCGCGCTGAACTGGCTAAAAATACTGGCCGAGCTAAACATGCTGCCAATGCTGCCCGCCGAAAATGCGCTCAAAACGCTGCCCGCCGAGGCTATCGAAAGCAGGCTGCGGCGGCACCCGACCGAAAGGACGCTGTCGCGACTACCTATCGAGAGGATAGAGTTTTTACAGCCGATGGAAAGAATACTATTGCGGCTGTTAAGCGACAAAAATCCCTTTTTAACTTCAGAGGCCGCTTCCTCCGGAATGGCCTCAACTATTTCCTGTTTTTCCTCTTTCTCGTCTGCCATGGGGTGTCTCCTTGCTATTCGCTTAAACGGGCGGGCTTAAACCTCGTCCGGCAATTCAGCGTTGTTGGCGCTGTCGCCCTGGCCGATTTGCCAGCGCAGAAATGCCTGGATAAATTCGTCAATCTCGCCATTGAGGACGGCGGTCGTGTCGCTGGTCTCATAGCCGGTGCGGTGGTCCTTGACCATGTTATAAGGATGCAGCACATAGCTGCGAATCTGGCTGCCCCAACCGGTGGCCTGGTGTTCGCCTTTCAGGCGGGCCTGTTCTTCCTCGCGGCGCAAGATTTCACGCTCTAGAAGCCGGGCCTTTAGAATTTTCATGGCTGTTTCCCGGTTTTGAATCTGGCTGCGCTCGTTCTGGCAGGTCACGACAATTCCGGTCGGGAGATGGGTCAGGCGGACCGCGCTATCGGTCTTGTTGATGTGCTGGCCGCCCGCCCCGGTGGCGCGGTAGGTATCCACCCGCACGTCTTCGTCCCGCACCTCAATTTCGATGGCGTCGTCCACTTCGGGTAATACTTCGACCAGGGCAAAAGAGGTATGGCGGCGGTGGCTGGAATCAAAGGGCGACTGCCGCACCAGGCGGTGCTGTCCGGCCTCGCTTTTAACCAGGCCATAAGCCTTACGCCCGGTGATTTCGAGAGTGGCGCTTTTGATACCGGCTTCCTGGCCCGGCTCGGAGTCAAGGACTTGGACCTTGAATTTATGGTCCTCGGCCCAGCGAAGGTACATCCTTAACAGCATTTCAGCCCAGTCCTGGCTGTCGGTGCCGCCTTCGCGGGCGTTGACCGAGAGTAAGGCCGGGCGGTCGTCATATTCGCCGCTAAACATTAAATCCAGTTCGCGCCCGGCCAGTTCACTTCGGACCGTTTCGAGTTCTTTTTCAAGATCGGCCTGAGTAGCAGGGTCGGCGTCTTCGGCGGTTAGTTCGACCAGTTCCAGGTTATCTTTTAGCCGGCTTTTAAGGTTTTGCCAGAAAGAAATTTCCTCCTGCAAACCGGTCAGGCGGCGCATCACTACCTGGGCAGCCTGGGAGTCGTCCCAGAAGTTGTCGGTGCTACTTTGTTTTTCGAGCCGGGTTAACTCCTTTTGCTTGTTAGCCAGGTCAAAGACGGTCTCCGATTTCCTCTGCCCGCTGGTCCAGGGTTTCAAATTCGGTCTTTAGTTCGTCATAGTTCATTCCTGAAAAGTTCCTTTACTTTATATTAATTAATTCTCCGCCGGTCATTTTCACCAGGTCAGCCGGGGTAAGCCCAAAAATCGCGAAGGGCGTACCGGCGGCAGCATAAATCCGGTCGAATTGCAGCAAATCTTCATCCACAAAAGTCAGGGTCGGGTTGGCGTGGCCGAGTGGCGGCACTCCGCCAATGGCATATCCGGTCTGCTGCCGGACAAAATCAGGCGTGGCCCGCTCGATTGGTTCGCCCAACCGGGCCGCCAGACCCTTTTCATTGACCCGGTTCGAGCCGCTCGCCGCTACCAGCACAGCCTTCCCGCTCTGTCTGGTGCGGAAGATTAAGGACTTTACAATCTGATCCACCCGGCAGCCTATCGCCGCGGCGGCTTCGACGGCGGTGCGGGTGCTGTCAGGCAATTCCTGGACCCGGTAATCGTAGCCCATTTCTTTGAGAGCATCCTGGACTTTCTGGGCGCTCGAACTGAGTTCTTGCGGCATGGCTGGCTCCTTTTCGCTTCATTTAATCTGAGGAAGATTTTACCACAACTGTTTGTGGAGGGGCAGCAGGCCATTCTCGAATTAAGTTGGCCGGATAATTAAGTGTTCCAGGCGCATGTTATTACAGGCAAGGCCCGCGAAGAATAAACGGATGCGGAGAGCCGCTGAAAAGAAGCGGTTTACGCGAGAAAAAAGCCCGCGTTATAATAGAAAATAGAGAATAAGATTTAACTTAGCGTTGAAAATTATGATAAAAGTCTTTAACAGGCATAAGCTAACCTTCCCTAAACCAGTTTAGGAGATTCGCGGTATATAAAGTGACAGTCCTACTTGAGCGATGGTGTAGGCTTTAAGGGACTTTTTATCAAAAGGATTTTAAGTGCAGATTTGGACATTTTTGCAAAAAAGATTGAACCTGAAATACAGAACCTGTTGAGAGAACTACAGCAGGCGGGGGGCAGACCGCTGCTGGTCGGCGGTTGGGTGCGCGATAACTTGATGGGGTTTAACTCGCACGACGTTGATATTGAAGTTTATGGGTTGGTGCCGGAAGCTTTGAAACAGACCCTTGAAAAAACCGGCCAGGTCTTTGCCGTCGGCGTTTCCTTTGGGGTTTTGAAAATAAGAGTAGCGCCGGGTAATACGGTAGATGTGTCTTTGCCGCGCCGCGAATCTATGCGGGGGCAGCGCGGCCTTCTCTTCACGCCTGACCCGAATATGACGCCCCGGGAAGCAGCCTCGCGCCGCGACTTCACTATTAACGCCATGGCTTACGACCCGGCAGCAGGCGTATTGCTTGATTTCTTTGGCGGGCAGGACGATTTGAAACAGGGCATCTTGCGCCACGTTGGCCCGGCTTTCGCCGAGGATCCTCTACGGGTGCTGAGGGCCATGCAGTTCGCAGCCCGCTGGGATTTCCGAATGGCCCCGGAAACTATTGAGGTTTGCGCCGAATTGCGCGACCGGTACAATTCCCTGGCCGGGCAGCGGGTCTGGGGTGAATGGCAAAAATTGATGGCAAAAAGCCGCAAACCCTCCGCTGGAATGCAGATTCTAGAGCAGACCGGTTGGCGGCGTCTTTACCCGGTCCTCGAAAAACTGGCAACCGTGCCTTTGATAGGCCGGCAGGTCAATTCCCTGCCGGGCAAGCAAACCGAAAGCCGGACAGCCTGGCAGCATACCCTGGACGCGATGGACCTGGCTGTAGAGATTTCCCGGCGCGATAAGCTGGAAGGCGTGGAGCAGGAAATTTTGCTGCTGGCGACGCTTTGCCACGAGTTTGGGCAGGTCCAACAAATTTTAAGCGGGCGCGCTAGCCTCGAACCGGGACCGCACCAGGTTGAAATAGCGGCGGACCAGACTGAAAAATTTTTGCAGTCTATTGATTGCCCGCACTATCTTACCAACAAGGTCGTGCCGCTTGTAAACGAATACATGGCCCACCGCCTGGAAGGCCGCCAGAAACCAGATGCCCCGAAAGTGCGCCACCTGGCAGTGCGGTTAGCCCCGGCCAGGATTACCCAATGGGAAAGGCTGGTAGAAACCTGCGCCAGGAGCGGCAGTGAACAGGGCCGGAAACGCCCCGCCCTGGCCTGGCTCAAACTGGCCCGCGAACTGGGGTGCGCCGAACAGCCCGTGCCGCCGCTCCTGCTCGGAAGGCATCTGCTGGAAGCCGGGTTAAAACCGGGCAAACAGTTCCGCACCCTGCTGGACCGGGCTTACGCCGCCCAGCTTGATGGTATTTTCGAAACGGAAGAAACGGCCCGAGAATGGCTGCGCGAATTACTGCCCCCAGAACCGCCGAAACCAACCTCACGGGACGAAGAAACTCCCTTTGAAGTTAAGCCGCCGGGCGAAACCTTTGATTAAGAATTTATTTTCCGGGGGTAAAACTTGCAGGACATTAAATATAATAAATTAAAGTTTCAAACCTGTAGCAATAATCCGGGAAAAGTAATATAATGGTATTATCAAACCTCTAAATAGCCTTTCCTTATTGTAACGGAACGGTCGTAATGTGCGCGCATTTCGGGATTAACCCGTTGAGTCTTGTTGAGCAAAGCTAAATAACGAATTTTGTCGAGCTCGTTGGTAGTGAGCGCCAGAATATTACTACAGCCATTCGCATAAACGGGGAATAGAGGAGCCGGCCCCGGCCTTAATAAAGATTTAACTACGTTAATGGAACGGGGCTATTGCTATAACTTTATGAGTTTTGTTGAGTTTAAAACTTTTTTATATCCAAAATTTGAGCAAAATAAGACCTGTGAAATAATTCTATGTAAAGAAGTAATGCCAGCTTAATATACGCTTTAAAGTAACGTCACAGACCCAGGTTATTATGAATTTACACCGTCTAAGGTGAATCTTGTTGTCGAAACAAGCTTTTACCTGGACCTTTTTGGCAGACTCGCAATGCCAGCTTAAAGAGGTTGCTAAATTAATAACGATAACAGATTTGGAATTATTTTCCTTCAATTTGAGATTTTGTTATTAGGAATTTAACGGCCCCGCATTACTCCAGGGGTAACCGCTACCAGGTAACTGATTAATAGCGGCCTTGAACCCTTATTCAGGCAGAGGAAAACCAGTGTCCTATCGAGGTTGGGCATTCATTTGGGTGGTTTTACTTGGGGCCGCCGCTTTAATCGCGGTAGTCTTCAACAATATTTCAGGTTTGCAGACCGATTGGTTAACTTTTGGATTACTGGTTTCCGCCGTAATAATCGCCCAGTTATTCCATGAAAATAGCTCAAACGGGCATTCTTATTACCCTGATTCGGTCTTTTTTATGGCTGGCGTGTTCTTGCTGCAACCGGCCCAGTTTTTCCTGCTGGTAATCATCCCACACCTGATTGAATGGCTTCAACTGCGCCTGATGAAAAGCAACCGGCTCAAAGAATGGTATATCCAGCCGTTTAACATCGCTACCCATATCCTGGCCGGGTTCGCAGCCCTGGTGACACAGTATCTCCTGCAAGATTACATCTATTCTTCGGTCCGCCTGGTCTGTATCATCCTGATTGCCTTTTCCTACGTCATAGTAAATCATACCCTTGTGGCCGGATTTTTACGGATACTGCGGGGCCAATCGCTGCGGACCAGCGGGCTTTTTCAACTCGATAGCCTGGTGCCGGATTTGGTGATGACCTGCCTGGGCTACCTGATTTATATATTGTGGCAGCTCGATTTCTGGCTGATTATCCCGGCCCTGACTCCGCTGGCCCTGATGTTCGAGGCGGTCAAAATCCCCCAGCTAAAGAAGGAAGCCCGGACCGACTCCAAGACCGGTCTCCTGAACTTTCGCTATTTTAATACGGTTTTGCAGCAAGAATTCGAGCGCGCCAAACGTTTCAACCGGCCACTGTCTTTCTTGATGGGCGACCTCGACCTGCTGCGCGACATCAATAATCGCTACGGCCACATGGCCGGGGACGTGGTGCTGATGGGCATCAGCGAGCTTATTCGGGCCAATGTACGCGAGTTCGACCACGCCAGCCGTTTTGGCGGCGAGGAATTTGCCATTCTGCTGCCGGAAACGACCCTTGAGGCGGCCTACGCCATGGCCGAACGGCTGCGGATTGCTATCTCCAATACTACCTTTAAAGTTGATACCAGTCCTGCCCCGATAAAGGCCACCATGAGCATCGGGGTCGCCTGCTTCCCCGAAAATGCAATCTCTATCCAGGCGCTAGCCCACGCCGCCGACCTGGCGGTTTACCAGGCCAAGTTAAACGGCCGCAACCAGACCGCGCGCGCTTCCGAAATTAATAACCTGGAAGCCCTGGAAAAAATGCAGCGCGAACCGAAAGCGCCCCTTCCGGCGGTATATTCCCAGACTCCGGCGCCCCTTACCCCCACCGAACGGCGCAAAGAGCTTGAAACCGGGGGCGGCCTGGAATGGCAGGAACTGCTCAATGTACCTACCAACCAGGATGGCCTGACCGGGCTACCCAACCGCACCCTGCTTTTGAAACGCCTCAATGCCATCCTGGAAGCGCCTGAACCCCGGAACATTGCCGTCCTTTTGCTTGACCTGGACAGCTTCACCAAAATTATGGAAAGCCTGGGTTATGTTTTGACTGAGCAACTCTTAAAGGTGGTGAGCCGGCGCGTGGTGAAGTGCTTGCGGCAGGGCGACCTGGTGGCGCGATATAGCGAGTATACCTTTGCTATTCTACTGGAACACCTTGAGGACGATAACGAACCGGCGCTGGTGGCGCGCCGGTTGGCCCAGGCCTTGCAGGCGCCGTTCTCGCTGGCCGACCAGGAAATTTACCTGACAACCAGCACCGGCATCGTCATGAATAAAAACGGCCCCATGCTGCCCCTGGAACTGCTGCGCCGGGCCGAGAAAGCTCTTTACCAGGCCCGGCGGCGCGGCGGTGGCGCTTACGAGGTCTACAAAGCGCCGGTTCTCGATAAAGCCCAGGTCCTGCAAAATCTGGAAGACCAATTGCGCCAGGCTCTTGACCGCAAGGAATTTGAGATTTTCTACCAGCCGGAGGTTGACCTGAAACTGGGCCGGATCAAAGGGATGGAAGCCCTGGTGCGCTGGCATCACCCTCAAAAAGGGATGCTGCTGCCCTCGGAGTTTATCCCGGCCCTGGAAGAAACCGGCCTGATTCTACCGCTTGGTAACTGGGTCTTGAAGGAAGCCTGCCGCCAGGTCCGCGAGTGGCAGGCAGTCCTTCCCGGCGAAGAAAGCAACTTTATGATCAGTATAAATCTTTCGGCCCGGCAGTTGCATTACCCCGATTTGCTGGACGATATAAGAAATACGATCAATGAAACCGGAATTGAACCCAGGCTAATTCAATTTGAAATTAACGAAAACGTGGTAGCCGATAATTCTGACGCTACTATAATTATCCTGGAACGGCTTAAATCCCTGGGGGTCAAGTTAGCCGTAGATGATTTTGGCACCGGCTTTTCCAGCCTGCAAACTCTCAAAAGGCTGCCGCTCGACGCGCTCATTATTGACCGCTCGTTTGTCACCGGTCTTAACAACGACAACGAGAATAAGGCGATTATCCAGACTGTCTTAAACCTGGGCGATATTCTCAACCTTAACGTAATAGCCGAAGGAGTGGAGACCGCCGAGGAAGCGGCCTTCCTTGACCGGTTGGGCTGCCAGTACGCCCAGGGTTATTATTTCGCCCGCCCCATGACCTATCCCGAAGCCAGCGCCTTGCTGGAAAGTTACTAGACCCGCTTTTTATTTCTCCCAAAACCCCCCACCTGAAGAAACTCATCCTGTCTTAAAGACCCGAGAGGTAATTTGCTATATAATAAAACCACGTAGGTCTAACCTATCGGGGGAGTCCCGATGTAGTAAACAGGAATTTTGATTTGAAAGA
>CADDZM010000243.1 GCA_902812345.1 Chloroflexota bacterium | reverse complement strand
AATAAAACCTGCTCGTCCAGGCCAAGCTTGCGGACGCGCGCCCGCAGGCACCGGGCTTCAGGGTTTTCGGTTGGTTTAGCGCCATTTTGCAACGAAAGACTGCGGCCGCTGCGAGTGGTAATATCGCCACTCGCGGTACCGCCGCCGACCACCATCACCTGCAACTCGTCCGGTCCGGCGGGCAGCCCGGCCAATAGGCGTTTTTCTCGCCACAGTTTGACTGCCTCAATCAGGACATCTACCCCTTTAATCGGCTCAATCCGGCCTACCAGCAGGACAACTTGCCTGGCTTTTAAACCGGGAACAAGTTTATTCACAGCGGCCCGGGCTTCCACCCGGTCAAGCGGGCGGAACAACTTTAAGTCCACCCCGCACGAGATAACCTCGATTTTTGCCGGGTCTGCCCCATAACGCCAGGTAAGCTGAGCTTTCTCAACCGGCGTCGCGGTGATTATGCGGTCCACCTGCTGGATAATTTCAGCCTCGCGTTCGGCCCGAAAAAGCGGCTCGCGCTCGTTCTGGGTGCGAGCAATATCATTTTTCAAATGGGCCAGGGTGTGGAACATCTGGACCACCGGCACCCGCCATTTCTTACGCAGCATAAGCCCGGCCTGACCGCTCAGCCAGTAGTGGCCGTGAATCAGGTCGTAAGGCCGGTGCGGACCGTCCTGAAGCTGGAAACGCCGGATGTTTTCGACAAATTCGGGTAAGTGCTGGTAAATCTGGTTTTTATCGTAGGGACGCAACGGACCCGCCGGAAGGTGGATGATACGGACGTTTTCGCTTAGATTGTGGGTAAAAGTGGTTATCGGGTTCTGGGAGCGGGTAAAAATATCTACCTCAAGGCCGCGCCGGCCCAGTTCCTTGCCCAATTCCCGGACGTATACATTCATACCCCCGGCTTCTTTGCCGCCCAGCACCGCCAGGGGACAGGTGTGGACGCTCAACATGGCGACTTTCAAGGCGTTAGGACTTTTCTTCAATTTTCCCACCGCCCAATATTTTGTAAAAACGCTTTTTCTAATAATAAGTTTTTGCTATAATTGACTTCCCACGTGACGTGCAAGCCATTCACGGCGCACCCCAACGTGGTCACCTTACAAGCGGTCTCCATTAGTGGAATCTCTCCTTCTATAGCGGGCAGCCAGGTAAAGCCACCGATTTTAAATATCCTGCAGCAGTTCCGGCCAATATGGGAGCAGGCCGGTAAATTTTATTATTTAGCCTCGTTCTGAATACCAAGCACCAGACAAATCAGCGCACCAAGCAACAAAACCAGATTTAACGGAACCGTCAGGCCGCCAAAGTTTACTTTCAAACCGTTGCGGACATAGGCATAAAAAAAATACAAACCCATCAAGCCAAAGCCAAAGGGGAAAAACACTCCTCCGTTGGCGAAACCTTGAACCGTAAAATAAAAGAGCAAAATAGCGGCCACTAATTCCAGCCAGCCCAGCAGTTTGGTATTACGGGCCATAAAACCCATTATACCGGGCAACTCGGCCGAACGATCAGCCGAGTTTTCGGAAGAAACAGCCGGAGCAGTCCTGGTCCGAGGGCGTGGCGTTTTGCTAGAGTTGGGCGAACGGTTCGGCGCCACAGTGGTTGCTCCTTTGGTTCACAGGCTCAGTCGAGCCATAGTATATCTTAACAGGGCTAACTCAAGCATAAAAAGGGTCAATTTGCCTACTTTTGGCCACAGTTGGCTTAAGTATTTTACCACGCCTGGCAAATTGACCAACCTTTTAATAAATTCCCGGTAAGAAAGGTAAAGAATTGCCTGAAAACACGATTGTAATCACAGATAACCCTGACCCCATAGACATCCGGTTCATCGAAGAAAAACTCTTCCAATATAATACGCAAACTACCGGCTTTGAGTTTGGCGGAAACCTAACCGCTTTCATCCGGGACGGACAGGAGGAAATTCTGGCCGGGATAGCCGGCTTTTGCTGGGGCTTTACCCTGAAAATAGATTATCTGTGGGTGCGGGACGACCAGCGCGGGCAGGAGTACGGTCCACGCCTTTTGCAAGCTGCCGAGGAAGAGGGCAAACGGCGCGGCTGCAAGCAGGTTTTCCTGGAAACACACTCCTTCCAGGCGCCAGGCTTTTATAAGAAAATGGGTTACAAAGTGATAGGGGTACTGGACGATTACCCGGCCGGGTACAGCCAGGTATTTTTGAAGAAGAAACTGGCTTAGACAATACCGAGCGAACGGAGAGCAGGTCAAGTATGAAAATATGAAAAGGGAAGTATAAAAAAATAGGGCGGCCCTCGCGGGCCGCTAATGGTTTGCGTTAAAAGAGAGTAATGACTTAGCTGGCCTACCAACCACGATGGCTGTTCGGCCAGGTAAGTCAGGTGAAGTCTGTTGAAAGCAGCCCAGGCCAAAAGGTCTTCGGCTGCCGGTAAAGTTTTTAGGCGTTACCATCTTTCAAGCGCGAGAAGTGATTGTTAAAGTCTGGGCGGGCGGCACGGCAGTAAAGTTGGCGCCGCCCTGACCTTCAGGTGCAAATTAAAGCGGCGGGCTGCTATTGGCCGCTGCCGCCGCGCTGGCGATAACGCAGGAACGGCGGAATATCCAGGTCGTCGTTCACAGCCGGGCGGTAGGGTACAGGCGGTTCGTTGCGTTCCGGTTGAGGCTGCGGGGCCGGAGGCTGCTGCTGTTGCGGCTGGCGTTCGCGCTCCCGGTCGGCGTAATTGCGGTCGTTGCCGAAGGTCCGCTCGTTCCCAAAAGTTCGCTCAGTGCCGGTATTGGCGGCAGGGTTATTATTAAACTGGTAACCGGCAGGCGGGGCGATATAAGGCCGGGTCTGCTGGTTATTCAGGTTCTTGATATTCGGCTTGCGAATCTGGTCGAAACCGGTCGCGATAACGGTCAGCTTCACCTCGCCGCTCATGCGCGGGTCAATCACCGCACCGACGATAATGTTGGCTTCAGGGTCGGAAGCCTGCTGAATAATCTCAGCCGCTTCGTAAACTTCCAGGATACCCAGGTCTTCCCCGCCGGTAATGTTAAAGAGAACGCCGCGCGCGCCTTCAATCGAAATCTCAAGCAGCGGGCTTTCGATAGCCATCCGGGCCGCGTCCACGCAGCGGTTGTCACCGGAACCCCGGCCAATCGCCATCAAGGCCGACCCGGCGTCGCTCATGATGCTTTTGACATCGGCAAAGTCGAGGTTAATAAGGCCGGGCACCGTAATCAGGTCGGCGATACCCTGGATACCTTGCCGCAGCACGTCGTCGGCGATACGGAAGGCTTCGACCATCGAGGTCTTTTTGTCGGCCACCTGAAGCAGGCGGTCGTTCGGGATAGTAATCAGGGTATCAACGTATTCCTTGAAGCGAGCGATACCTTCCTCGGCGGAGGTCTTGCGGCGGTTGCCTTCGAAGCTAAAGGGCCGGGTCACTACCCCAACGGTGAGAGCGCCAACTTCCTTGGCAATCTGGGCAATAATCGGGGCCGCCCCGGTGCCGGTGCCGCCGCCCATACCGCAGGTAATGAAAATCATGTCCGCGCCCCGGAGAGCATCGTAAAGTTCTTCGCTGCTTTCCTCGGCGGCCTTTGCCCCGATTACCGGGTTGCCGCCCGCGCCAAGACCTTTGGTGACTTTATCGCCAATCCGAATGCGGTTGGGCGCTTCGGAATACAATAAAGCCTGCGCATCAGTATTGACAACGTAGTACTCTACGCCGCGCAACTCACCCTGAATCATGCGATTGACGGCATTAGAGCCACCGCCGCCGACGCCGATGACCTTAATCTGGGCAAAATTCTCAATGTCGCTGCTGTGCGGCTGATTTTGAAAGCCGGGTCCCTGCCCTCGTCCTGTTGCCATGTTGTAACTCTCCTTAAATGCGACCCTGGCGGCGCCAATTAAGCTTTCCACCAGAGATACTCGGTCGCTAACGCTAAACCAATAATGAAGCCTTGTTCTGCCCGGTTATTATACCTTATACGGGCTATATTTTCGTGATATTTTTTCCTGTCCCACCGCGCTTTAAGGCAGGAATTCTCGTAACCAACCACCGAATTTTCGGCCAACGGCCAATCCGGCCCCACCGCCTCGCCGGGAGTTATTCTGGAGAATTTCAACGCCGCTCCGTTTTTTCATTCCCCATAAAACCAGCCCAACACTGGTAGCGAAAGCCGGCACACTCAGGGTTCCGGCCACTTCACTCAGACCCCGTGGCGCGCCAATGCGTACGGGCAATCGGAGGACGTGACCGGCGGCGTCGGTAATACCGGTTAGATTAGCCGTGCCGCCTGTTAAGACCAGGCCCGCCGGAATCATGCCGTCATAACCGCTCTTTTTGATTTCTGCCTGGACCATATCGAACAACTGACGGGTCCGGGCGTGTATGATTTCGTTCAAGAGATTACGCGAGACTTGCTGCTTGCGTCCGTGTTCCAGGCCTTCTGTCTCCAGCATCTCGTCTGGAGCCGAGGACTCGTCGCTTTCTTCGTCCTGCCGGGCGCGAGACCGGAAATCGTGCTTGATTGGCCCTTTGCCGTAGTAATCGGCGTAAAGCCCTTTGTAAGGGCCGGTCACGGAAGCGTCGCCGTATTTTACTTTCAATTTCTCAGCGGCTTCCGGTGAAATCCGGCAAACCATCGAAATATCATTGGTGATGGCGTTCCCGCCAATCGGTATGACCGCCGTGTGCCAGATGCTACCGTCAATATAGAGGGCGATGTCGGTAGTGCCGGCCCCGATGTCCAAAAGACAGACCCCCAGGCGTTTCTCGGCGTCGCTCAAGACCGCTTCGCTGGCCGCCAGGGGCGAAAAGACCAGTTCTTCGACCTCGACACCGGTCCGCTGGACCCCTTTGAAAAGGTTGGTCAGGGCGCTGATGGTGCCGGTAGCGATGTGAGTTTCCACTTCCAGGCGATAGCCGTTCATGCCGACGGGGTCGCGCACGCCGTCCTGCCCGTCAATAACAAAGGTGCGCGGGATAACGTGCAGTACCTCGCGCTGCTGGGGCAGCGTGACCGAACGGGCCGAATCAATGGCTCTTACCACGTCGTCCGAGCAGATATCCCGGTTGGTCTTGGAAACCGCGACCACGCCGCGGCTGTTGACCGAAGAAATATGGCCGCCAGTCACGCCCACAAAGGCCGAATCGATTTTCAGGGCCGCCTGTCGCTCGGCCTGCTCGATGGTCGTGGCGATAGTCGCGGTGGCCTGCTCGATATTTACTATGACCCCTTTTTGGAGACCCAGGCTGGGGTTTGTACCCATACCTAGAATGTTTATATGGTTATCGCGGGTCATTTCACCAATGATGGTGCAGACCTTCGAAGTACCCACATCTAAACCAACAATTAGCTTTTCCGGTTTGGTCGCCATAGTCGTTGTCTTCCCTACTGAATGGCAGGCTTATTGATAAACCGTAAGTCTGCGTAGCTCCATTTAATACTTTTGTCAGCCAGGAGACCCTTCAAAATTGCCATTTTCTGGTCAAGCTGGGCGTCGGTCCCCAGCAAAGCTTTCCAGTCCCCGGCGGGCGGCACGCTAATAACCACCAGCCCGGAACTGGGCGAATACTGGACCGCCGCCACCTGGATTCCGGCAGCGGCCAGTTGGGACTGGATGGCCTGGGCGCTGCGTACGGCTACCGCGTCGACCCGGTCACCCATTTGCATTTTACGGCCGTCCAGGCTTTCAATCACCGGGTAAGCTTTGGCCGCTTCCGGTAATTCCTGTTCGAAGTAACTATCGAGCACCACCCCGTCAGGGTCTACAAGGTAGTTGTAGCCGCCGACCTTCCAGTTAAGCACGCTCTGCCGCTCCGTAACCGAAACCGTGATTTTGTCCGGTAGCGTCCTGGAAACACTGGCCTGGAGAATATAGGGTAAGGCTTTAATTTTAGCAGCCACTTCGTCTTCGTTCAAGGTAAAAACGTTTAGTTTATCCACCCCGGTTGCCTGTACCACAGCGTCGGCGGTTAAAAGCCGGTTGCCGGTTACTTCAACTTTCTGAACATTAAAATTCGGTGCGTTTAAGAGCCAGTAGCCAAGCAAAATCAGGAGCGCCATAGCCATAAAACTGACCAGGCGGGCCGGGTTGAAATTCAGAGCCGTTTGCTGCGACCGCCGGCGGGTGTTTGTGCGAGGACGGGCGCGCAGGGTCGGGGCCGTGTCAAGGGTGCTATCAAACTTGATGGTAGGCCGGAGCGGGTTATCACGGCGCGGCGAACTGCTCTTACGGGCCGGGCGGCGCGCCTTCGAGGCCGGGGTTACCAGTTCGTCTTTGCCCGCGTTCGCGTTCAGGCGCGGATAACGCTGGTGCGGCCTGAAGGAAACTTCGACCTGGGAAGCCCGGCTTCGATTGCGCTGTGTTGGTGTACCCGCCATGATTACTGCACCCTTAGTTCGTTACGATTTTTGTCGGCGTGGCGGGCCAGCGCCAGTTCAATCAGCCGGTCTACCAGTTCGCGGTAGGGCAGCCCGGTCTTTTCCCACATCATTGGGTACATGCTTACCGGCGTAAACCCCGGGATGGTGTTGACCTCGTTCAGGAAAACTTCACCGGTATCGCGGTCCTGAAAGAAGTCCACGCGAGTCATCCCGGCGCAGTCGAGCGCCTCGAAAGCCTTTAGTGCCATCGCTCGCAGCCGGTCACTCAGTTCAGCCGGAATATCGGCCGGGATAGTGAAACCAACTTCGTCGTCCTGGTACTTGGCCGTGTAGCTGTAAAAGTCCGACTTGCTGCTTATAAGAATTTCCCCTACGACCGAAGCTGCCGGTTCATCGTTCCCCAGGACGGCTACTTCCAGTTCACGCGGGTTGAGAGCCTTTTCGACCATTATCTTGCGGTCATAACGGCAGGCCGTGTTTATAGCCTCGGCCAATTCCTGGCGGTTGCGAGCCTTCGAAATGCCGACGCTGCTGCCCATGTTGACCGGCTTGACGAAGCTCGGATAGCCCATTTCGGCCTCAATCCGGTCGAGCAAGACCGCTTTGGTTTCCGGGTCTTTTTCCCAATCCTTGCGTTTGAGGGCGAAGTATTCGAGGACCGGCAGGCCGTGCTGCTTGAAAATCTCGCGGGCGGTCACTTTGTCCATGCCCACCGCCGAGGCCAGCACGCCGCAGCCGACATACGGCACGTTTGCCAGTTCGAGTAGACCCTGCATGGTGCCGTCTTCGCCGAAAGGGCCGTGCAGCACCGGAAAAATCACGTCTACCGGCGCGCCGAATTGCAGGCTGACCGAACCGCCAATATTGCTGATTTCGGCCAGGCCGCGTTTCGAGGCGGACGGGTCGGGCAGCAGAGCGGTCTGGGCCGTAGCTGCCCCGGCTTTCGGGCTGCTAAACTGCTCCATCAAAGCAACCGGGTCGGACTTTTCCCCGGCGGCCAGTTGCGCGTCTCCCAGGGAAAGCCAGCGGCCTTCACGGGTAATGCCAATCATGGCAACATCATACTTTGCGGGGTCAATCGCGTTCAGGACGGCTTTCGCCGAAACAAGCGAGACATCATGTTCCGCCGAGCGGCCGCCAAGGATTAAGCCAACCCTTATTTTTTTATATGGTGAACCTTTATTCGACAAAGTTAGACCTTTTAGTTATCCCGAAAATGTGGAAAACTTAACCTCATAACTGCTATTTTATTTTGTTTTGCGTGATAAAGCGGCCCCTTAATGAGTAATTTTACCACTTAATTCGGTTTAACCCAAATAGTTATTACGCTCAAACCGTATCAATTTTTTAACGAATTTTAATCGAATTCGCCGAGCATCTCGACTTCTGGCTCGATGTCTGCGCCGAATTGCTCTTTGACCGTTATACGGGCCAGGTCTATCAGGTCTATCACGTCCTGAGCTTTCGCGTCACCCCGGTTTATAATGAAGTTGGCGTGACGCGGCGAAATCTGCGCTCCGCCAATCACGTGACCTTTTAGCCCGGCTTTTTCTATCAACGACCCGGCTGACCCAAAGGGCGCCGGTGGGTTTTTAAAGACGCTGCCGCCGCTCGGCTCCTGGGGCTGATTTTTGCGCCGCCAGTCGGTCATTTCGTCAATGTGCTGCTTGATGGCGGCCGGGTCGCCCTGCTGCAATTCGAACTCGGCCCAGAGAATAAGTTCGTTGCCCGGATTACCCAGCGGCACTTTGTTATTGCCGACCTGCTCGCGCCAGCGGCTATCCCGGTAGCTCAGTTCAAGGTCTTCGGGCTGGAAAATAGCCAGTTCGCCGTGAGCGTTCGCGACCGCGACCCGCCGTAAGACTTTCGAGAAATCGCCGCCGTGCGCCCCGGCGTTGCTGACGATACCGCCCCCAACGCTCCCCGGAATGGTCGCGGCAAACTCGAACCCGGCCCAACCAAGCTTGGCAATCTTGCGCGAGAGCGCGCCCAGGAGAGCGCCCGACCCGGCTTTCAAAAGACAGCGCCCGTCCCCCAGGTTGTTCACAGTAAAATTATCCAGGCGGTTTTCAACTACCATGCCCCGCCAGCCTTTATCAGCCACCAGCATATTCGAGCCGTTGCCGATAATCAGGAACGGAATATTGCGGCTGCGGCAGGTCTTAAGCAAAACCACCAGTTCAGCTTCGTCGGTGGCCCTTAGAAAGTAGTCCGCCGGGCCGCCAATCCGCCAGGAAGTGTGCCGCGCTATCGGCTCGTCCTCTTTGAGGTTTTCGCCTAAAACCGCCTTTAAGGCCGCTAAATCACCTTCGTTCTTCCGGTAGTGTGCGACCTGCCCGTTGTTTTTGTTTCCCTGCAAGTTCTGTCCTATCATTGTTTCTCTAAACCCGGTGCCTTTGCGCCAGGATTTGTTCGCCAACCTTCCAGACATCCCCCGCGCCAAGCGTTAGCAGCACATCGCCTTCGCGCAGGAGCGTGTTTAAGGTTGTAGCGGCGGTGTCGTGCGTGAGCGGTTCGGCCAGTTTGCCGGGTTGCCGCATCCGGGCCAGGATGTTGCCCGTGCTGACGCCAAGCGTATCGGTTTCGCGGGCCGGGAAGATTTCCATCAGGCCCACTACGTCCGCGTCATCGAAAGCGGCGGCAAACTCGTCCATAAGCGCCTTTGTGCGGGTGTAGGTATGCGGCTGGAACAGCGCCACCAACCGGCGCTTGCCAAAGCGGGCCCGGGCCGCCGCCAGGGTTGCCCGGATTTCGGTCGGGTGGTGGGCATAATCGTCAATGACGGTAATGCCACCGGCCTCGCCTTTTAGGTCAAAGCGGCGGGCCGTGCCCCGGTACTGCCCGGCCAGTTCCAGGAAAGTTATCGGCTCTATTTGCGGGGCGGCCGTTATAACCATTGCCAGCGCCCCGGTGGCGTTTCGGACATTATGCACCCCGGCCAGACCAAGTTCGACCGTTCCGAGGGTTTCGCCCCGAAAAACCAGCTTAAAGTCGTAACCGCCTCTGGCGTTCATCTGCAAATCCGCGGCCTGCCAATCAGCTTTTCCCAGCCCATAAGTAGAAATCTCAGCCTCGGCCCCGGTAACACTTTGCTGCAGCGCAGCGGCCCCGGCATCGTTGGCGCAAAGGTAAAGCTTGCCGCCCGGCCTGATATTACCCACGAAAGCGGCAAATGCCGCCTGCAAATTTTCCAGGGTGCCGTAGTAGTCCAGGTGGTCCGCCTCGACGTTCGTGATAACCGCCGCTTCAGGCCGGTAGTTCAGAAAGCGCCGGGCGTATTCGTCCGCTTCAAGAGCGGCGTAGTCGCCTTTGCCCGCTTTCCCGGCCACTCCCAAATCGGTCGAAACGCCGCCGATGTAGAAAGCCGGGTCAAGCCCGGCCTTTTCAAGCAGGAAAGCAACCAGCCCGGTTGTAGTCGTCTTGCCGTGGGTGCCGGCCACCGCCATCAGCCGTTTCGGGTTGAGCAACAGGCCAACCATTTCAGCG
>CADDZM010000242.1 GCA_902812345.1 Chloroflexota bacterium | reverse complement strand
ATACAGTAATAGACCGTGAAACATTTGGTTTCAGTCCCCTTAATCGGGGCGATTTTATTGAGGCTTAAATTATCGGATCGGGTAACGACTATTAAAAACCGTTTCAGTCCCCTTAATCGGGGCGATTTTATTGAGGCGCCACGCCTTATTATCGGGGGCAACCTTATATAGAACGTTTCAGTCCCCTTAATCGGGGCGATTTTATTGAGGCCAATAAACTACCAACCCAAACCAAACCCCCTAATTCAGTTTCAGTCCCCTTAATCGGGGCGATTTTATTGAGGCATAAAGCGGCTGACCAGCCTGGTCGGAAATAGTTGAAGTTTCAGTCCCCTTAATCGGGGCGATTTTATTGAGGCCCGCCATGGCCGGTCCTACCGGCGATAATAGCAAGTTTCAGTCCCCTTAATCGGGGCGATTTTATTGAGGCGGCTTACGTTTGGAAAACTATGCTGGTACTGATTTCACATTTGTTTGTGATTTGACGGCTTAAAAAGCTTCTCATAAGGTCTTTCCTACTAACTTTTGCCAAAGAAAGCGGCTCTTGACGGCTTATTTTCTCAAACCCATTTTTGCCTGATTCTGGCTAGGGTTTGAGAAAAGCTTTTAGCCTCAAAATTCCATTCTCTGTCACAAACTGACACCATTTTATGATTAAAACGGCTACATTGAAAAGAAGTTTGAGAATTGCCTGCCCTGACGCGACTTTAAAAGCTGGTTGAACGCCCAACTCTAAAAGAGTTCTCAAAATATTCTCCACCAGGCCAGGCAACGGCGACCTGCCCATTAACATTTTAACATCCCTAAAGTTACTTTACCAGATATCCGGGCAGAAATTACGAAACTCACAGTCGGTACAGCGGCCAACTTTTGAGGTAGCATCCGGTAAAGCCTCCCTTTCAAGCATAACCCGCAACTGGTTAAGCTGAATCAGAAGCTGGTCTTTTGTTTCCTGGGTCAGGCTTACTTCGCGGGACTGCCGGGTCGGAATGAAATGGACAAAAGCCCGGTTTACAGGCAATTGCCATTTTTCTTCAAGTAATAAACTATAGGCGGCAAGCTGCCTCTTATGGTTAGCGCCAACCCGGTTATGTAGGTCGTTCTTGAATTCCACCGGAATAACCTCATCCCCGGTCACAATAACCATATCCAGCAAGCCGGTTATCTGCAGAACCGGCGAAAAAAGGCTCACATTAAAGTAACGCTCACCCCTGGTTAATCCATAACTGCGTAAACTGCGCCGCTCTTCCAACAAATTGACATGCTCGTGTTCGAGACGACCTTCTTCCATCTTATAGGTCGTCGGACGTCTCTTTTGAAGACCCAGGACATGCGTAAAATAAGGAATCCGGGCGCAGTATTCATACTGGCGTAAATCGCTAACCGTTAAAGGTATGGTCATGGCAAAGCACCTCCTGCCTGGATTTTTAGTGGTTCCCCTTCAATCATTTGTGCTTCTTTACGCCCTACAAACTTGCGGGACCGGGCTAAATCCTGGGGCGTTAGCACAAATAGCTGCAAATTACCTTCAGAGCGCCCCAGGCGGCGCTTGCACTTTAGCCATAACTCCTCTTGCCTGTTGAATGAAAGGTCGCCCAGGAAAGCCGAAAATTGAATCCTTTTAAGGCCGTAATCCTGACAAAGTTGCGAAACCTTGTTACGCACCCTGTCGTTACTGATGTCATAGACGAAAAGCGTCACCATATCAACCTCCTACCGCTTACCAGCCGCACAAAAAAGGCTGGTAGTCTTTACCCAGGTCGCCACGCACGAAAGTCGCGATATGGCGGGCCTGGCTGTACAAAATATATTGCAAAGTTTGTTGCTTTTTAGCGTAGCGCTCCCGTCCCTCGTTTAAACGGTCCAGTAACTTACGGGCCAACAACTTGCGAGTTTCAGGCGTCAAACGCCCCGCGTCATCCTGGGTCAGGTCTATTTTCAGATTCAACAGAGCAATCACCACCCGGTCCACCACCGGCTGCCGGAATTCCTCGACCAGGTCAAAGACCAGGCTCGGTTTGCCGGGCCGGTCGGTATGAACAAACCCGGCAAACGGGTCAAGGCCCGCCAGAATCAGAGATTGTTCCACCCGGCTATAAAGTACCCCGTAGCCGTAATTCAGGAGACTGTTAATAAGGTCGGTGGCCCCCTGACCTTCCCGCCCGGTCCAGGGCGTATCCACCAGCAAGAGGTTTTTAAATTGCTCCCAGTATAACCGGCCTGCCTGACCTTCCAGCGCCAGCAGGTGACCCCGGACCGCGTCAATGTTGGGACCGTCCAACCGGGCAATCTGGTCTGAGATTACTTCCAGGTCAATCGTGGCCTGCCGGACCTGGGCGAACAGTTCCGGCCACTTCTCAGCCCGGTTCTTGTTCATATAGCGAAGCGTATAAGCCTGGTTGCGAACCTTACCGGCGGCAAAAGCCCGGCCAAGCAATAGACCGCGTTGGTCGGTGTAGGCCAGCAGTTGTTCGCGGCGGGTCTTTACCGTCCCGGTAAGCTGGCTGGAGAAAATCCCGGCATAGTTGCGGCCGCTGTAATCCAGAAAGCTGATAGCAATACCCAGGCGGGTACATTCTTCTACCACGTCGCTGCTTAAACTCACGCCCCCATTGGTGATAAGCACCTGCTTCAAATCATAAAACGGCACTTCCTGCACCACCTGGCCTTTTTTGCTCACTCGCAGCCTTTCGCTGTGCTTACCCAGGTAACTGCCCCACTCGTCAACGATAAGCTCCACCGGGTTTTTAAGGATTTCCCGGGTCTGTTCGTCCAGCAGGCTATCTACCGCAATAACATCTTCCGTGCTTTTCTTTATCATAATTTTACCTTTCCTGAAAAAAACTCCGTCATGAATATATTCCAGAATTTCAGGGTAAAATTCGACAAAAAAAGCCGGAGTTTTTCTCCGGCTGCGCATAAAAAATTAAAAGGGGACTTAGTTAGCGATTTGGCTGTAAGAAAGCGAGTACCAGCCGTTCCCCTTGGTCGCATCCTTACCGACATGAGTTAACTGGCCCCAGACCAGTAGGGGCAGCAGGTAAGAAACTTTCCCCGCAAAAGTCGCCTTCCCGGTAAAGCCGCCCAGCGATAAGTCCTGGCGCTGGCGCTGGCTGTAGCTGCGTACCGCCTCCCATTGCACCCGGCTTTCGACCGGCACGACCTGGTTAGCCTCTCCCATTAAGGTCTCAAAATCGAGCGGGAATTCGCCCGGACTAAACTCCCGGGCCAGGCTGGTTAATCGCTCAAAGAGGCGTTGAACCAGCACCGGGAATTTTGGCACGGTTAACGGTTTGCCGTCTTCAATCAAACGCGTGGGAGTATGAAAGGTGAATTCCATTTTGTAAACAGCCTCCGGCGCGGGCTGGCAAATTCCGGCTACCTGGGAAGACGTCACCGGGTTGACCGGCGCTTCTACCCCGCGCTTGCCAATCGAAAAAAGGCTTTGGGCCTCTCCTGTTAACGGGTTGAGGGCCATAATCTCCCGCACGCGCAACCGTCCCCGCCGCCACCGGCCTGGCAAATACTCTGTTTTTGCGCCCAGCCCTTCTCGCTCCAAATCCTGTAAGGCCATCACCAGGTACGGCAAGAAATTTACCGAACCGGCAAAAAGGGTCAGGCCGAAATTAAATTTCGCGCCCGGCGGATAAATGTTTTGCCCACCGAGAGGCGGCTGGACCGTAAAAGGACGCGGCACATCCATCCCCCGTTTGCTATCGTTATCAACCGTTGCCAGCAAGAACGAAATCGGGCAAACCTCGACCAGCGCGCAAGGCTTACAACTCGTTAAGTCGAGCCGGGCGCAACCGGCCTTACGCAAACTATTAAAAAGAGCCCCCCGGATGGCCGAACCTTTATGCTGATTGAGCGTAACCGGCGCTCCCTCGGCCACCTCGCACCGGAACTCAAAGCGTTGGGCCGTAAATTCCCTCGCGGATCTTTCTAAAATGGTCATAACTTTCTCTCCTATTACAGTTCTAACCCGGTATCCCCGCTATATGGCAGGTCGGCTACCAGAATTTTAACCCGGATTTTCGAGTCGCTACTATCGGTATCGCCTTCGCCAACCACGAAAGTTTCCTGGGTAATCTTCCGGCCATAAAATCTTTTTAGCTGGCGGAAACTGATCGGCACTAAAAGTTTACCGGCGTCAAGGGCAGACTCTTCCAGCAGCTTTTTATATTCAGACACTTTGCTGGCCGGCAATACTTCCGTGCCATCAAAAAGACGGTTAAAAGTATCTTCCAGAGATTCGTCCGACTGAAAAGCTCGCAATTGGTCCAGGCAAACTTTTTGAAACTCTTGTTCACTCTCTAAAACCACTTTGCGGTATTCCCCGGCCAGATCTTCGCCATATATCTCGTCCAGCCAGCCGGTCAGCAGCCCTTCGTCAATCTCCCGGCCGTCCTCACGCGCTATTAGATTAGCGGTGCGCTCGATCAGTTCGGCGTTATAAATCTTCTCGGTAGCGTCGCTGGTAGCCTCGGTCAGGACATAGACCGGGGCGGGCGGAGTGGCGCTGGTCCCCCGGCGATTGACTCGCCCAAAACGCTGCGCCAGGGCTTCCAGCGGGGCCGGTTCGGTTATAATCGTATCAAAGTCAAGGTCCAGGCTGACCTCAATCACCTGGGTGGCGACCACTATTAGAGGCTCGCGCTTTTCTCGTCCGGCCTTTACCTGTTCTATTATCCTTTCCTCTTTTTTGAGCCTATCCTCCCCGGTAAAGCGGCTGTGCAGCAATAGTAACCTTGAATCCTGGTGGTCCTGGCCCGCTTGCGGCAGGCGTTCGCGTAAGGCGACCATTGTTTCCCGCGCCCCTTTGACCGTGTTAGCGCAGACCAGCACCGAATGACCGGAGTTAAATAAGTCTACAATCCTATCCAGCGCCGGCCCCCCGGCAAGGCTGCCTTCAAGGAGGTGCAGCCGGTGGCGGCGAAACCGGGCGAATAAAGCCGGGCCGGGTTGCAGCCTGTTTTCCGGCGCAATCAGCAGCCGTTCCTCAAGCAACCGGCGCAGCCAGCCGGGCATGGTGGCCGTCATCGCACAGATTTCAGCTTGCCAGTACCGCCGCAAGAATCCCAGCAAACCCAGAAACAGGCCCAGGCGTTGCGGGTCGTAAGCGTGAATCTCGTCAATAATCAGCCGAGCGCCGGCCATGGCCGTCCAGGTCATTTCGTACCCCGGCAAACGGTAAGCCGCTTTGAGAAGTTGATAAGGTGTCGCCACCCAGACGCTCGGCTGGTAAAGTTGGGCCATATTTTTAGCCCGTTTAGCCAGCCGTTCGGCTTCCTTTGGCGTACTCCCTGGGGCTTGCAGTTGCTTGAACAAAACCTGGGCGCTGCGCCCATGCATCAGGGCCACCTGCACCCTTTCAGATTCCTGGCGCTCAGTTGGTACAGCCTTAAACAGCGATTTCTGCAACCGGACCTGCATGGCGTTCATGCTGGCCTGATAAGGCAAAATATAGATAAGGGTTGGTTGCAGGCCGGTAACTTCTTGCTGGTGCCTGGCCCAGGCCAAAGCCGCTTCGGTCTTGCCGCTGCCGGTCGGGGCCGCAAGGATTATCGAGCCTTGCGCTGCGGCAGCCTGTTGTTGGTGGTCGCGGAGCGAGGGGCTGGCATAACCAAGCCGGTTAAAAAGCAGATTAGCGTCCGGCAAATCGAGTACCTCAACCGGCCAGGCATAACTGCTGGCAAGCCGGTCGGAAAGAAGCAACATCCCGCGTAAAGCGATAGCCTGGCGGTTGAGCAGGTGACTCCCTTTTTTCCGGCTAAGAGTTTCCTCTAATAGCTCCTGGTAAGCGAACAAGGCTCTTTTTATCACGCCGGGGGCGGTTTCCATGAAAGAGCGATAATCGAGCGGGTCAGGTATATTAAGATTTTGCTCAACCCCCAGTTTTGCCAGCCGGTACTGGTTAAAAAGCTCAGGTATGCGCTGGCGTAAAATGTCGGCCAGCCCGCTCAGACTGGCCGGGGTGATACCGCTGCCGTCTTCACCTCTGACCATTTTTTCAATTCTTTTAGTGGTAGCGGCAATTGAAGCCTGGCCCAGGGGATAGTAGCGTTTAAAAAGGTCACCGTCGCCGGTGCCGGTTGATATCAGCCCGGCATCTTTGTGGTGCGAGGCAATTGCAGCCGCCATCCAGGGATAGTCCGCGCTACCAACCGGCGTCACCCAGGGCAAAAAAGCCAGGGATAAAACCTCGTGGCGCTGTCCCCATAAACTCTCCCCCTTTAGCTGCGCCTGAAATCCCGCCGCCACTTTACCAAAGTCGTGCAGGAAGCAAGACCAGAAAACCCGGTGCCAGAAGCGTGGTTCTTCCAGCATTTCGGCCAGGAAAGGAGTACGCCGGTGGAGTTGCATAAATTTATGGATGAGCGCCCGCGAATGGCTGTCCAGGGTTTCGGCGTAACCGTTTCTGGCCGATTTAGCCAGAATTTCAGGCGCAAGGTCGCTCATAAAACCACCCCTTCCCCGGTAAAATCGTGTAAATAGACTATCCGCCGCAAACCGTCTTTAAGCGGGCTGGTGGGGTCAACCAGCCATCCCTCGTTGGCGGGACCGTTCCAGACTTTCGCGCCGCGCCGGGTTACCGCCTGGTCCGCGCTGGTAAAGATACGCTTTTCCAGCGCCATATACATTTCCCAGTCTACTTCACGCCGTTCCTGCGGGTTAATAAAACGGGGCATCTGGATCAATACCCCGGCATTGGTGCGGTCACGGAATTCGCCTGGCAAAATTGTGCCTTCAAAATAACCGTTTTCGCTTTGCTCTAAAGTAATTTCATTAACCTCCGTATAAGTTGCTAAATCCTGGGAGCGCCCCAGGACAACGGCGTAACGGGGCTGCCGGAAAGCTTTTTTATAACTTTCCAGGTCGGGCGCGGTCAGGTAAAGGGTCAGGCGCGGCTGGATTAATACCTGCCGGTAGGTCGGATTGATGTTACCTTCCAAATTTTTTGGATAATTTTTAAATTTCCCGCTCGAAGCGCCCACGATATGCTGGCTTTCCAGGTCGTCCACCGCGCCGCCATGCGTAAAAGTATAGCCAAAGCGCAGCGAAGCCGGGTCGGGCCAGCCGCCCAGCGCGCTTGAAATGTGGCCGTAAATAGTGGCCGGGGGTGGTAGCGGCAGGCTGGGTTGCCGCCCTACCAGGAAATGCGGGTAGCGAAAAGAAGTGGTCATGCCAGCCAGTTCAACTTTTAAGACCTGCATAAACTTTTCACTTTCAGGCTAACCAGCCGCTATTTGCCGCATCCTGAAAATCCCTGGCGATACGCTGCAGAACCAGGCGCGGGTGGCCCATCTCGAAGCCGTGCGGCAGGGCCGGTAATTTTTCAACTCCTTCGGCCCGGCCATTAAGCAGGTTTTCAAGATACTGCCGCTGGCTGTCCTGGAACCCTTCGACCCAGCCCACGTACAAAGGAGACTCGATCTGGTCCGACCAGGCTTCAATCATCTGGCTTAGAGCGCCCGCATTGACCTGGGGCAGCCCATTGCGGTCCGGCCCAATTACGTATTGCAGGGGGTTGTTGCCGCCTTTCGTGACCAGCGCCAGGACGATAGCCGGGGTTACATCGGTGTAGTGCAGGGCCTGTTTAGCCCCGCCCGACATAATCGCCAGCCCTTCCAGGAGCGCGGCCACCCGGTTCTGGCGTTCCTCGTGGCTCAGGCGGTAGCTCTTTTCTTCCTTGAGGTGTTGCAGGCCGCTGGCCTCGGCCTCTTTCCGGCGGTTATCGTCAAGGTTCAAATAGCCGGTCCGCTCAATATAGCTAAAAGTCCCGGCCGCGCCCAGGTCGAGCGATACCATTCCTTTCAAAACCGTGCGGTAAAACTGGTGTTCGTGGGGTACGGGGTTGCCCTCGTGGCGGCTCATTGTGCCAAAATCGTCGGTGGGCCGGGTGGGGGCTAACGACATAAAAGTGCTGACCCGCAAAGGTGACACACGTGTAATGGTGGTTGAAACCGGGGTAAGGGCGCTGGTAAGTTGTGCCCGGCTGGCTTTGGCGGCTTCGCTTTTACCGGGGGCGCGCATATAACCGAAAAGATCGTCGTCCCACCAGCGTAAAGGGTTGCCGTCGGTGTAAGCGATTTTGCCTTCCCGGTCTATCGGGGCGGTCTTCCAGCCGTTAGGCGTTTCCCGCTCCAGGGTCGAGCGCAACCAGTAGCGGACCGATTGGGCGCTGACATAGGGGAAAGTACCTTCCTTGGTAGTGACCGTTTTGGTGGCAACGGCGTTCTCGTTTTCCGAAGAACGATTAGCGCCCGCGTTGTTAAGAGCCGAAGCCGGGGCGTCCAGCAAGATTATTCCGGTTAGAAAAGACATTTTAGATTCTCCTTGTGTGGTTAAGAGGCCAGTTCAGCCGGGTTTAAAGCTGCTGCGTCCTCGTCTTCCGGTTCAATATCAGCTACTTCAGGGTGCTTATTAAAGAAATCGCGCTTGTACAGTTCTTCCATCAGCTTGATGATCACTAAATCCCAGGCCAGCGCCCAGTCGGCATATTCGGTATCCTCGCCCATCTCGAAAATAGACAAAAATTGGTCCAGGGTAACTACCGGGGCGCGGTTAAGGGCGGTTTCCTGGCGGCTGATCGCCCTTAATAAACGGCGGATGTCCGACCAGTTACGCCGGGTTTGTAAAATGCGCCTGTATAGCGGGGAGTTACTCATTACAATATCGGCCAGGCGTGTTCCCAGTTCTTTAATGTCCTCAATGCGTTCGGTTCTCAACGTCAGCACCTCCTGTAAAAATAGTTCGGTTAACTGCCACAATGGTGTAATTTGCGCTATCTTAAAGACCTGCCGTTGTCCATCCAGCCCACCGGAGCTTTTTACCAGAGCGCGCATTGTCCCGAAAAAGTAAGTTCGTACAAAATATTTAGCGTTACCCGGCAGGCCAAACAGGTCGTTGTAGAAACGGTTGGACAAACCGCCCTGCTGTTCGGGGGGAGGCTCTTCGCCTGCCACAGACGGCTGCCCTTTTTTGGCTTTAGATTTAGGCCAGTACCGGCGTTTGATTTCATTCCAGGCCAGGTAATACTCAGCGGTTTGGGACTCGGTAATAAAGGTCAGGATTGGGGCCGGTAGCGGGTAAACTTCGATAGACGGTCCCTGCCCGCTGTTTGAAAAGTGATAAAGGGTTACGCTGCCAAAATAGCGCCGGGTTTCATCGCTGCCGAGTCTCAACCGTTTCCGCTCAAGGTCCACCAATGTTTTGACCAGGGCTGATTTGGGCGGCGCGATAGTTTGCTCCTGGTCCAGTTTGCTTAAATGGATACCCCTTTGGACGGTCTGAACCCACTCCTGCACGATAGCCCGTAAAAGATTGCGGTCATCAGCATGTATTACCATTAGCTTGCCCTGCGAACGCAAAGCTCCATAGATAATTGCCATAATCGCGGTCATAACTTGGCCGCTGACCGCAATACCTGGTTGCCCACCGGGATAAAAATTAAATTTGCCACGCCCTGACAAGAGGGGAAAGGTATCCCTTTCTAAGGCTCTCACACTTGGCAAGCCAAAAAAGGCACATTTTGGTGCGTTTTCATCTCCGATAAGATTAAACCCGTTAATAAACTCTTTGATTCTTGAAAGTTTATCTTCTCGCTTTTTTAAGCTAGGGTTTAGAAAATAGTTAATCGTAAAAGCTGCGTCTACTGATTTAGATAGATAGTCTAAAATTACAATTTCTTGACCATCAATAAATTGATTGAGTAACTCTATCGTTATCTGTTCGGGGGTATTATCGGGTTCGGTCAGGCCGCACCATTCCCATCAAGACCGCAACGCCGAAATCTATAAACGGGTTGCCGGTCCACTTAAAACCTGCCGATTGGGTTTCTTCGGTCATTCGCACCTCCTT
>CADDZM010000241.1 GCA_902812345.1 Chloroflexota bacterium | reverse complement strand
TGAAGCTAAAATCAACTGGCAATTCACTTGTGAGCAATCCCGGATCACTTTGCAACGGCTTTACCCTAAACTGGCTGATTTTGAAGAATTATCATAACTGTAAAGACTTACTTGACAGACTACTTAGACCATCCCCACTAAATCCTGAAACTATTCAATTGGAATGGAAAGAAAGAAATAATGATAGCTATTTCAACGCAAATTCACTTTCGGACGGAACTTTACGGTTTATTTGTCTGGCGACTCTTTTACTTCAGCCGGATTTACCTTCTACTATTTTAATAGATGAGCCGGGGTTAGGCTTGCACCCTTATGCTATTACGCTATTAGCAGGGTTATTAGAAAGTGCGGCAATCAAATCCCAAATCATTATTTCTACTCAATCTGTACCTTTAGTAAATCAGTTCAACCCGGAAAATATTATTGTTGTTGACCGCAAACAAAATCAATCCACTTTTACACTGCTAAAAGGTGTTGACTTGAATTTATGGCTGGAAGATTACAGCCTGGGCGAAATCTGGGAAAAGAACCTGATAGGTGGTAGGCCAGGATGAAAAAGATTTTCATTTTGGTAGAAGGGCAGGCCGAAGAAACTTTCATAAAAGAAGTTTTAAGTCCTTACTTTTTTAAGAAGGATTTGATAATAATTCCTGTCATTGTATACACAAGCCGGGTCGGGAATGAGAAAAAGTTTAAGGGCGGTGGAAGGTCTTTTGGAAAAATAGAGAACGATTTATCTAAATTGTTAAAGGATACAAGCGCCACGGCTGTAACAACAATGTTTGACTTTTATGCTATAGCCCATGATTTCCCATCTTATGAAAAGTTACCTGTGGGCGATTGCTATACAAGGGTAAAGTTTTTAGAGCAAGAGTTTGGAAATAAAATCAGTAATCGCAAATTTATTCCCTATATCGCAATCCACGAGTTTGAAGCTATGCTGTTTGTAAGTCCTGAAACTGTTTCAAATGATTTTCCTGGCGAAAAAGTAAAAAACGAATTAGAAAATATCAAGAGCAACTATGCCTCACCCGAAGAAATCAATTAACTCGTTCGCGCCAGTAGTTGAGCAAGTCGAGTAAGCTCTGGTCGAAGGAGATTTCGGGCTGCCAGCCGGTGGCGTGGCGGAATTTGGAGGCGTCCCCCTGGACGACCGGGATGTCGCTGGGGCGCATCCGGCTTTCGTCCTGCCGGATTTCAAGTTCGCGGGTGGAGTAGGACAGCAGTTTTTGCAGCATTTCTTTGATGCTGTGGCTCTGGCCGGAGCAAAGGTTGTAGGGTTCGCCCGGCAGACAGTCCGGCGAATTAAGGGCCAGCCAGTAAGCCCGCACAATGTCGCGCACGTCTGTAAAGTCGCGCTGTGAGTCGAGATTGCCCACCCGCAGCACCGGCTCGATTACCCCGGCTTCGGCTTCGGCAATCTGGCGGGCAAACGCTCCCGGAGCCAGGGCATCCCCCAGGCGAGACCCCAGGTGATTGAAGGCTCGCGTGTTGAAAATCGGTATTTTATAAGAGCGGAAATACTGGTAGCCGAGCATTTCCTGGGCGATTTTGCTCACGGCGTAAGGGTTGCCGGGCCGGAACGGGGTTGTTTCCTGGATGGGTAAATCTCCCGGCTCGATAAAACCGTAAGTGTCGCCGCTCCCGGCGTTGAGCAGGCGTACTCGCTCGGCCAGCCCGGCCAGGCGTATGGCTTCAAATAAGCTGAGCGTAATGTTAATATTGGTGTTGAGAGTTTCGAACGGGGTGTTAATGGAAGCGCCGGGCAAGCTCTGGGCGGCCAGGTGAAAAATATAACCCGGTTTAACTTGTGCCAGGATAGCGGTAACGCTCTCGCAGTCTTGCAAGTTCAGCCGGTGCAGGATGACATGAGAATTTCCGGCCAGGTGGGCCAGGTTTGCCTGGCTCCGGGAATTGCAGATACCGTGAAGGGTCAGGCCTGGGAAATTTTCAAGCAAGTAATCGGCCAGGTGGCTGCCGACAAAGCCGCCAATGCCGGTAATTACCACGCTGGCTTTAATAATTTCTCCTGTTTTATCTGCCGTCAAGTTAACCCAGCGCCTTTCAGGTGCGTTCGTTTCATTAAAATTTACTGCTATATAAGCTTGATGCAATAATAAAGTAGGTTGGTAAGAGCGTCAAGCTCCACCAACCCAACAGATTTCAGGCGTTGTTGTCGGCGCGGTTTTTTACCTCGTTGCGCAGGCGGTCAATGAAAGCGGCCACCGGCATGCTGCCCAGGTCGGTCCCGTTACGCAAGCGCACCGAAACCGTGGCGTTCTCGGCTTCTTTGTCGCCTACCACCAGCATATAAGGAATCTTCAGCAACTGGGCGTTGCGAATCTTCTTTTGCATGGACTCGCGGGCCTCGTCAAGCTCAACCCGGAAGGTACTCGTGAGCGTAGCGCCGCTGGCTCCCTGGATTTGCATCAGCACCTGCGAGGCGTAGTCGAAGTGGCGGTCGGCAATCGGAATGACTATAGCCTGGACCGGGGCCAACCAGGCCGGGAACGCCCCGGCGTAATGCTCGATAATCACCGACAGGAAGCGTTCGAACGAACCTAAAATAGCCCGGTGCAGCATGACCGGCCTGGCTTCGTGGCCGTCCGGCGCGACATACTTCAGGTCGAACCGCTCCGGCAGGTTGTAGTCAAGCTGGATGGTCGCAAGCTGCCAGGCGCGGTCCAGGGCGTCCCTGGCCGTGAAGTCAATCTTGGGCGCGTAGAAAGCCGCCTCGCCCTCTTCCTCGAACCATTCCGCCCCTTTGGTCCGCAGCACATTCCGCAAAATCTCCTGGGTCTGCTCCCAGAATTCAGGCGTGCCCAGGTAATTTTCAGGGTGCTTCGGATCCCACAGCGACAACCGGACCGACAGCTTCATATTGAAAGGCGCGTAAAATTTCTCGACAATATCGTAAATCTTTAACGCCTCGTCCACCACCTGTTCCGGCGTGCAGAAGACGTGAGCATCGTCCTGCGTAATCATACGCACCCGCGAAAGACCCTGGAGGGTGCCGGGCAGTTCGTCCCGGTAGACCGCCGTGGCCTCGCTCAGGCGCATGGGCAGTTCGCGATAACTGCGCTTGCGGCTGGCGTAAATCTGGGTATGGTGCGGACAATTCATCGGCTTGATGCAGAACTCTTCCTCGCTTTTGCCCGTAACGTGAAAAAGGTCTTCCTTGAATTTATCCCAGTGGCCGGACACTTTGTAAAGGTCGCTCTTGGTGATGTGAGGAATCACCACCCGCTGATAACCGGCGGGTTCTTGCAGCGACTGGAGAAAATCTTCCAGCAACCGGCGAAGGAGGGTTCCACGGGGCGTAAAGAGCGGCAGACCGGCCCCGACCAGGTCGGAGAACGTAAATAAATCCAGTTCCTGGCCGAGCTTGCGGTGGTCGCGCTTTTTAGCTTCTTCAAGCTGCCACAAATAGGTGTCCAGTTCTTCCTTGGTGCGGAAGGCCGCGCCGTAGAGCCGCTGCAACTGCTTGTTTTTCTCGTTGCCGCGCCAGTAAGCCCCGGCGATGTTCATCAGCTTAAAAGCGCCGACCTCGCTCGTATTCTTGACGTGCGGACCCCGGCACAGGTCCACAAAGTCGCCCGTCTTGTAAAAGGAGACCTGGGAAGCGCCGCTTGAATCATCCACGCCTACGGCGTCATCGTCGCCGGTCTCCTTAGCAACCGCCGTGCTGCCCTTTTCTTTTAACAGGTTTAAAAGCTCAACCTTGAAGGGCTGGTTGCGCTGGCCCATTTCTTCGATGGCAGCGTCAATCGGCATTTCCATGCGCTCGTAGGGTAACTTTTTATTCTTCAACTCGCGCATTTTTTGCTCGATTTTGCCCAGGTCGGCGGGCGTGAGCGTCACCGGAAGGTCTATATCGTAATAAAACCCGTTTTTAACGGCCGGGCCAACCCCGAATTTAGCGTCAGGCCAGAGCGCCTGCACCGCCGCCGCCATCAGGTGGGCCGTGGAATGGCGCATCCGTTCAAGGTCTTCGGGAAGGGCCTCTTGTTTTTCTTCAGCTTTCATACTCATAAAAAAACCTCGTTTAGTTGGGCCGGAAAGAGGGTTATAAAAACAAAAATCCCTCCATCCCGGCGTTTTGTTATTACACAAAAACGAGGGACGAAAGGTCTACTCTTTCGTGGTTCCACCCTGCTTTCCGCCTTTTTCTTTTACATACATCTTTTTATAAGAAAGAAAGTATACCCAGGAAAGGCGCTCATTTGGAGAACGATAACGGGTTCAACCGCGCTCTTTGGACCAAGAATAAACCGGCTGTAGCCTGGGTGTAACCTGGGTTTAACGGAGCGGCTCATGGGTGGTTTTTCCCCTGGTGCGGCTAAAGACGGCTTCCAGCCTGTGGCCGTCAATCTCTGGTTAGCGTAACGCCGAGTACTTTTCCCAATCAAAGCATTATTATATTGTTATGGATTAATTATAAGCTTCGAAGCAACCCGTGTCAATTGGACTTTAGCCGGTTTGATTTTAGTCAGGGCCGGTAGTATAATCCGGGTGTATGTGGGCAGGCGAGCGCCTGATTTAAGGAATATTAAATTTGTTTTTTATACTAAAGCAACTGCTCAAGACGATGCGTCCCAAGCAGTGGGTTAAAAATCTGCTGCTCTATTCAGGAGTAGTCTTCGACCGGCACCTGTTCGAACTCCGGCCAATCTTAATTGCAACCCTCGGTTTTATCATTTTTTGCGGTATCAGCAGCGCCGTTTATTTACTAAATGACCTGGTAGATATAAAAAAAGACCAGCTTCACCCCAAAAAGCGTTTCCGCCCGCTGGCTTCTGGCAAGTTACCCAAATCCGTCGCGATAGTCGCCCTGGTCGTCCTGGTGGTGGTCTGTCTACCGGCCGCTTACTTTTTGCAGCCGACTTTCGCCGGGATAGTGCTGTTTTACTTCGTTATCCAGGTGTTCTACAGCTTTTATCTCAAGAATATTGTTATCATTGACGTGTTCACTCTCGCCAGTGGCTTTGTGCTGCGGGCGGTAGCCGGGGCGCTGGTTATCCAGGTGGAGGTTTCGCCCTGGCTGTTGGTCTGTACGATGCTGGGCGCGCTCTTTATTGGCCTTGCCAAGCGCCGGCACGAACTGGTTTTGCTGGCTGAAGGCGCGTCGAGCCACCGGCAAATCCTGGAAGAATATTCGAGCGAACTTGTCCAGGAAATGATTTCGGTCGTGACGAGTTCGGTGGTAATTGCTTATTCGCTCTATACCATTACCTACGACAAGCTGCCCAAAAACCACCTGATGGCGCTGACGATTCCGTTTGTGCTTTACGGTATCTTCCGCTACCTGTACCTGGTCTACAAAAAGGACGAAGGCGGCAGCCCGGAGGAACTGCTTTTCAAGGATATACCGCTTTTGGCCTGTGTAGTTTTGTGGGGTCTTGCCAGTATCGGCATACTTTATTTCTTCCCGGTTTAGCCCTGAAAGAGCTTCTCAAAATTTAGTAAAAAAGTTAAAATAGAGCGGAGAAACCCCAAAATAAAGGTTCTCCGCTTTTTCTATATGCTAATCCAGCCCTGTTCTTTACCGCCACACCGGCCTTTTTAACAAAGACGAGGGGGACTGGGGCAAGCTCCAATGGGGTTTAATTTAACATAGAAAATGTGACTAATGGAGGGCGTATTGCGTGGTAGCAAGTGTTTACAACCCCACAAAATGTGGTATTATAGGCAAAGATTACATAACAAGAACTAAGCGGTCCAGCAGTTAACCTTAATATTCGCACTTTGAATTGAAACCTGAAGTGTTGCTTATGCTGAGTAAAAACGTTCCGCTAGATTCAAGAAATGTCGAACCTGCTCCCCTTTCTAGCGATGAAAAAGTAAAAATCCGGGTAAACCTGGCTCAGATAGACCAACTGAGCCGTTTAGGCGTGCTTGATGCGGCCCAGGCTGAAGCAGGCCGCAAAGCCGGGGCAATGGACGTGTCAGTTTCAGCTTCTCTGGTTGCCCGGTTCCGGCAAGAAAATACCGCCTCAGCCGAAATCGAAAGACTGGCCCAGCGCCTACACGCCGCCGGACTGACTGCCCCGGCCCGGTTGTTTCTGACCGCCGGGAAACCGCTCAGCTTCTCTGGCAGCCAGATGCTCCTGTTAGCCCAACCGGCCTCCAGGCTGCTTTTCCGGGAACAAGACCCCGCCGGACATTTTTACGGCTTGCTGGAGGACCGCGCCAACGTTGACCGCCTGTTGCGCCGCCTGGATGCCCTGGAAGCGAATAAAAAAGCGGCTCGGACTCTTCCCGGACCAAAACTTAGGGGCTGGTTTTCAAGCCGGAATAAAAGCTCCAAAAAAGAAAGCTCCAAAAAAGAAAGCTCGCGGTCATGAACATTACCATGGCGCTTGGCCCTTCCACCGTCTTTGTGCTGATTGCCCTGGTGGCGTTCCTGATTTTCTTCTTTATCGCCTGGTCGAACATCGAGCAAGGCCGGAACCATACTTTGCGGTCTCTGCGGCCCCTTAACCGTCTGCGAAGTTTAATCGGGCAGAGCGCCGAAAGCGGGCAGGGATTATATTATTCGCCGGGGAGTGGAGGCCTTAACGACCAGCCCGGCGCTGCCGAGACTTTAAGCAGCCTGACAACGCTTGGTGAGGTTTCACATGGCGCGGCGCGGGCCGGGGCTACCCTTACAGTTTCGGCTAACGACACCCTGACATACCTAGCAGCCGGGGATGTGGCCCAGGCCGGGTTCGCCGGGGCCGGACGACCGGAAGATTTCAGCCGGGACAACGTGCGCTTTATTACTCAACAGGACCGGCTGGCTTATATTGCGGGAGTGGAAAGCGCCCTGGATAGCGAGACCGTGGCCGGGACCGTAATGCTGGGGCGTTTCGATTCGGAATATTTGCTGGCCGGGGAAACCGCCAGCCGTCACAGAATTCCGCAGATTGCCGGGTCGAGCCGGGTTGAAGCCCTTCCTTTGATGTTAATTAGCGCCGGGGCCGACGAAACTTTGGTGGGTGAGGAAATATACGCCGCCCCGGCCTATCTCAGCCGCCGCCCGGCTTTGCTCGCCAGCCTGCGCGCCCAGGACGCTTTGCGGCTGCTTATAATCGTGGTGATTATCCTGGGAGTGATTGCCGCTTCGACCGGGGTAGTGTCCGATATTGGTAACTATTTCTTGCGTTAGGGGATTCTTTTAACATGCAGCGCCTCAAGCTATATATGCCCTTATTTGTCGTTCTGCTGACCGCCCTGCTGGTGCTGGTAGATTTCTTTACGACCGGCCTGGTGGATGGCATCGGACACGCCCTGGCGTTGTGGGTCTCGATTATTGCCGGGATACTGCTGCTCCTGGGGCTTGGCAATATTGCCAGGGTCCACCTGGGGCGGCTTCAAAAAGGCGAGGGCGGGTGGCCCTACAGCATGGCTTTACTCGTCAGCGCGGTTGTGGTCATCGGGGCAGGCATCGTAGGCCGGGTCGCCGGATACCAGGACGGTGTTTCCAACTGGATTTTCCAGTATATCTACCAACCGCTGGCGACCACTCTTTTTTCGCTGCTGGCGTTCCTTTTGATTTCGGCCGCTTTACGGACTTTGCGGATTCGGGGTATTGAATCGGCTTTGCTGGTAATCGGGGCATTGGTAGTGTTGCTGGGCCAGGTCGCGTTCGCGCCGTTCAGCGCTTTAAGTTCAATCAGCCAGTGGTTCCAGGATTACCCGGTGCTGGGAATTATCCGGGGCATCTTAATCGGGACTGCGCTTGGGGCTATTGCCACCAGTCTTCGGTATCTGCTGGGGGTAGACAACAATTATATGAGGTAGACCGGCCCTGTTGCGCGGGGTTGCGGTTGGTTTCAGGTAGAAGGGTCGTCCGATTTTGCCGATGGTTGGTTGCATAAAATGTGGTAGAAATATTCCCGGACTTTGCCGGTGGTGTCCCGGTTGTGGCGAAGAGGTGGGGCCGTTGCTGCTTGAGAACCGCCCGGATAGCGCCAGCGAAGTAACATGCCCGAACTGCGGCAACCCTAATTCCGGCAGCGCCGAAAACTGTGTCATCTGCGGCGCTTCGTTGATGAGCAAGGCCAGGCCAACCGTTATCGGGGAGAACCAGGGCCAGGGCCGGGGCGGCCGCATTTCGCTTGACCCCAACGACCTTGAGGGCAGCGATACTTCTTATCCTTCAACAGCGGCCCCATCTTCTACCCCTGCTGGTCCGCCACCGGGCGGGCGGCTTTCCCGGTTGGCCCAGGCCCGCAATAAATTTGAAGCTGAAAAAAAGGACAGCGATGAAGGCGGTAAAAATTGGTTGGACAGCTTGCGCCTGGACGGCCCGGCGCCCGCGCCCGCTTCTAATAATAATTTGCCGCCGGTGGCTCCTCCTCCGGTAGCAGCGCCGCCCCTTGATGAAGTCCCAACACCAAACCAGGCTGCCGGTGGCAGCGCCGGGGATAAGTTTGCCTGGCCCGCCGGGATGGAGGATTTAGCCGAACCCGGCTCCGCTAATCCGCCTGCCAATGAGTTTCGGTCTATTCCGGCCCCGGTGTACGAAACGGGCGATGTACCGGACGCGATTGGCGACGATTTAACCCAGGTGAACCCGGCTATCGGCGAATTCCGCGACGATAGCACTTTGCCAGAGTGGCTCAGAGAGCCAAACCAGGAGGCCAGTCCAAAACCTGACCAATCGAGCCGAGAGGCTCGGCCCCCGCTTGACCCATCGAACCTGCCAGACCCTGGCGAGAATATGCCGCAATGGCTGCGCGAATTCGCGGCGGCCAGTTCTAATCCCCCTGATTTACAGGCGCCACCATCTCCAGAAGCGCCGGATGACACCGCGCATTCCGCCCCGGCCAATCCGCAAACCGAAAGCGGCGGCGATGATGAGGCCGGCCTGCCGGACTGGCTGCGTACGAATAAAAGTGATAATTATAGCGAGCCGGATGCGCCCCACAAGGATATTCTCGATTGGCTAAAGGGGTCCGCCCCGGTCGAATCCGAACTGCCGGAACGCCCAAGCTTTGGCGACGTGGACGTAGAGGAGCGGCTTAATTTTGCTTTTGAAGAGCCGCTGGATACCCAGCCGCGGCCCGTATCAAACGGCTCCTCGGACGGGTCGGGAAGACCTGGCAGCGGTCTGACCAATATCCTGGGCTTTTCGCCCTACGCTCCCGGAGAAGTTTTGGGCGCACCTCCGTCCTCTCCGGTTTCATCGCCCGCCCTGGAAGGGGCTACCGAACCGGAAGAGGATAAGGCCGGAGATTTCCCGGATAGCCCGGCTTTTGTCGCGGAGGCTTCTGCATCTAACGGGGCCGGGTTACGCCCCTGGCTGGAAGGTTTGCCGCCGCCGACCCTGGAAACTCTGCCTCAAACAAAAGAACTGCCTGCGGTTGAAAAGGCTCTTCCGGCTGTAGTAACGCCCGATTTAAAACCCTGGCTGGTGGGCCTGGCGCCGCCTGCGCTTGCCCCGAACCAGCCCGAACTTTCCTCAAACGCGGCCCCGGTCACTGAAACGGCTGATAACGGGTTTACGCCAGAGTATATCCAGAACATCCGGTCAAAAGGTACCCGGCCTTTCTCGGTTGGCAAGATGTTCGACCAGACCGATTTTCTTTCCGAGCGGTTTATCGGGGATAATGACCTGCCGAGCTTCCCGGTTGAGGAGCAAAACGAGCCTGACCTGAACTCCTCCAAGCCGGACCAGTCCGTATTACCCGCCGAAAACCCGGACCTTTCGAACCGCCACGCACCAACCGGCGGGGCATCGCAGCCTGAGGCCAGCCAGCCGGCTGACGAAACCGCGCCCCTGCCAGGTTTTACCGGCTTTAACAGCGAGGCTGATTATGAGGTGGGGAATTTCTCGCCCGACGACGACCTGACCGGGCAGGGATTGCCGGATGAAGAAGCCCTGTCAGAATTGCTAGCCAGCCTGCCGGCCCTGCCGGACCTTTCTTTAGAGGACTATACCTCGGAAGACGAGGCCGATACCGCGCCTGAAAATGGCGCACGGACTGAGCC
>CADDZM010000240.1 GCA_902812345.1 Chloroflexota bacterium | reverse complement strand
CTTTAGTGGCGGCCATTGAAAGTTTTATTGCTTATTCTAACCAAGCCGCTCAACCCATTAAGTGGACTTACACAGTCGAGAAGCTAGAAAACAAACTAGCTGCGAATTTGTGAGCGGTTGTACTTAGATTTAGTAATGACCAAATTGCCATTCAAACCTGGCGCTTAGAATCTAAGGGTAAGACTGTTTATGCCACGTTAAACCCGGCAGTTGCTACCACTGATTGGGAGCCGGTCGCACGCTTCTGCAGGGGAAGATTTATGGAGTCAAGAGGGCCGCTTGAGACCTGGCTATACCGGCATAAACCGGGAGCTATTTCAAAGCCACTGTCAAGCCGATCCATTCCGCTAATGCTGTGCTCATAAGTTTCCTCCCCGTTTTGGTGGAGTGGTTATAAGTTAGCATTAGCGAGAATTCGCCATAGTAATTTGTATTCAGCTTCTTATTAGTATTTTAGAATTTGTTTTAGGCACACTGAAATGTCAGAACCCGAGCCAACTCCTTCTTTTTCAGAACCCGTAACAAATTTAAATTCTCAAACACTTTCGGATAAGTCCGTTCGAAAAGCCTTAACGCACTTTAAACCGTGGGTTTTAGGTTTTGTCGGAAGTTTTCTACTGCTCATTTTTGTCTGGCGGCTTAATTTCAATCTTGTGCAAATTGGAACCCTATTAGTTCAAGCTAATCTATTAGCTATTTTTGTTTCAATCTTACTAATTTTACCGATTCTGGTAATCAAGACCTGGCGGTGGGGCATTATTCTAGCGGAAAGGGGAAACAAATCACCTTTTAGAAATCTTTTCCATATTTATGCTCTTGGGCTAAGTATCGGTAGTTTTACTCCGGGACAAGCTGGTGATACCATCAAAGCCTGGTACTTGCGTGAGCTTGGATTTCCACTCAGTACAGGGCTACTTTCGGTTTTGCTGGATCGTTTATTCGACCTGGCGGTGCTTCTGGTGCTGGCAGTGAGCAGTTTGCTTTTGTTAGGTTCCAGTTACCTTAGCGAACTTCCTATCCTGCTTATATTCCTGGCTTTAATAACAATCGCCTTAATAGTAACGTTTACGCCAGCTTTGCGCCGTAATTTAGTTGGATTTATCCTTAAACATCTTCTACCGCTGAAGCCAAAGATTGTTTGGTTAAATAAAGAGTGGAGTATAGGAAATAAGATAGCCGTCCTGCAACAATTAAAGCAAGAAGGTACCAATATTTATGACAGGTTCTTTTTGGCTTTGCTTTTAACAATTATTACGGCAGCGTTCGCAGTTGCCAGGACCTGGCTCCTTGGTCTTTCAATTGGTCTTAATTTTAGTCTTATCGAAGTCGTGGTAATAAGTAGCTTGGCTACAGTAGCTGGGTTGCTCCCTTTTACAATTGGAGGAATTGGGACACGAGATTTAGTGCTAGTTGGAATATTTAATGAATTCGGTTTTGACCGGGAAAAGGCCATAACTCTATCAACCCTTTTATTAATGCTCAACCTGGTCAACCTTGTGGGCGGGTATATTATCTGGATAACTCGTCAAAAACCAAAACAATTAGCTGTGAAACAGTCCTCGCATAAATTGAAATAATGCTTAAAGGGCTAGAGGGTTTCATGATACTAAAACTTAAAAAAAGACCAAAGTCCATAACTTAATTACAAGGAACGCATATTCTTTGTAATTGGATTTTTCTGAAATTAGGTGCTAAAATGGTGTGGTGTTGATTGGTTACATTCACCGGACTGACGCATCATTCATTACTAGGCAGAATTTTTCGATACCCCTGATCAGGTGCTGCTGCAAGGCTGCTGGAAAATTATTTGCTTTAAGGTTAGCTCCTTTTATTGGCTGAGAAAATAAGCATAAGCAAGTAAAAAGTGAGTAAGAAAAATAAGAAGAAGAAAGGTTAAATGCCAAAAGTTACAGTACCAGGACTAGCCCGGCCTAAAGGTGCCAGACCCCCTTCCAGCCGCAAGCGCTCCAAAAGGAAAAGGCCGCCCCCGCAGGTTCCAATAGCGCCCGACCCGCAACTCTGGCACCTTTACCGGGTCAACCGGCTTAAAACCATCTTCTGGCAATTGCCCCTGGCTTTTCACTCAGAACGCGACGCCGAGATGGAAGCTTCCTATCTGGGCAGCCTGGCCGTGGTTCAAGGAAAGAGTTACTTTTACATTGTGCTGGATGGTCCCGGATCGCTTTATCTGTGGCTGGGTTATGATGTTAGATCGGGGAAACTACCCGCTCATTACCGCCAGCCAGGGCGAAAACTATCTGGAGTTGATATTCGTGACCATACCAAAATGGACAATATAATGGAAGAAAGCGACTGGTAGACCTTGTGAACCATAATCAGGAAATCGTTGGCTGGCAGGAGAAGTCCGGCCTGGAACTGGCAATCGCGGTCTGGCTGGATGCCAAGTCCGGTCGCAGCCACAGCCTCAATACCGCTCTTAATTACCGTGACCACCTGCTCAGTTTCCGCCAGACTCTGCAGCAGGCAAACCTGGATCTCGACTCTGATCCGGCCATCGTGGCGACCCTGGCCCAGGCCTGGGCCGGTTTTTCGGCCAAAGATGTAACTATTCAGAGCGCCACTTACAACAAGCGGTTAGCTATCCTTTCCAGCTTCTACACCTTCGCCCGCAAAAGAGGCTATATAAAGGAAGAGAACCCGATTGGCCGCCTGGAGCGCCGCCCGGTCCAGGCGTATGCAGGCGTTAAGTGGCTTACCCCCAAAGAAGGGAAAGTTAAGCTGGCGGCGATAGACCGGTCAACACTGGCTGGAAAACGTGACCTGGCCCTGCTTTCGGTCGGCATTCAGACCGGCCGGCGGCTTTCCGAGCTGGCCGCCCTACGCTGGTGTGATATACACCAGGGCGAGGGTGGCAAACTTACTCTCTACTGGCGGCGGACCAAAGGTGGCAAGACTACCAGCGACATTCTTACACCCGGTATAAGCCGCTCGGTAATGGATTGGCTGGCGGCCTATTATACCGCCGGTAAGCTTGGCTCTTTACCTAAAGACGCCCCGGTCTGGGTCAGCCTTTCACCCCGCAATAAGGGGGAAGCCCTGGGTATCCAGACCGTCGCCGACATTTGTGAAAAACGTCTGGGGGTGTCCAAGGTCCATACCCTGCGACATACCTTCGCCCGGGCCATGGAAGACGCCGGAGCTAAAGTCAGCGTTATCCAGAGCAGGCTCGGCCATAGTTCGCTGGCTACCACAGGGCAATACCTGGCGGCCATGCGCCAGGCCGAGAATGAGCATGCCACCCAGATCGCCGAGATGTTCGGCCTGGAGGATTAATTAAAAAACTAAAGCAAGGAGTTTTAAAGTAATTGATCGAAAACGCCTGGTTTATTAATTATTACTTGACTTCCTATGTTAAAATTAATTAAGAATCCGGATTAACGGCTAAATTATAATTCGTAATAAAAGAGCCAAAGCGATGTTGCACTCTTTCGATTTGCCCATTTCTGACTTCAACAAGACTTCGTTTACACCGGTTGATTTAAGTTTTGAAAAATCTAACACTCTCTATGCCACCCACAGCTTACATGCTTACGCCGCTAAATTTCCGCCCCAATTAGCCCAATATGGTTTGAAGACTTATACCAGTCCAGGAGATGTCGTACTGGATCCGATGGCCGGGAGCGGCACTACCCTGGTGGAAGCCCGCTTGCAGGGCCTTGCGGCTTTTGGCTACGACATTGACCCGGTAGCCTGCCTGATCGCGCAGACCAAATGCCACTTAATCCAGGATGCCGAAATTGAGACTGCTTATCAAGAAATAGCTGCCCTGTTTCAAGCCGATTTAAAGCTGGTTGAAAATGGCAATGCTGTCGAGGAATTAGCCCAAAGAGCAACTTTGCCCGAATTCGCCAACCGGGATTACTGGTTTAGCCCGCCGGTTGCTACTTCTTTAGCCTTATTGGGTTATCACATACAGCATACTCCAATGTCCCAGCCCCTCCGCAATTTTTTCTGGCTGGCTTTTTCTTCGCTTATCCTGGCTAAAAATAGCGTGGCTAACGCAAGGGACATAATTCATTCGCGACACCACTTTCGACAGCATGTCCAGGTTCCCGACGTAGCTGCGAAGTTTACCCAGCGGGTTGGCAAAATGCGTAAACAAATGGCCGATTTTAATCAACGCTGCCAGGATAAAGACCTGGGGGCGGTGTCTATTCAAGTTGCGCAAAAAGATGCCCGCTCCTTGCCTTTAGCGGATGATTCGGTTGACTTTGTTTTAACCTCGCCTCCCTATGCCACCGCCCTTAATTACCCCCGCGCTCACTTCCTGGCGGTGCCGTGGATGGGTGAGGTGCTTGGGACAAATCTTAACGATTACAAGGCTAACGCTCCTAACTATATCGGCAGTGAGCAGGGCAGGTTTAACCGCGAATTTGCGATAAGGCCGGAACTGGCGAGTTTATCGCAGACTTGTGCTATCTTGCAGCAACTCGCCGGGCAATCCTTGCGGCATGCCCACTTAATCCAGCGTTACTTCATAGATATGCAGCAAGTCCTCGGCGAAATTAGCCGGGTGCTCAAATCCGGCAAATATGTCATGTTAGTTGTTTGTCCCTCGCATATTCGTAAGGTTGATGTGCCGACCCAGCGGATTTTGGTCGAGCTAGGCCGGGAGGTTGGCCTTGATTTGATTGTCCAGCATGAACGCTTCATTGATAAAAGCAAGCGCGTGCTGCCCTATATTCAAGGAGCCTTTGGAAATCGCATGAACCTGGAATTTGTCCTGGTTTTTAAAAAACAATAGCTTGTAATCCCACTATAACCTTATGTCCAGTGACCGCCCCCAAAAAGAAGAGGGTGCAAAGATGCACCAACGGTTGTTGTCCGGCGACGAAATAGCCCCGGCTGAAATTGCCGAGGCTTACCTTGAACTTACCGTTGAACGTCTTTCTCGCGAATTCTCTTCCAGCGAATACGAACAAATTCAGGATATTGTAGTGGCTGTTTTCGAGCAATACTTTGAAAAACCGGCTAAATTCGACCCGGAAAGAAGCAACCTGGCTTATTACTTGTACCTCTCGGCCAGGGGAGACCTGCTTAACTGGCTGGCCGCCCGGAAACGGCAGCCGAAAATAGTTTACTTTTCAGGGTCTGTCGGAAATGGCCCGGCAAATACGGAATATTCTTTAGAGGTGCCCGACCCGGTGGATTTAGAAGAAACTGTTTTGGAAAACAACTCGCCGGTCTGGCAAAAAATTAATGAAATCCTGCCTGAGCCGGCTGACCGACAGACGGCCCGCTGGCTCATAAATGGGGTTAAAAATTACGAACCCTACGCCGAATTGCTAAAAATCACCCATTTACCGGTATCTGAGCAGCGGAATATAGTGAACCGCAATAAAGAGCGAATCAGCAAAACTTTGAGAAGACATTTCGATCGGGCGGGGCTTGAAAATTATGAGCAATAACCCGGAAGCCAATTTAAGTTCGTTAGCCCGATTGGCCCGGCGGTTGAGCGCCAACCCGACTTTTATGGCTTATGTCCTGGCGGCCTATGCCTCTCAGGAGAATTTGAAAGAAGACGAACTGGCCCAAAAGTTAGGTATAAGCCAGGAGGATTATGTGAGATTGGCAATTTGCAAACGGCCCTCTGCCACTCAAAGCGGTTTCGCCAGGGGGGTCCGCCGGGTAGCCGGGTATGTCCAGGCCGATGCCGCCCAATTGGCCCTTATTATACGACAGGTCAACAGCCTGGAAAATTTAACATCCACACCTTCACAAGCCGGTTGGCTGGCTGCCGCCCGCGACCGCGAGGGACAAACCGAAACAGAACCGGAAGATTCTGAAAATGATGACTGACCTATTTATAAGGGGAAAGCCCTATGTGGGATGAAACCGCCTGGCTGGATAATACCGGCCGACACCTTATCGAACAGTTCTGGCAAGCCTATGGGGAGGAAGCATCTTTCCCGCGCAACCTGGAACAGGCCCTGGCTTTGGCCCTTCCCGTAATTCTGGTTAAGTTTCCCCGCCTTAAACTGCGGGAGGCCGAACGCTGGTTGCAAAGCCGGGGGAAAGCGTTCAGCTTTAATTGCAAGAGCCGGGCGGTGCGGGGGTGCCTGGTGGCCTTTGGCGGAGATGGGTACATATTCGTGGACGGAACTGACCCGGTCGACGAGCAACGTTTTAGCATTGCGCACGAAACCGCTCATTTTATGGTGGATTACTGGTATCCACGCCAACAAGCCCTGGAAAAGTTTGGCCCGGCCATCCTTGAAGTCCTGGACGGCCGGCGCGTGCCCACTTTTGAGGAACGCCTTTCGGCTATCTTCGGCCAGGTACCTATTGGGGTCCACTCTAATTTAATGGAACGCGAAAACGAGGGGCAAATGAATTCGGCGGTCTGGTCAATTGAAGACCGGGCCGACCGCCTGGCCTTAACTCTTTTAGCCCCGCCCGAAGCAGTATTGAACGGACTTAATTTAGCCGCAACCGCCTATACCGAACGCCAGGATATGTTAAAAAAACGCCTGCAGCATGTTTTTGGCCTACCCGGCCCGGTCGCCGGAACTTACAGCCGCTTCCTGTTAAAAGCGGCTGGCCTGGAACCTTCCTGGGTTGAAACTCTCAGGATTCGTTAGAAAATCGGCTGGAATCTTTGTCGGAAACCAGATCAAAAGTACGGAATATAAGAGGAAGGCGGTTTTTACCGGGTAAGGGACAGTAAATTTATGAAGAATGGTATGGAAAAAGAGCCTGGTTTGGATAGGGCTGCCGGTTTCAGGGGGCCCGGCGGTTTCCCTGAATTTGAGGCGGCTTTTGGCGAGCCTTTCGAAGATTTACTCAATCCGGACAAGCTAACTCCCGGCGATGATTTAACCCTGACCTACCGGAAGTTGGAAGAAAAGGTAGCCGAATCTATCCAGTTAGAGAATGGTTTACGCAAAACCATCCGAGCCAGGATTTTCCCGGCCCTCAAAACTGCCAAAGGCGCGCCCAAAAACGCCGGGGTTTACCAGGCCCAACTTCGAGACCTTGAACAAATCCACCGGGGGTTGCTTTTCAATGGAGGGGTAACGGCCTGCGACGGTAACAGTGTGGTTCACGACACCTTACCTCTAACGATTACCCAGATTGGGCTGTGTCTGGTCTCTTATAGTGGCGCCCAAAACGCCTGGCTGCACCAGCTTTTCCGCCGTGATTTAGCCTCGCGTATGGACGACCCGGTGGAAGAAGTGCTGGCCGTGCTGGAACGCCGTGAAAAGCGGGAAGCCCAGGGCTATGAAGGAAACGACCTGAGCGACCTGGCCCGGCGCGGCCTGATGACTTACCTGGAACGGGCCGTACTGCGTGAAAAAGCGTCTTCCAACTGGCGCATGGGTCACGGCAGCGTGGCGCCTTACGAACTTCTGACCGGTTTGTGGTCCTCGCAACGGCAGGCCATACGCCGCAGCCTTGACCTTATCCGCTGGTACGTCCTGGAGCATAAAAAGTTTGTCTTTGTACCCAGTGCGCCGCGCAAACGACTCTGGCTAACAATTGGTAACGCCTTGCGCCCGCTGGAATACGCCATAATCCAGACCCTGGAAAGGGAATTAGAAGACCTGATGGGCGGAAATTACCGCGAAGGCAGCGGAGTAAGGCAGGAAATGGAGAAATTCCAGCAGGAAGTGGGGCCGCAAGTTGTAGTTGGGCTTTACCGGGCCTGGGAGGCCGCCCCGCCCTACCTCTTTTACGCCCGCACCGATTACGCCGACCTGGCGGCCCATATCGTCCTGGCCGACAGCGTTTTACAGGAACATCGCGGCTTCCCCATGCTTATTGACCTGGCCGACCAGGTTTGTAAAACCAACCTGGGAGCCGACAGCTTTACTTCCTCGGTCCAGATGGCCTATGCCAACGCCGGGGAACCGTACCGTTATCTGGGAGAGCGAGAGACGCGCCGCTAATTTTACACTTGGCCGGCCGTTTGCCCGGTAACTTTTAGGATTGCAAAAAAGGGCTGCTAAAATTCAGCCGCTGCTTTGCTTTGCTTCCCGCTGCTTCCCGCCTTTTTATTTCCGGTTTTAAAGGAGTTAGCGTTATGGACTCTGAACTAACAAATACCTTTTCACAGGATGGCTTCGAGCCTGATCTGCACCCGGCTATCGCGGACCTGGTTGAACAGCTTGATCCCGCGGTTGGGCCGGAGGCAGACGCCGCCTTTTCCGGGGAAATGGCGGATATTTCCACCAGGATAACCCGGGAGGTCGCGGAGGCCGGGGGTGAATTGAAGGACGAGGATGTTTATCCCGGTTCGCTTGGCCGCACCATGTTCGATACCGCTTCGAGCCAGGATAATACGGTAACAATCCTGCTGCCGCCGGACAATATCCAGGGAGTGCCGGCCCGTTCACTGCTGCGGATTGGCAGCCGCAAGCCGGAAAGAGGCGGTGACGGTCATCAATACCTGGCGATGGTGCTGGAAGGCCCTTTTGCCGAACCGGACGGCTTGCGCGCCGATGCGCCGATTGTCGTCACCACGACCGTACGCGGGACCATGTTTATGCCGCGCTATCACGGGCGGATTCAGGCCGAGATTCTGGGTGAGGAAGTCAACGGCGCCCTGGTGCCGCCGCGCTTCCGGCCTTTGCCCAACAGCCCGATTTATCCTCTGACCCAGGAGGAAACCGCCGCTACTTTGAAACTGGAAGGGCCGGTAAAGCTGGGCCTGGCGGTGGGTTACGCCGACCTGGAAGTGGGCCTGCCGGTAGACCGCAAAGATGTTTTCCCCCGCCATTTCGGCATTCTGGGCACCACGGGCGGCGGTAAATCTACTACTGTCTCCGGCCTGGTCGGCAAACTGGCCCGCAACGACGTGGCGGTGATAATCTTTGACACCGAAGGCGAGTATACTGAAATTATGTATCCAACCGATGATCCAAACATGCTTATTGCGCTCCAACGGCGCAGCCTGGCCCCGGAGGGCGTGGATAAGGTGGGTATTTATCACCTGGTTGGCCGCGAAACGACCAATCCCGACTACCGGCAGCGCGCCCAGTTCTGCCTCGAATTCAGCCAGCTATCGCCTTACGCTGTGATGGAAATTCTTGAGCTGAACGACGCTCAGCAGGAACGCTACCTGAAAGCCTATGACATCACCAAACAGATTATGATGAGGCAAAAAATCTACCCGCAAAACGAGGCGGAGAAGGCCGAGCTATTCGAACTAGACGAAATGGAGCGGGGCTTTCCGCGCATGACCCTCCAGCACATCTATGATATAACCCGCCTTTGCGCCGATAACGTGGCTAAAGAAGAAGGCGCGCCGGTTTTCCAGTCGCCCGATTTCCAGCGGCAGGCCGAGGAGGTGAAAAAAGAATTTGATACATTGGCTTCCAAGCTGCCGGGTAATGTCTGGAGCTGGCGGAAGGTCCAGGGCAGCTTGAGCCGGCTGCTGCGGTTGAAAATCTTTGATAACAAATCGGTGAAGGTGCCAAACTACGAGTTTATGACCCGGTCGGGCCGGGTAACTATCGTGGACCTGAGCGATACGGACTCGCCCCAGATAAATAACCTGGTGATTTCGGAAATCCTGCGCGGGTTGCGCTTACAACAGGAAGAAAATTACCGGGCCAGCGAGGAGGAGGGCAAACCGCTCCGCAAGGTGATGATTGTTATCGAGGAAGCCCACGAATTTTTGTCTTCGGAGCGGGTCAGGCAGATGCCGGTGTTGTTCCAGCAGGTGGCCCGGATTGCCCGGCGCGGTCGCAAACGCTGGCTGGGCCTGACCTTTGTGACCCAGTTGCCCCAGCACCTGCCGGACGAAGTTTTGGGCCTTATCAACAACTACATCCTGCACAAGATTGCCGACGCGAACGTGATCAACCGCCTGAAGCGCTCTATTGGCAGCGTGGACGACGGATTGTGGAACCGGTTGCCAAACCTGGCCGCCGGGCAGGCTATCGTTTCGACCACCAGCCTTGCCAGGCCGCTCTTGGTAGCGATTGACCCGACCCCGCACCGGCTGCGTATGACTGAGTAATTTTATCAAATAAAAGG
>CADDZM010000239.1 GCA_902812345.1 Chloroflexota bacterium | reverse complement strand
TATTCGTGCTGGTGTTGATAGGTGCCGCTATAGCTTATTATCCCAGTTTGTCGGCCACCCCGGCTGTAATCAAAAACACCGGCCAGATTACCCGGCCCGGAACCCGGCCCGCGAACTCCACCGGCCCTTCCGGGACTGCCCTGCCGCCGACCGTCACGCCCGACCAGGCCGGGGCCAAATTCACAGGGCCGACCCCCGGTATCGGCGCGGATAAAACTGTCACGCCGGTCCAGGTCGGCGCGAACGATTTGCCCGTTTATCCGGGGGCCAGGCGCATTGACAGCCCTGGCGCGGGCGTTTATTTCATCCAGTACATTACAACCGACAGCTTCGACAAGCTCTCGGACTGGGCCAGGACCGCCTTTGCGGATAAAGGCTGGACCGGTGTCGAGGTGAAACCGCTCCCCGGCAAAGATGGAGCGGTCCTGACGGGGCGAAAGGGCAGCATGAACCTGGTAACATATTTGCTCGGGCCGGGCCAGAAAGATACCGCGCCCTACGACAACTTCTTCAAGAGCGCGAATGTAGACCCCAACGGCGCGGTCGTGGTAATTAATATCACCGTTTCTTAGACGGCTTCCCCGGCCGCCGCAAACCCTTAAGACCTTCTGAAAAATTTTATCCCATAAAGTTGCCGCGCTCGCGCTCGGACAAACTTTGCTGATTGGTCTGAACGGGAAAATTCCTGAATTTCTGGGTAAAGGCGGTTGCCCGAAAGCTGATAGTGCCCTGGTCGCCGTCCAGGGTATAGCGCCAACTTTTAAACCTGCCGTCAGGGGCCGGCTGTTCGTCGGCGCGTTCGATGCCGAATAAAGTTAACTGGGGCAGGTCCGATTGAAGCGAAATTTCTACCTCCGAGACATTCTCGAAGGTCAGGGTCGCCGGGGCCACCCAGAAAGAAAAATATTCTTCAGACGAGGCAGGCTCGACCCACTTCAAGATATAATCCAGGTCAAAGACCAGGCTGTAGCTCTGGGGCCGGAAAGCCAGCCCGTGTATGGTGGCATCGTGCCAGCCCATAAAATCGAAATCGCGCTCGGTCCAGACCCGCATCTCCCCCATAAACTGCCTGGCGTCCATTTTTTCACTCTCGCTCTCACTTATCACTTTTATAAAGCGTTTATTTACTCAACATTTTTATTATAGCGGCAAAAGCAGTTCTGGTCTTTATTATCTCCTGTCTTCAAGCCTGTCTCCTGGCTTTTCTCCTGACTTTTTTATTCAACATTTGTAATTTTTCAGCCACCCGGCTTTAAGATATAGGAGGGATAAGTTGTGGGAGGGAATTGTATTCCCGATGCCAGGTCGAACCAGTCGGGAAAATAATTCCCTCCCACAACTGAATAGTAACCAACATTTATAGTTAATATTTGTTCAATCCCGGTGAAGGTCCGGAACGTATATTAAGGGAGAATATTACTAACTCTCTAAAAGATTAACAGATGTGATATAATGGTTGTGACGTTTAGAACTTTCTAAACGTGCAAAAGTAACTTTAACTAAAAACACAGAAACCTATTGCAATCTACCTTCGTTTTGCAGTAAATACGTTTGACTCGCCTAAAGCACGGGTTTACAATGGTCTATCGCTACTTGCTCATTCAGCCGTTGCAGGACATTTGCCAGGTTGGAAAATCGTACTTTAGCCCCGAAAGTAGATGATTATCCGCTTAGTCAGAGGCGGAGGTTGCTCGAACCCGGCCTTTGCAGGTCCGGAGAGATAGGCGCTACAGCGCAAATTTAAAAAAGAGGTGATTGTTACATGGCTGGGTTGCTAAATAGCATCACAGGACCTGAAGACCTGAAAAAGTTGAGCCTGGAACAGTTGAAGGAACTGAGCGCCGATATGCGCCGAACCCTTCAGGAAACAGTCTTCCAGACCGGCGGACACTTTGCCAGTAACCTGGGTACGGTTGAACTGGCGATTGCCCTTCATTACGTCTTCAATAGCCCGGTAGATAAATTGGTATGGGACGTAGGCCACCAGGCTTACCCGCACAAACTGTTGACAGGCCGGGTGGACCGGTTCTCAACCATTCGCCAGTATGACGGCCTGTGCGGTTTCCTGGAGCGGTCTGAAAGCGTGCACGATAGCTTTGGGGCCGGGCATGCCAGCACTTCTATCTCGGCGGGCCTGGGCATGGCCGTAGCCCGCGACCTCAAAGGTGAGAACTTCAATGTCGTCTCCATTATCGGGGACGGCGCGCTTACCGGCGGGATGGCTCTCGAAGCCCTCAACAACGCCGGGAGCCTCAAGACCCCTTTCATCGTGGTCCTCAACGACAACGAAATGAGTATTTCCAAGAATGTCGGGGCGCTGTCCAAGTACCTGGACCGGGTCCGGGCCGACAAGATGTACCTGCGGGCCAAAGATGAATTCGAACATGCCATGGGTAAACTCCCGCTCGGCGGCGAAATGCTCAGCCTGGCGAAACGGGTTAAGAAGTCGGTCAAGGACATGGTTATTCCCAGCACCATCTGGGAAGAACTCGGCTTTATCGGGCTTGGCCCGGTGGACGGCCACGACATCGCCCAGCTTATCGAAACCTTTCAGCTTGCCAAAGAAGCCAAACTGCCGGTCTTTATTCACGCCATTACCGTTAAAGGCAAGGGTTATGCCGAGGCCGAAGTGAGCGTAGAGGGCCGCATCGGCTACCACGCCCGCCCCAACAAACTTAATCCCGGCGTCGCGCCTAAAGGCTCGAAGTATGAGGACGTTTTCGGCAATACGCTCATTAAGCTGGCCGAAACCGACAAGAAAATCCTGGCGGTTACGGCGGCCATGCGCAGCGGCACCGGCCTGGATAAATTCTCTCAGGTTTACCCCGAACGTTTCTTTGACGTGGGGATTGCCGAGCAGCACGCCGTAACTTTCGCGGCGGGCCTTGCCACCGAAGGCTTTAAGCCGGTTGCGGCGATTTACAGCACCTTCTTGCAGCGCGCTTACGACCAGGTTTTGCACGATGTCTGCCTGCAAAATCTTCAGGTCATCTTCGCGATGGACCGGGCCGGTATCGTGGGCGACGACGGCAAGACGCACCAGGGCTTGTTCGATATTTCCTACCTGCGCTGTATCCCCAACATTGTGCTGATGGCCCCTAAAGATGAGAACGAATTACAGCACATGCTCTACACCGCGACGCAGCACCGCGGGCCTATCGGCCTGCGTTACCCGCGCGGGGCCAGTTACGGTATCGAAATGGACAAAGAGTTCAAGAACATGCCGATTGGCAAGGGCGAAATACTGCGCGAGGGCGAAGACCTGGCCCTGGTCGCGCTTGGCAGCGAGGTCTACCCGGCCATGGAAGCGGCTGAACTGCTGGCGGCGCATGGTATCCGGGCAGCGGTCATCAACGCCCGCTTTATCAAGCCGTTGGACGAAGAACTCCTTCTGGAAGCGGCCCGTAAATATCGCCGGATTGTCACGGTCGAAGAAGCAGCCCTGGCGGGTGGCTTCGGCAGCGCCGTGATGGAACTCTACGAAATGCGCGGCCTTAACGAGGTGGAAGTCCACCGCGTCGGCGTCCGCGACCACTTTGTCACGCACGGGGCGCAATCCCTGATGCGCGAAAAAGAAGGTCTCGACCCGGCCAGCATCGCTTCGCAGGTCGAGACCTGGTTCCCCGAACTGGCTTTCGTCCGCAAGTCGGCCAGCGCTAATCGTTAATTCGTTAAACGTTTAACGAGGGAAAGACGTACGTAAATTGTTGTCATTCTATGGGCGGTTATACAAAGGCTGTCTATAGAATGACGTTTTTATCAGCCTGATTATCCTTCTCGGCAAATTTCAACTATTAACCATGTATTCACGTTCAACGTTCAACGTTCAACGTTTAACAAAAAGAATGCAAACCCCTCAACCACAAACAAATCCCCCGCCCAGCACCAGCGACCGCAAGGTTGAGCATTTGCGTATCTGCCTGAATGAAGACGTGCAGGCCAAAGGCATCAGCGTCGGCCTGGAGAATTACCACTTTATCCACCAGGCTTTGCCCGAAATTGACCTGGACGAGGTTAATTTAAGCGTCCCCTTTTTGAACAAAACCGTCCAGGCTCCCCTCCTGATAAGCTCAATGACCGGCGGGGCCGAGTGGTCGGCCCGGATTAACCGCAACCTGGCCCAGGCCGCCCAGCAGTGGCAAATCCCGATGGGCGTAGGGTCGCAGCGGGCCGCCGTCGAGGACGCTTCCCTGGCTTACAGCTACCAGATACGCTCTTACGCCCCGGACGTGCCGCTGCTGGCAAACCTGGGAGCGGTCCAGCTAAATTACGGCTATGGCGTCGAACAATGCCGCCGGGCCGTTGAAATGCTGCGGGCGGATGCCCTCATTTTGCACCTCAACGCCTTGCAGGAGGCCGTTCAGCCGCACGGCAACACTAACTACAAAGGTTTGCTGGCGAAAATTGAGGCGGTCTGCGCGGCCCTGGCGAAAGATGGCGTGCCGGTAATTGCCAAAGAGGTTGGCAACGGTATTTCGTATGAGGTAGCCCTGAAATTAAAAAACGCCGGGGTAGCGGGGATTGACGTGGGCGGCAGCGGCGGGACCAGTTGGAGCCAGGTTGAAAGCCACCGCATCGCTCGCCCGGTCGAGCAGCAAGCCGCCGAAGCTTTCGCCGGGTGGGGCATTTCGACCGCGCAATCGATCCAGTGGGCCAGGCAAGCCCTGCCGGACGGCCTGGTGGTCGGAAGCGGCGGGATTCGCAACGGTGTGGACGTGGCAAAAGCCCTCGCTCTTGGCGCGAATGTGGCCGGGCTGGCCCTGCCTTTCCTCAAAGCCGCCGACGAGTCGGTTGAAGCGGTCAGCGACCTTATTGAGCAACTGACCAGGGAAATCCGCATTACCATGTTCTGTATCGGGGCGGCCAGCGTCGCCGACCTCCCCAACACGCCTCATTTAGTGAGAATTTAAAGTAAGAATTTAATTTAATAAAAGGGGGCGGCGGGCCGTCTAATTATTGTGGGAAGCGGTCCGTTCGCGGGAGCGTTGCATATCGTACTTGACGCCGTAGGAGGCGGAAGCGCCCCGGAAGAAGAAGATAAGGCCGATTATCACCAGCACATTAAAGGGTAACAACTGGTTGAAATGGAGCGGGCCAAGGTCAACCACAAAGCCAAACGAAGCCACCAGGTCGGCCACCAGAATCAGACCCGTGCCAATAATAATCGGCAAGGCATCGGCGGCGCGGTCGCGGTCCCTGGCGTAGAGAGTGCTGTGGGCCAGAAAGACCAGCACCGCGCAGGCGGCGTCATAAAGCAGGACCGGCAAAAACGACGGCACCATCAGCACGCCCATAGTAAAGACCAGGTAAACAATCCAGACCAGCGGGGCAAAGCGGCGGGCCACTAAATCCGGCGCGGCCCGGTAGAGCGTGTGCAAGGCCAGGAAAGAAAAAGAAACCCCGGCCAGAAAATTATCCAGCTTCCATAAAAAATTGTTGGTATCCTCGATATTCTGGGAAGTAGCCAGGGTGGCGCAAAGAGTCGCCAGGGCCATCCCGGCGAAAATCAGGGGCCACATCCAGGCCCGCCAGCCTGGTTTAAGGCGGCGTCCGGCTGCCGAAGCCGCCGGGATTATTAAGAACATCAGCCCCAGGGCAACCAGGGCTAACAAATAGCCACTCGTAAGGGCGGCGGCGCGTTCGCTCATTCTATTCCCAACTTATACTTTAAGTATGCGAGGTTTGTAACGGATGTTCCACTCATAGTTATCATAACTGATATTTTTGGCGAGACGGCCCGGCACCCCGGTCAGTTTCAACGGCCCGCTGATAGTGAGGGCTTCGTTCCGCCCGATAGAAATCGCGGTTCCCAGGCTAAACGGCAGATAAGGCCGGGACTTCAGACCACGCTCTTCGTCCCACAAGTTTTCGGCTAAATAATGCCCCTGGCGTTCGGCGTACTGGGCCGTCCAGGGTACGGTATGCCCGGTGCGTTTATCCTTGATGCTGGCCGCGTCACCCAGCACGTACACTTCCGGGTACTCTTTCGAACGCAAGTATTCATCTACCGGGATACGGCCGTCGGAAAGATGTTCGAAACTGCTCTGAACGACTGCCGAGGCCTGGATACCCCCGGCCCAGCACATTATGCTGCCCCGCACCACCTTACCGCCTCTCAAATAGACGGTTCCTTTTTCCACTTTTTCAATCATCGCGTTGGTCGCCACCAGGACGCCGTGCTGGCGTAACTCGTTCCGCACATATTCGCCGTACTGCCGGTCCAGGGCCGGAAGCAAATGGTCGGCCCCTTCCAGGAGAACCACCCGGAAGCAGTTCTGGGGCAGTTTGGCCCGTTCAGCCAGGTCCGAACAGAAATCCACCATTTCCCCGGCCAGTTCCGAGCCGGTCAAACCGCCCCCGCCAATGATAAAAGTCAGCCGCTCGTCTACGGGTTTAAGCGGCGGTTCGTCGGGGTCAGCGGCAGCCCGAAAACATTCGATGACCGCTTTGCGGAAATTTATTGCGTCATCGAGGTCTTTCATCGGGTAAGCGTTTTCGCGCAGGCCCGGAATCGGCGGGTAGCGGGTTTCGCTGCCCAGGGCAACGACTAACCGGTCGTAATCAAAAGTCCCGGCGCTGGTTTCGACCTTTTTCTCACCCGGCACAATTTTGTTAATCGTAGCCTGAACAAATTTTATTTTGCGGCCGTCCAGGAGTTCGCTGAAAGGGATGCTGACCTTCTCCACCGGGATAGTGTTGGCGGCTACCTCGTGGACGCGGACCTGCAGCAGGTGAAAGTCGCGCCGGTCCACCAGGGTTATGTCCCAGTTGGTGCGGCCCCGCGAGACCGCGTCCAGGCGTTGGGCAACCGCCAGACCACCGTACCCGCCCCCCAGAATCAGCAATTTTGGCATATTTCCGCCTCTTTCTAGCGCGCCCCAGGACTGCCCAACAGCTTCGTAAAAGTCACCTGGTAAAGAGAAATTATCCGTTTATTAATTCGACTTATATACGAATGAAACGCCGAAAGGTTCGATAGCGCCAGAGTAAAGAAAATATTAACTTCCCGCAACCGGCCAGACTTTTATAAATTCTGCCAACATTATAGCATACCAGGTACCGCTCAGCCTTCCAGAAGTGTCAGGTCAACCTCTCGCAACCGGTCGGGGTCGGCGGTCAGCCGGATTTCGGTGATTTTGCCGTCCTTAACCACAAATTCGAACAGCACGCGCGGTTTTCCGCCCGGCGCCCAGGCCAACCCCGGCGCTCCATCAATAAAGGCCGGTTGGGCGGATTTTGCTCGCCCGGAGAAGATACCGGCCACCGCTTCCGGCCCAAAGGCTTCGCTTTCCGAACCTGCGCTAATACCAAATTGGTCGGCCCGGAAGGTCACCGCAGGGTCGAGCAGCGCCACCAATTTTTCAAATTCACCGCTGCGCGAGGCCGCCAGGAAAGCCGCCACCACCTCACGCTGGCGGCTGTAATCCGGTTCAGAGGCGGTATTCGCACCCCGGACCCGGCGGCGCGCCCGACTGGCAAGCTGGCGGGCAGCGGTGGGAGTGCACCCGACAATACCGGCAATCTCGTCAAAAGGCATGCCAAAAATATCGTGCAGCACAAAGGCCAGCCGCTCGGAAGGGCCGAGGGTATCCAGCACCACCAGCAACGCAAGGCCCACCGAGTCCACCAGCACGGCTTCGTGTTCGGGGTCAACCGCCCCTTCAAGGTCCAGGGCCGCTCCGAAACCGTCCGTTTCAAGCGGCTCCTCGCGCCGGGAGTGGCGCGAACGCAGCATATCCAGGCAGACGCGCGCCACCACCGTCGTCAACCAACCGCCCATATTCTCAACGCCGTCGGGGTTCGAACGGGTCAGGTGCAGCCAGGACTCCTGCACAGCGTCGTCCGCCTCGCTTGTAGAGGCAAGCATGCGGTAGGCCACCCCGCGCAGGTGCGGGCGATGTTGTTCAAACTGTTCGGCTAAAAATTCATATTGTTTCATCGGTCACATTTCCCTTTTTGAATCCGTCAGTATAATGACGGACCAAAACCGTCAAGCCTGGATTATCCAGTATCCCGGTGCAATTCCCCGGCGTCCGACCCCGAGCGAGGTCAGGACGCCGCTTTATCAAGAACCCGTGTCCCTGGCAGGGCGGCAGTTAAGCTCTACGGCACACCATTTTATTACAAGGAGCCTTTCCATGAAATTCGGAAAATTGATTGTTTACGTGGCCGATGTAGACGCGACCCTGGCCTTTTATGAGAAAGCCTTTGGCTTCAAGACGACCGTTTCCCAGGCGGGCAGTTTTGGCGAACTTGCTACCGGCGAAACGGCTATCTCGTTCGCTTCCTTCCAGACCGGCCAGTACCACGGCCTGCCGGAAGGCCTCACTTACGCCGCGCCCGCGCCTTCGACGGTCAGCTTCGAGATTGCCCTCGTAGCCGATAATGTCGAGGAAGCCTTCAAAAAGGCCGTTGAAGCCGGGGCTACACCCCTGGTAGAGCCGAACCTGAAACCATGGGGCCAGACCGGTTCTTACCTGCGCGCCCCGGACGGCACCGTTATTGATCTGAGTTCGCCCGCTCCTAAATGGTAACATACAAGGGCGGTTTTAGGCCGTCATTAATATGACGGAAGTAACCCGCCCAATGTGACAGGCGCGCCGAAAGCCCTTTCAAAAAGAAGCCGGGCCGTTAGTAAGTGTCCCGGCTTGAAATCTGTTCGAAAGCATTTTTAGCTTTTGTCACAAGGTTACTATCGTAAATATCGTAGACCGGCTCAGGGGTGATGAATTTCTTAATGAGGGGTAAATGAGTCCTGTTGCCTATTTTGCCAAGCGCGTCAATCGCGTTGCCGCGGACGGTCAAATCCCGGTCTTTGAGCAAGGCCCCCAGCCGGGTAATAATAGGGGTCTGGCGCAATTCCAGGTTGCCGAGTTGAAAGGCGGTTTTCTCGCGCACTCTTTCGTCGGCATCAAAGGTTAAATCTATAAACCGCTCGATAACATCGGGATCCGGGCTTTGATTTCCCTGGATTAAATTACCCAGCGACCCGATGGCGGCTCGCTTGACTGCGCTATCCCGGTCATAGGTCGCTTCCAATAAAGCCTCGATTATCTTCGGCGCGGCTTGCTCCACCCGGCCCAGGGTTTGGGCCGCCTGCAACCTGACCCGGCTGTCAGGATGGTCGAGCAAACCTGTTAAAGCTTCAATGGATTGGTAAGCGGTATCCGGCCCAGGCGAACCCAACCCGCGAATAGCCGCGATTATTACTTCAGGGCCGGCGTTATTCAAGTCTCCCTGGTCGAGAAATTTATTATTTTTGTCAGATGTCATATTTAGGGGTAATTTTTACCAATTCAGGGTTAATAAGGTTGCTTTAAGCAGCTATGCAAAGAGGTCTTTTACAGGCAGGGTGAAGCCAGGTATTATCTCTTCGCCGGTTAAATCATCGCCTATAAAGAGAGAACGCCGAGATTGGTTGGGACGGAAAACTAAAACGGCTTTGTCAAAAGGGTCTACCACCCAAACTAACGTAACCTGATAGCTATGGTAAAGCCGAACTTTGTCAATTATCTCACTCCATTTGTCGGTCGGCGAAATGACTTCAATCGCCAGGTCGGGTGCCCCAGAAAAAACCTGGCTCCCCTCAAAATTATTTATTTTTTCTGCACTGATGAAAACAACATCCGGCAAAGGGGCTGTCTTAGAAGACAATATAACAGCCATATTACTAAATATTTCGCCTAAATTCTGACCTGAGTTGGTTATGTAGTTGGTAAGTGAAACAGCCAGCCGATTAGTAAGTCGGCCATGATTAATATTTGGGCCTGGCATCTCGATTAGCTCTCCCTCGATTAACTCATACCGCTTACCGTTATCCGGCAACTTTATGTATTCTTCAACTGTATAGGTTTTAGCTTTGTGTAATTGGGTGGTCATGACTTACCTTCATAATTAACCGATTCTCATCTAACAAAATGCCAGGCCCATTATACCAAATTGTCTCATCATTGGACTAGCTCGCGCCTGGCAACGCCCTGCGGCCAGCCATAGCCCTGCGGCCAGCCATAGCCCTGCGGCCAGC
>CADDZM010000238.1 GCA_902812345.1 Chloroflexota bacterium | reverse complement strand
CTTCTAGCCTTAACTCCAAAGACTTAACCTAACTGCCCGCTTTATTTTAATTACCTTTTTGCCTCAACAGCATCCAAAGAAAAATTTACCCAAAGCTTACGGACTACCGGTTACCGGCTACTGACAACTTATTAATTCTGTTATAATTACTATTGATAAATCCTACACCAGCTATTACTATCATTTATACTTGTAAGAAGCTTGCTTGGTATTGAAAATCTTGGGTTAACCCTGAAATCAGGAGAAAAGTTGAAATGGAAATCGGCCAACTACGCGCCTTCGTTGTTGCAGCGCGTGAAAAAAGCTTTACCAGGGCCGCAGAAGCCCTTTACGTCACCCAACCATCGGTGACCGCCCGTATTCAGACTCTTGAAGTGGAAATGAAAACGCCCCTGTTTTTACGAAAAGGCCGCACCATCGAACTGACCGAAAGCGGTAAAGTCTTTCTACCTTTCGCCGAACGCGCTCTTTCCGTCCTTGACGAGGGCGAACAGGCCGTGCGAAACGTTCGTGACGGTACGGCTGGCAGGCTTTCTATCGCGGCTATTCAAACAATTTGCCTCTTTTTGATTGCCCCGGTCCTCGACCAGTACCACCGGGTCAACCCCAGCGTTGAAATAAATCTCCAGCAGGGCGCTTCGACCCAGATTATCGAGATGCTGCTGGACGACGTGGTGCAGATGGGCGTTGTCATTGGCCCGGTCATTCACCCGCAAATTAAAACGATTGCCAGCTTTCACGATGAAATGATTGTGGTCGCCTCGCCTGAACACCGCCTGGCTCACAGCGACCAGGGCGGTCCCCGGCCTATTACCCCCGACGACCTGGCCGGGGAAGAATTTATCATGGCCCGCTGGGGTACTTCTTTTGATACCTTTATGAGCCGGATAAGCGATGTTGCCCGCCAGCCTCGCATTTCAATGGCTATCGAAATTACCGAAACCACCAAAGCCCTGGTTAAGTTGAATGACGGCATAGCCGCCCTACCTCGCTTCGCGGTTCAGAATGATTTACATAGCGGCGCCCTGGTCGAAATCCCTATTGAGAACTGGGAACCGGTAAATATCCAGATTGTAATGGTCCACCGGCGGGACCGCGAAATGGGCCTGGCTGCTCAGAAGTTTGCCGATTTGTGGCAAAGCTCCAACCCCCTTTTCAGCCCAAATAGAATGAACCTATTATCTTAATCAGACGGGCCAATTTGAATCTAGCCCGGTTGAGTGCTATGCTAAAGCAGACTAAACCGGGCTTTTATGATTTGCTCAGTTTCCCGGTAACAATGCTTCTGATAAAATGATGACCTCTCAAGGATGAGGAAAGGAGCCGCTTTAATGGCTTATGATGTAACTCTAATTCCCGGTGACGGGACTGGCCCGGAAATCGCCGAGGCTACTCGCCGGGTGTTGGATGCTACCGGTGTCCAGTTTAACTGGGACGTTCAGCACGCCGGTATTGACGAAATGGAACGCAGCGGCGAAGTGCTGCCAAAAGCAACACTTGATTCAGTCCGCCGGACCAGGCTCGGTATCAAAGGCCCCATCACTACGCCTATCGGCAAGGGTTTCCGAAGCGTAAACGTGGCTTTACGCAAAGAACTCGAACTCTATTCCTGCTTGCGCCCTTGCAAAAAGTTCCAGGGAGTGCGCTCCCGCTTCGACAAAGTGGACCTGGTTATCGTCCGCGAAAATATGGAAGACCTTTACTCCGGTATCGAGTTCAAGCGCGGCACCCCCGAAGCGGCTGAACTGATTGCCGACATTGAGAAACTTAACGGCGCGAAAATTCGCAGCGATAGCGGCATCAGCATCAAGCCGATTAGCGAATTCGGCAGCCGCCGGATTGTGAAATTCGCCTTTGAGTATGCCAAAGCTAACAAGCGCCGCAAAGTCAGCGCGGTCCACAAGGCTAATATCCAGAAATTCTCGGACGGCCTTTTCCTGGAAGTGGCTCAGGACGTGGCGAAGGGGTATCCCGATATCGAATTTAATGACGTAATCGTGGACAACATGTGCATGCAACTCGTCCAGAAGCCGGAAGATTACGATGTGCTGGTTCTGCCGAACCTCTACGGCGATATTCTTAGCGACCTCTGCGCCGGTTTGATTGGCGGTCTGGGTGTGGCTCCGGGCGGCAACATCGGCGATGATATCGCGGTCTTCGAGCCGACCCACGGCTCCGCGCCCAAGTACGCCGGCAAGAACCGTATCAACCCGCTTGGCATGATCCTTTCGGGCGTGATGATGCTGCGCTACCTCAAGGAGTTCGAGGCCGCCGACAAGCTTGAGAACGCTATCCAGGCGGTTATCCTGGAAGGCAAGTACGTTACCTACGACATGAAGCAGGACCGCAATGACCCGACCGCCGTCGGCACCCAGCAAGAAGCTGACGCCATCATCCGTAAGATGACCGGCCAAGAATAATTTTCTTCCTTGCTGAATTGGAACCGGGAGCGAATGTAGCTCCCGGTTTTTTATACCCATTTAGACTCTGATTCTTACATTAAATTTGTTTGGTTTGCTTTCACAGACTACTACTAGACCGGCTATAAACAACTTCTTAATTAACCGTTAAACTTTCATTAATAGCTTTTGTAGTATTGTCAAAAACATGGACCACAAAATATGGATATATTTTATTAATTTCCCGTTTCTTAACCGAAAAACCTATTGCTTTATTGAAACGTAAATGCTACAATATTCTCAGGTATAAACTTGTCATAACATGGAGAATACCTTTGACGAACTGTTCTATTAGCCTGGGAGGATTGCTGTAATGAGCCTCACCTTGCTGCCACCAACAATAGTCGAACAGCCTGATAACCATTCGGCCAGGAAGTTTACGGCCCGCATAACCAGGGTCCGGCCTATAAGCAGCCTTACCCGGACGAGGGAAATGCGCAACAAGAAGTGGCGCGCCAATCCCTATAAGTTTGTCCGGTTCGCTCACCCGGTTGAGGCTGAATTTGCCAGGGTGCTCACTTACTACCGCGTCCGCTGGCTTTACGAACCGCACCAATTCCCGCTTGATTGGCACCCCGATGGCACTGTCGCCCGAATGTTTTCTCCCGATTTCTATCTACCCGAATTTAACCTCTACGCCGAGTTAACTACCCAGAAGCAAACCCTCGTCACCCGCAAGAACGCCAAGTTGCGCCGCCTACGCGAGCTGTATCCCGATATTAATATCCGGCTGTTTTATCGCAAAGATTTACAACGGATGCTTGGACGCTTCGGAATTTCGGTTACTTCCCATACTGTTACCCCGCCGGGCGGCCTGGCTGTATGAGCGAACCTTTACCCCTGACGGCCAGGGCAGCGCCCGGCGACCTCCATTATTTCTCGCTGGCTCCACAGATTGCAAAAGTGTTATATACCAGAGAAGATATTGCCGCGCGGGTAAAGGACATGGGCCGCCAGATTACCGCCGACTATGCCGGGGTTGGCCGCGACCTGGTGGTTTTTGGCATCTTAAAAGGCGTCCTTCCCTTTCTGGCTGACCTGCTCCGCTCGATTGACCTGCCTCTTCAAAGCGACGTAATGACTATCGCCGGGTACAAACCCCACTTTGATGAAGAACCGCCGCGCCGTTTGCCGGGCGTGGTCTGTATTACTAAAGACCTCGATATTGCGGTTTCGGGCCGCCACGTCCTTATTGTCGAAGATATGATTGATACCGGCCTTACGCTCAACTTTATCGCCAAGATGATTCGCATGCGCCAGCCTGCCTCCCTGGCAATCGTCACCCTTTTCAACCGGGAAGCCAACCGCCTGGCCTGGAATTTACCCGTCCGCTATAGCGGTTTCGAGGCTCCCGACGATTTCCTGGTCGGCTATGGCCTGGACTACCGCGAACAATTCCGCAACCTGCCTTATGTCGGCAGCCTCAAAAAAGAAGTCTACGCCCTTTAAGAAACCCCCGGCCCGTTTTGTGTTAAAATCGCATACGTTGAACGTTTAACTCTGTTTTTAGAAAGCTAACCTGTGACTGAATTAAAATATAAATTGCTGGCGCTGGATGTGGATGGCACGCTTGTCACCGATACGCTGGTTATCACTGACCCGGTTAAAAAAGCCGTGGCCGCCGCCATAGAGCGGGGCGCGGTCGTGACCCTTGCCACCGGGCGCATGTTCCGCTCGGCGGTGCAGTTCGCCGATGAATTAAATTTATCGGCTCCTCTGATTTGTTACCAGGGCGCGATGGTCAGGCACTCCGAAACGGGCGAGACCATTTTTCACCAGCCGGTGCCGCTCGACCTGGCCCGCGAGTTTATCGAACTGACCCAGAAGCGCGGTTTGCACGTCAACGCCTACGTGAACGACCATATTTACGTCGCCGAAATGAACGACGCCGCCAAATATTACGCGGACCTGGCCCGCGTCCCGGCTGAAGTGGTCGGGAACCTCTTGAACTTTATTGACCGGCCCGAACGTGCCCCGACCAAACTTGTGATTGTCACGGACGAAGACAAGACCCTGGAAGTAGTGAACGAGTTCCAGACCGCTTTCGGTCACGCCCTCTATGTTACCCGGTCGCACGCCCGGTTCACCGAAGCGGTCCACCCGGAGTGCAGCAAAGGCGTGGCTCTGCGGGCCGTCGCTAAATGGCTGGATATACCGGTAGAGCAAACAATAGGAGTCGGTGACAACCTGAACGACCTGCCCATGCTTGAAATGGCCGGGTTCAGCGTTGCGGTTGCCAATTCCAGCCCTGTAGTCAAGGAAAAGGCCGGGTTCGTGACTGAAGGCGCGGTCGGGGATGGTGTAGTCGAAGCGATTAACCGCTTCATCCTGGAAATTTAGTTACTTAGAGCGTATCGCGGAAATCTTGAGGGCTCCGCTTACATCGGTGGATACGTCCAGTACCACCGATTTTTGTTCCCCGCCGCTAAAGAACATGGTCGCCTGGTAGCTGTCGGCGGCCTCTTTTAGCCTGGCAATTTCTACCCGGAGCGGGGGATTATCCGCGCCAAGCAAACCGTGCAGGCTGGTTTTTCCGGTAGCAATCCGGTTGCGTAACTCGGCTGATAGATAGACCTGCGCCAGGGAAGGGTTGCGCTTCAGGGTATTGAAGAATTCCAGCACAAGGTTTTTACAGACCTCGTCCTGGGTGGTATCCGAGGCCGGTTGCAGGGCTAAAGGGGCGCTCGCTCCAATCCGGCTGTCCGTGGTCGTTACGGTGATTTCAACTTTGCCGGGTGTGAGCAGGCCGGTGTTGGCCGAGTTCTCGAATTTAAGGCTGGTTGTAAAAGCGCCGGTATTGTCGGTGAGGACCGAGGCATAGAAGCTGTCCGCCTTAGAGTCGGTGGAGGCCAGCCGGATATTCAGGCGGGTATTGGCCGGGTAGCCTTTGCCGCTAATTTCAACGCTCTGGCCTATCTTAACGATTTCAGGCGAGAAGGCGATAGCAGGCTGGTCTGTGGTCGGGTTAGTAAAAGTTTCGTCAGGGTCGGGTGAGGTCTGGGGGGCTGTTACGGGCGGGTTGTTTGAGAAGGCTGGCTGAGCTGGCTGGTTAACAGTTGGCGCGGGAACGGTTTGAACTGCCGGGGCGGCCAATGCCGTGTTTACGGTTGCCGTCGCGGGGACCGTGGCGGCCCTGGTTGTAGAACCTGAAGTTGTTTTGCGGTCATCGCAGGCGGTCAGCAGGACGAATAGGGCGAGTACCATCAGAGAGAGCGAAAAGTAGGTCAGGACCGGGGTTTGTACGTTGCTACCTGGCGTCTTTTTAAGGTTTAGTTCCGAGAAAACTTTCATTTATACTGTTTACTTCCCAATTGCCCGTCCCGAATGGTTTTAGCTCGGTTTCAAGCAGACAATCAATAATATTTTATCTATTCTAATTCTAGCCTCTTTCCCACATTTTAAGAATAGGCGATTGTCTAAAAAATAACTAAGTCTTTAGACCTATGCGAAGCAGTCCTCCGGCTTGACACAAAAGGGCAAAAAGAGTATGATATGACCAACTGAATAAGCTAGTAAAAGCTATGACGGAAAGAGTAAGCTGGTTTCCAGGTTCAAAAGCGAGTCCGGTCTGGTGAAAGCGGACACTATGGCCCGGCTGAAAATCGTTCCAGAGCTGCCACCCGAAAGGATTGCCAGAGGCCGTCCGAGTAAGCCTGGCCGGGTTCGCCACCCGTTAGTTATGGCGAAGGTGTGAATACGCATCTTACTGAGTGGGCCGGTTTTGCAAGAAACGGCCAAACAGGGTGGTATCGCGGGCTTTGTCTCGTCCCTATTATTTTTGGAATAGGCGGCGGGATTTTTGTTTTTATAGCCAAAAATTTCCGTCCGGCGTTCAGGGCTATTCCAGGTTAACTAAACTTAAAATAAAAATTAGCCAGCAATCTACAAATTTACCATAAGTGGTAGCGAGTGAGGCAAAATGGCACAATTTAAAGAAGTAGATACCAGGGTCAGCTTTCCAAAGCTCGAAGAAAACGTGCTCGACTTCTGGAAAAAAGAAAAAATTTTTGAAAAAAGCCTGGCGAACCGCGAGGGCGGGCAGCGTTATGTCTTTTACGAAGGCCCGCCAACCGCCAACGGTAAGCCCGGCATCCACCACGTCCTGGCCCGGGTCTTCAAAGACCTCTTCCCCCGCTATAAGACCATGCGCGGCTATTATGTCCCGCGTAAGGCCGGTTGGGATACCCACGGCCTGCCCGTCGAGGTAGAGGTCGAAAAGAAACTCGGCTTCAAGGGGAAAGACGACATCGAAAAATTTGGCGTGGCCGAGTTTAATAAACTTTGCAAACAATCGGTCTGGGAATACGTCCAGGAATGGGAGCGCATGACCGAGCGCATCGGCTACTGGGCCGACCTCGAACATCCCTACATCACTTACGAAAACGACTATATGGAAACGGGCTGGTGGATTTTAAAACGCCTGTGGGACCAGAACCGGTTGTTTAAGGACTACAAGGTTACGATGCATTGTCCGCGCTGCAATACCAGCCTGTCCGATGCCGAAGTTGCCCAGGGTTACAAGGACAACGTGGACGACCCGTCGGTCTATATCCGGTTGCGCCTGCGGCCCGGCGAAGCGGAAAAGTTACCTTTTGGGCCGGACGCCGCCAGGGGCTTGCCCGTAGCCTTTATGGTCTGGACGACTACGCCCTGGACCTTACCGGCCAATACGGCGGCAGCCCTTAAAGCTGGCGCGGCCTATGTCCTGGTCCGTCCCAACGACGAACAGGAAACCTATATCGTGGCGAAAGACCTGGCCCCCAGGCTCTTTAGCGAGGACGGTTTTGAGACGCTCGGCGAGGCCCAGGGTTCCGAACTGGCCGGCTTCAAGTACCAGCCGCTTTTCCCAGGCGTGAATATCAACAGCCAGCCTGCCGATACCTCGGCGGCTTACCGCTCCATTACCGACGAAATCGTTGAACTCGGCGAAGGCACCGGCATTGTTCATATCGCCCCGGCATATGGCGACCTGGATGTGGGCCGCCGGGCCGGTCTGCCGACCATCTTTTCGGTGGACCTTTCCGGTAAGGTTCTGGAGGCGTTCCCGCAGTTTAACCGGGAATTCTTCAAAAAGGCCGACCCGCACATCACCCGCGACCTGAAAGAACGAGGCTTTTTGTGGCGCAGCGGCCGGGTGTCGCACACTTACCCGTTCTGCTGGCGCTGCGATACGCCGCTCTTGTTTTTCGCTAAAGATAGCTGGTACATCAAAACCACCAGCGTCAAAGACCAGCTTATCGCAAACAATAACAAAATCAACTGGTATCCCGCCCACATCAAGCAGGGCCGTTTCGGCAACTGGCTTGAGAATAACGTGGACTGGGCTATCAGCCGGGAGCGTTACTGGGGCACGCCGCTACCGCTCTGGCAGTGCGACCAGACCGGGCAGTACGAGTGCATCGGGAGCGTCGCCGAGCTTGAAGAAAAAGTTGGCCGCTCCTTAAAAGGTTTGGATTTGCACCGGCCCTTCGTGGACGAACTGGCCTACCCGTCGCCGTTCGCCCAGGGCGCCACCATGCGGCGTTTGCCGCTGGTGCTGGACTGCTGGTTTGATAGCGGGGCCATGCCGTTCGCCCAGGTGCATTATCCTTTTGAAAATAAAGAGGATTTCGTGCCGGTCCATTTCCCGGCTGACTTCATCTGCGAAGCGGTTGACCAGACCCGCGGCTGGTTCTACACCCTGCACGCGCTCGGTACGCTCGTTGAGGGAGAACCGACTTATAAGAACGTCATCTGCCTGGGGCATATCCTGGATGGCGAAGGCTTGAAAATGAGCAAGTCCAGGGGCAACATCGTCAATCCCTGGGACGTGCTGAACACCCAGGGGGCGGACGCGCTGCGCTGGTATCTCTACACGGCCAACCCGCCGGGCGAACCGCGCCGCTTCTCCCAGGATTTGGTTAGCGAGAGTATCCGGCGTTTCCTGCTGACGCTGTGGAACACTTACAGCTTCTTCACGACCTACGCCAACCTGGACCAACCGGACCTGGCGACCAAAGTGCCGGTCAAGGACCGCCCCAGCATTGACCGCTGGCTGGTTTCGCGGCTGCACGCCCTTATCCAGGACGTGACGGACGCCCTGGACCGCTACGAAGTGACCGGCCCGGCGCGGACTATCGAGGCTTTCGTGGACGACCTGTCCAACTGGTACGTCCGCCGCAACCGCCGCCGCTTCTGGAAAAGCGAAAGCGATACCGACAAACTGGCCGCTTACCAGACGCTTTACGAAGCCCTGGTGACAGTCGCGAAATTGTCGGCCCCGTTTATCCCGTTCGTTTCGGACGAGATGTACCGCAGCCTGGTACAGGCAGTCGAGCCGAACGCGCCCGAAAGCGTCCACCTGTGCGACTGGCCGGTCGCCGACGCGAACCTGATTGACGAGGCTTTGCTAAAGGATACCGCGACGGTCATCCGGGTGGTCAGCCTGGGCCGGGCCGCCCGCAGCGCCGCCAGGCTGAAAGTGCGCCAGCCGCTTCTCGAAGTGCTGGTTAAGCCGCGCGAGGCTGCCGAAGCCGCCGGGCTGCACCGCTTCAAGCAGCAGGTGCTGGAGGAGCTTAACGTCAAAGACCTGCTGGTGGTCGAGGATGGCGCGGACATCATGAGCTATAACGTGAAGGCTAACTTCAAGCTGCTCGGCCCGAAACTCGGCAAACGCCTGGGCGAGGTCCAGAAGGCGCTCGGCCAACTGGATGGCAGCGTGGTCGCGGCGAACCTTCGGAATGGGCAGCCGGTGGATGTCACCCTTGAGCGCGGTGATACCCTGACGCTTGCCCCGGAAGAAGTGCTGGTTGAGGCCAAGCAGCGCGAGGGTTTCGCGGTGGTCGAGGATGGCGGTTATGCCGTCGCCCTCAACAAGCGCATCACGCCCGAACTCAAACGGGAAGGGTTGCTCCGGGACGTGGTCCGGTTTATCCAGGACGGCCGCAAGAAGGCCGACTTCCAGATTTCGGACAAAATCTCGGTCTTCTACCAGGTTAAAAAGGACGCTAACAACCTGGCGTCAGATCTGGCCGAAGCCCTGAATAGCCCTGATTCGGTCCGTTACCTGCAAGCGGAAACTCTTTCGACGGCTGTAAGTGAAGGCGCTGCTCCGGCGGGGGCTTCCACCCAGGAAGTCGAGCTTGACGGGGCGGTTTTGCAACTCGGCCTGGTAAAGAATTAGCCGGAAAATAAAAAAAAGCCGCTACCTGCTTTAGGGCAAGTAGCGGCTTTTTTATTTGTAGAGAGCCTTTCATAATCGGCTCAGGCATCAAAATAAGCCAAAACCCGGCTGGGTGAACGCATCAAATCAGGCCGCTTACACTGCCAGGCCACCCAGCCAACTAGTGGGCCACTTGTCACGGCCCTTGCCAATGCTAAAGCTCACTGAATGGCGATTTTGGCGGCATATGGCCCACTAGCAACATAGCCGTGTAGGTCGCCAAACGTGTCGCCCTATCGCTTCACGCCCTTGCACCTTGAAATATTTGAGCTTGTAATAGCGCTTGGCCCAGGCGAAAAACCGTTCAATGGTTGCCCGAGGCCGCATAAAGTAGCGCCACCGTTTCATTTGGTCTCGCGCCACCAACTGCTTCTTACCGCGCCGGCGCAAATTGTAGTCTACCGCCCA
>CADDZM010000237.1 GCA_902812345.1 Chloroflexota bacterium | reverse complement strand
AGGATCGAGCCGGTTCGTATTCCGGCGCGAGGTCTTTGAGATGAATTTTCAGATGATGAAGGTAATCCCCCACCAGGTCTTGTAAAGTCATCGGCGGATTGTGACCGATGTAGCATAAAACGTTTAGTTTATCTTCCGGTAGCTGGCCGAGTAAATGTAACAGGTGCAAATTATAGTTTTCCCACAGTGACACCAGCCTTTCCCACGGCTCGCTGTCCCAACCCTGGCTCATAACCCATTTTTCCTGCTCGTAGCTGGGCAGGCGAACCTCGCCCGTCACAATGGCCTTGACAAAGCGAAGGTGGTTATTTGAGGCCGAGTCAATGAGGTGGCCCAGAATTTCCCGGCTGCTCCACTCTCCCGGCTTTAAATTTTCTTTTGGCTCAATTTTTTTATTCTTTAACAGCGCCGGTACCTGGCCGGTAATCTCTTTAAGTTCCTCAACGGAATTTTTAATAGATGACATCTTTACTCCTCTAGCCTGGGACAGCTTTGAGTGGGAAGCTACATTTAATAACTATTATTAATACCTTTTTGAAGGTTGGTGCTGCAAACGGAAATTTCCCCGGTGGTCTAAAAGAAGTTTATCAAACATCCTCGCAAAGTCAATTTGATAGTATAAAAAGGACTACCGGGGTTAGCGCCCGGTAGCCGCCAGGTTGAAAGGCCGGGCGTTAAAGCCCCGCCGCCTTGCCGCTTATTTCAAATTGGAAGGACTTAGCTGTTTCATAGAACACCGGGTCAACGGTAAAGTTACGGTAAAGGTGCTGCCCCGGTTGATTTCACTTTCGACCCGGATATCGCCTTCGTAAAGGTCAACATACTTCTTTACAATCGCCAGCCCTAACCCGGTTCCCTGGATATTACGGACATTTGAGCCGCGCTGGAAAGCTTCAAACAGGCAATTTATTTCCTCCTCAGGAATGCCCATTCCCTGGTCTTCTACCTGGAAAATTACCTTTTTGTCACTTAATTTCAAAATAAGGTTGACGCGGCCCCCTCTGGGCGAATATTTTACTGCGTTGGACAACAAATTATTAATAATCTGGCGCAAAACCAGCGGGTCGGCGTTGAAAACGGCCCCACCTGAGTTTTGTTGCACCTTGAAGGCGATGTTATGCTCGTGGTCGGAAATCAGACGGATTTCATCTATCAGTTCCGTGCAAAACTGTCTAAGATCAATTTCCTTTGACGCCAGGGTTTCCAGCCCGGCGTCTATCCGGTTGTATTGCAAAATTTCGTTCATCAGCTCGGTCATAAGTTCGGTAGCAACTTTAATCCGCCCAAGAAAACTAACCTTTTGCCGCGAAGTCAGGGAATTGCCAAATGTTTCCAGCATATCCGCTGCCATCATGACGGTAGTTAGCGGGGTACGGAATTCGTGGGAGGCCATTGAGAGTAACTTTGTCTTCAGGTCGTTAAGTTTCTTCTCTTTTTCCAGAGCCTGGTGCAATTCGGCGTTTTTCTGACGCAGTTCGGTCTCGATGCGGGCCTGGGTTTTTAGTTTTTCCTCTAAACACCGGTTGGCCTTAATCAGTTCAAGCGAGAGAAGATAGGATATTTCGCGCCTTTTCGGAACGGGGCTGACAGCGGGTTGTCCGGCAGCCTTTAATGAACTCACTAACCCTTTCAATTTAAGGCCCAGGCGGGTCAGGGATAGCATTTCAGGGAGCTTCGCGTGTATCTCTAATTTGCGACTATTTTGGAGGTTCATCATAGGTACCACTCCCAAAAGCTGTGTAGGGGTCCGTTTCAGTAGTTAAGAGGGAAAAGTAACCACTACGAAAATCAATAAAAATAATTGCGTTTCCGAATGAGTGGGACTATTAGATTTTTCCTCAGCCTCATTCCATCTCCTAATAATAAGTGCGATTACTATTTCCAAAAATACCAAAAATTCGCCGGTTTTGTTAGCCCGAAAGTACTAAAAAGGTACTAAAATAAACCCATTACTTTCAATTTTAAGAATTTCGCTTGAAGCAATTATTTCGAGTTTGAGTTCCTCGTATCCCGAAGGCTTTTCAGGTTCAAAGCGATAGTCGTGAATTTGTGAAAGTGGAAAGAAAGAAAAGAATAAATTGTTTGAATATTCGGGTGGGTTCCGGTGGATTTAGGCAGGGCAACCTGCTTAGGGGCAATAAGGACAAAATTAAGGAAAGCCCGCCGGATTGCGTTTAAGTCTAAGGGGAAGGCGCATTAAACCAGCGGCATGGGAAGGCGGGAGGGCGCGGTCTTGCGGTTGCCGGGGCAGTTCGAGCAGCGGGCTTTTTTGCGGTACTTCTCGCAACAATGCTGCTTTAAAAATATTACCTGGCCCTGGTTGAAGCTGAACCCTTTCTGGAACCGGGGAGATTTTGGGGAAAGCGTGCCGGTGTTGGGTTGGGCTGCTTCGTTCAGGTTAGCGACGGCGAGTTCTTCGATGAAAAGGCTTTGCCGGGCTTCCTGCGGTATCCCCAGGTTCTGAGCCACTTCAAGAAGCGTTTCAATCGCGATATCCCACAGCACTTCCGCCCGGACTCCGACCCCGGCCAGTTCCGCCACCAGTGGTCGTAAACCGTAGGTCAGGAGCGATTGGGTGAAGTTGGTGTATGAACTGAAACTCGGACTGCCTGGCTCAGAACCAGGGCAGCCTGAGTTTACCGGAGAGATAAGAAGAGGTTGGGTATAATCCAGGGTTGTTACAGCGGCCCGCGAGAAAAAGCCGAGGCCCACCGGCGCGCCTTTGGCGACCTGTAAAACAAGCCCCAGGTTCGGCCAGTTAAAGCTAAAACCGCGCCGGTAAGCCAATGTCAGGGCCGGTTGGACCAGCAGTTGCAGGTATTGCCTGAAAAACTCGCCGCCCATAAAGCGCAGGCTGGAAGGTTTGCCTGAGTCCAGCCCCTCATAAATCACCCCGGTACGCAGGGCCGTGGAAAGCGTAACAGGAAAGCCCATTCCTTCGTCCACCAGCATTACCTGGCTGGTCGGGCTACTTCTCAAACCGAACCGGGCCATTCGTTTGCCTGCCTGTAAAGCCCTTGCCGCATTTACAGGCTTAGCTTCCAGTTCCGCGACGGTTACGCCTAAATCGTAGTAAACCGAAGCGTTCCCAAACGTCATACCCTTACCTTTGTCCGCTTTTGGGCGGCTCATAAAGGCTGGCCGGGTAAAAGGAATATTGGAACTGGTCTCTAACTGGGTGGTCAAATCGCTTCTAATCCTCGCTAAATAACCTGGGAACCCGCGTCAGGCACATCCAACTCCTGGATGACGATGCGCTCTTTCATCAGGAACTTTTCCAACTCTTCCACGTCTTCCTGCTCGTTGTAAGCCTGTTTTTCAAGGAGGAAACGCAGCGGCACATCGTTATCGGCTTCAGCCAGGGGAATAGCGGCGATATAAGCGTCGCGCAACTTGCGCTCGACGGCCAAATCCTGCTCCAGCATTTGCAACAGGTCGGTAGACTGCTCAATCGGAGCGGCCTCAATAACCGGCAATCCGCCATAAGCGACAATTTTGCTGCCAATCAGAAGGGCGTGTTTGTAACTGCCTTCGGCCTGTTCCTCGAAATACGGCTTGAAATCGTACCGCTCCAGTCCCTGGACTAACAGGCTGTGCTGGGTGTACTGGTGAAAGGCAGCATATTCGTAAGATAAAATTTCGTTTAAGGCATCCACCTTCGCCGTAGCATTGCCGCTATTTGTCGTGTTAATACCGCTGTTCTGCTCTGCCATATCCACTCCTTTTAAATTTGGTTGAAATAAATCAGCCCTGACGCGACCTGAAGGGTAAAATTCTGGCGGTCGTAGCGCCGCTTTCCTCACAGAGGCTTTGGCTTAATCTTTCGGGCTGCGTTTTGGCAGTCCTCCCGGCCGGAAACGGAATAATAGCGCTGTCACCCGGAGTTTTTCCGGAACGCTTCGCCGCAGGGATAGGCCGGGACTGGCTGCTTTTCATCTTATGGTTAACCGCCGTCTGCTCAATTTCCTGGTTAAGATAGGCTGCTTGCTCAAGGGTTAAGTACAACGACTTCTGGTTAAACCAGCCGATACCGTTCGCCCATTTCTGGAAGCAAATTTTTACTTTTGGGGTCTCGCCGGAAGGTGAATTATAATCCGACTCAAGCTCAACAATCAACCTCTCCTGACCTTCGGAGGGCGCTTCTCTGGTATCGGTAAATGTTTTTGGAAAGTTTGTCAGCATGCTGCCCGCTTCTAACCTCTGGATTCTGGCTTTGAGTTGCAAATTCTTTTAAATCAATCTAACTATCAGTATTAGTGTATACTAATAAGTTTATTTTGTCAATGACTAATTTCACATATCGCTCAGGCTAATACAGGATGTTTGCCGTATATAAGAGTATACCGGTAAACCGGCCCCAGCATTCCTTCTAAATTTCCATTCGCTCTTAATGTTGGTACAATCGTGATAGCAATCTGGAGTGGCGATTGGATAATAATTTTACTGAAGAAACCGTGAGGAAAATATGAGGACTAACCACGTTAAAGCAAAGTTGAAGGCCGGGGAGGTTTCGCCGGGCGCCTGGTTGAGCTTGAGTAACCTCGGCACCGCCCGCCTGATGTCGCGGATTGGCTTCGACTGGTTGACCGTTGACTGCGAACATACCGCCCAGACCCCGGAATTAATGGCCGCGATGGTTGCGACTATTGCCGATTCGGGGTGCTGCGCCCCTATCGTGCGGGTGCCGACCAATACGGTCGAATGGTTCAAGTGGGCGCTTGACGCGGGTGCCTGGGGCGTGGTGGTGCCGATGGTCAATACTCGTGAGGAAGCGGAGCAAGCAGTAAGCTGGTGTAAATACCCGCCTGTTGGCACGCGCAGCATTGGTGGGGTCTTTGCTCCGTACGGCTTTGGCACGGTTAACCGGAGCGAATACGCAGCGGCGGCCAACGATGAAATCCTGGTGATACTCCAGATTGAAAGCCCGACTGCCCTGGAAAACCTGGATGATATTCTAAGCGTACCCGGCATTGATGTGGCTTTCGTTGGGCCGAATGATATGCACGCTACCCTGGGCCTCACTCCGAGTGCAGAGGGAGCCGAGCCGGAATTCGTCGCGGTCATGGATAAACTTAAAGAGGCCGCCAAACGCTACAATGTCCCACTTGGTATGTATTGCAGCAACGGGGAAGCGGCCTTACAGCGGATCCAGGAAGGTTTTCAGATGGTTGTCACTACCAGCGACGCGTCCAGCCTGGCTTCGGCGGCAGCCCTGAATTTATCCACGGTAGCCAGCCAGGCAACCAGACCTTCCACCTATTAACTAACCAGCGAATTTAATAATTTTACGGTTGAACAAGAGGCAGTTTTTAAAATTGCCTCTCTTAAATCCTTCAAAAAGCGCTTTACCGGGACCAGGTCTTGAAGGCGACGTTCAGGGTAGGTTTCTCGATAAGCTCATAGTAAATTTCCCCCATCTGTTCCGGCGAAAGGCGCATCCCATCTTCCAGCCACCACTCAATCAGGTTTATGGTCGAGGCTACCAGGTGTTTGGCGGCAATTTCAGGCGGCACCGGACTTTCCGGTTGCGGAACGGTTCGCTCCAGCATTTTTCTCGTTCCGCCTTCCAGCATCCGTTTGCCGATTTCCGAAGTGTAGCGGCTGCTCAAAAGGACTCGGATTATTTCAAAGTTATCCCTGACATAGCAAAAAAGCACGTTTCCCAGGTTTTCAATGTTGTCACCCATGCCGGTGGGGTCAGGAAAGAACAGGTCGATAAGTTCATTCAAGACCACCTCTAAAACGTCTTCCAGCAGGGCATCTTTATCCTGGTAATGGCGGTAAAAGGTAGCGTAACCGACATCGGCCCGGTCGGTAATATCGCGCACAGTGACCGCATCGTAGCCTTTTTCCAACGTAACTTCTATCAGGGCTTTTGCTAACAAGTTCTGGGTACGCCTGATGCGGCGGTCCTGCGTCTCCACTCCTGGGTTCCTCTCTACCACTATCACTCTAAAAAGTTCTTATAATTCTTACCATAATAATAACATAAATAATAACATATTTTGGCCCACCCAAACTTTCCGGGCTTCACTTTGAGACTGATTAGCAAAAGAATGTTTTGCCACAAAGGATTAGATTCGCGGCAAGGATGTACACTACTCCGGTCACTCTGGACGCTGCCCGCGCCGAAAGCAAAAAACTCTTGCCCCAGGATGCCCAACTCGTTCAAAGCTATCAAGGCCCGGATAGTGTACCGGTAGATTTGTACAAGAGTGAGGCGCTCAAAACTTATTTCGCGGGCGTTACCGACCTAACTTCTGGAAAGGCGGCGAACCGGGTAACTTTATCGTGCAATACCGTAAGTCCGACCAGCCTGACCTTTTCAGCGCAATTGTGATAACCCTGGGTAATAACCCGCAAAAAACGCCTTAAGTCTTATAAACAGCAAAACCCCCTCCCGGCAATCTGGTTTCCAGATTGCCGGGAGGGAGTTTTTAGCATTAAAAGATATTTTCATATGACTCTTTGGATGAAAACCTTATTTATAATTACCCTGATCTTTTTATACCAGCTACGGGTAGAGAATAGACATTAGTCAGGCCCGCCGGTGCGGCCTTCGGATGTGCGCGAAGCAACCCACAAGGAGGTGTCTCGAATTCCTCGACTGCGCTCTGAAGGACAAGTATTCACCCGGCCTTGGTATAATTAAGGCAAAACTCATTTAACAACCCAAAGAGATTTGTGGGCTGGTATAATAGGCTGTAAAGTAATTGAGTTGCGGCAAGCCTATGATAACCAGTAGCGAAGTTTGTGTGAAAGGAGCAAGAGCGGTGAACCTGCGAGATACAATCCGCGATATTCCCGATTTCCCCCAGGAAGGCATCCTTTTTAAGGATATTACAACCCTATTAAAGAACCAGGCGGCTTTCCGGCAAGCCCTCGACGAAATGATTAATATCGCGCGCGGCCAGAAGATTGATATCGTGGTCGGCATTGAGTCGCGCGGCTTTATCTTCGGCGCGCCGCTGGCCGACCGCCTGAGGGCAGGTTTCGTCCCGGCCCGCAAGCTCGGCAAACTGCCCGCCCCCACCGTCCAGGCCGAGTACGACCTTGAATACGGCACCAATACAATTGAAATTCACAAGGACGCTATCAAACCCGGCATGAAGGTCTTGATTGTAGACGACCTGCTGGCAACCGGAGGCACCGCCGAAGCAACCGCCCGGCTGGTCGAGACTCTTGGCGGCGAGATTGCGGGCCTGATTTTTCTAATCGAGCTAAAATTTCTAAAAGGGCGCTGCCGGTTAACCCATTACCCGGTAACGGCCTTGATTGAGTATTAATTTATCAATGGCAGAAAACGAGCAGCCAATCCCTGGCGATTGGCAACGCGCGGCCCTGGAAGCCGCCCGCCTGGGGGAAGCCCTGGTACTGGCGGTCCGGCAAGGGCAATCTGGGCTTGTAGAAACGCTGGTCGCGCCTGAAAGCGCCGCCGGGTGGAGCGTGCGGTTATTTGGCCTGGCCCTCTTGCGGTTGGACTTGCGCCTGGACGACCCGCGCGAACAAAATCAGCTAAAGCCCTACGACCTGCAGATTGAACCGGGCATGGCTTTGCTAGAACTTGGCGTTATCTCTACCCTTGAAGTTGGCCGCGAAGAAACCCCGGCCGAGCGGCCCCACCTGACCCGGCTATTTGGTTCCAGCCTGGCCTTACGGCAAGCGCCGGGCAGCGAGTACGGCTGGCTGGTCGAGGAAGTGTTACCGGCCAACTCGAACGGCCAGTTGCGCCCGAACGACCCCACCGATGCCCAAATTATTGCGGTCCACCAGGGTAAAACAGCCCTACCTTTGCGGCTGGAAACCCTGGACGAGGTAGAAAAACTTTTCCTGGGAAAGATGCAAGGTCAGGCCGGGAAATTTAACCTTGAAGAGCTTTATAACGCCGCCCGGCTCTGGCAGGATTTCTTGAAAGATTCCGGCGCTGACGAATTAAGCTTTATAAAAAGCCAGGCTCCGGCGGAGTGGGCGGGCGGGGTAGAATACCTGATAACAGTCTTCGATTATCACCAGGCTGACCCCGACGAGCTAGGGGTTCTTTACGGCATTACGGCGGAGACCTTAACCGACCACGCCCGCGAACTGGCTTTTACCCTCAAAGTCACCCAGTTTGATGACCGCTACTCGATTCATCCCGACCCGGTCGGTCACTATCGCGCCCTCTTTGGTGAGCTTGGCATTAACCCCAAACGTGACGACAAGTTGATGGAAGCTCGCCGCAAAAATATCTTCAACAGCATCGAGGAAGTCCCCTCCGATGACGATACTTTCTTTGGACCCGGCTAATTTCTCCACTTCTCGCTGCCGGGCGGGTAGCGAAAAACGTCTTTACCGGCGGGGCGGATTAAAACTTCCGCGCCCCGGTCTTTTTCCTCCGGGACTTGCATGGCCAGCCCTCGAATAAGCACCGCCGGGGTGGCCTCGGAGGCCTGGCCCATAATCAGGGAACTGGCCGCTGCCAGCTCATCGCCAACCGCGGTAAGAGTCGCCTGAAGCCGGTAGCCGTAGAGGTCTGAATCGCCGCGCTGGTCCCGCAACGTTTCCAGGCCCGCCGACCCCAGGGCCGTCCCAATCCCTCCCATGCGGAAAGGCCGTCCGTGCGTATCGTTGATAAGGATACCCACTTCAACCCCGCTCAGTTCCTTGAAGCGTTGTCGTAAATTTCTTGCCGAAGCATTGGCGTCTTTCGGCAGCAGGCAGAGCCATTCGTTTTCGCTGTGTTGGGGGTTGTTTTCCGGGGCGGTCAAGGCGGGGTCAGGGTTCTGGGCGATATTCGAGCGGTCCACCCCGGCGTTCGCGCAGACATAGCCGTGATGCGTTTCAACCACAAAAATGCCAGGGCTGACCCAGATAACCTCACGGCTTTCTCGCAGAATCACCTCGATGTGGCGGGGGTCTTTTCCGGCGATAGGCGCAATCTGCAAGGCCCGTTCGCTCGGCACGATATCCGCCAGGTTTACCAGTTGGCCTTCGCTTTTGGAGACGACTTTCTGGGCGATCGCGATAATATCGCCTGCTTGCAAGGTTTCGCCCTGGTCCTGCAACCGGGCGTAAACCAGGGCCGCCAGGTCGTCGCCCGGTCGTATCATGGGAAGCCGGTTGATTGGTTCAAAGACAACTTTGCCGGTCATGCTATCCCGCATCCTTCCAGGATTTCCTGGGCCAGGCGCATTTTCCCAGAATCATCCTTCATAATCGTGTTCGTAACCAGCACTTTATAAGAAAGTTTTTCTATTTCGGCCTGTTGCCCGGCGTCCACCTGGTCGAGGACGAAACGCTGGGCGAACCCGGCATAGATGCGGGCGACACCCAGGGCTGATGCTTCCGTTTCACCGCCCAGGCTGCGCATGTTAGCCGCCGCCGGGCCTTTCAGGGCTTCTCCGCCTACAATCGGACTGACCACTACAATCGGACAGGTTACCGAGCTTATAAGCTGGCGCATCCCCGGAATGGAGAGAATTGGCCGGATGCTCAGGTAAGGATTGGACGGGCAGAGGACTACCAGGGCTGGATTGGTCAGGGCGTGGCAAACCTCGTCGGTTATTTCCGCCTGTTCGATACCCTCGAAGGTTACCCTCTTAAGGGTGTCGGCGGCCCGCCGTTTTACGAAATATTCCTGGAACGCCAAATTTCCCGCTTCTTCGGTCTCGACAATTGTCTGGACCGGCTCGTTGCACATCGGCAGTAATTCACATTTGATGCCGAGAGCGAGGCGCATTTCGTCCGTGACCTCGGTCAGGCTTTTGCCTCCCCGCAGGGCTTTGGTGCGGTACAGGTGGGTACCAATGTCCTTGTCGCCCAGCCAGAACCAGTTGTCGTGGCCGTAGTTGCCGAGCATCTGCAAGGCCTGGGAGGTGTCGCCCTGGATACCCCAGCCTGTTGTCGGGTTGGCGAGGCCGGAGAGCGTATACATAACGGTGTCGAGGTCCGGGCTGATTTTCAGGCCCAGGTATTCCATGTCATCCCCGGTATTGACTACGACGCTTAACTGCTTAGCCCGGTTTTTCGTTTCGAGGTAGCGGTAAAAGCCGAGGGCGAGCTTGGCCCCCCCGACTCCGCCTGCCAGGGCTACAATTTTCC
>CADDZM010000236.1 GCA_902812345.1 Chloroflexota bacterium | reverse complement strand
CTCGGATATGGGTATAACTGCTAACGCTAAACCTGCGATAAAGCTCATTAAAAATTCCCTGGTAATGGTTCTGCCGCCGGTCCGGTTTATCCCGGCTGGTAAGAAGTTGCGCCAGGGATTTGACTTCTAGCTGGAGCTGCGCTACCTGGTCTTCGGTAATATAGTCGAAAGGAGGTTGCAGCCGGTTTTCTAAAATAGTGATCCTTTGATCAAACCGAATCTGTAAACCTTTGAGGTATTCTCTGGCAGCATCCAATCGTTCGTTAGCCCGGTCGGCTTTTCGCTCAATTTCCATTTGCTGTTCGGCCATGCGGGCAATCGACAGACCCATATCTCTTATCTGAAGGAGCGCCAATTGGCCTTCAGTCGGTTGGCGGCTCGCCAATCTTTCATCAAGGCCGGTTTCATAGTCCTCAAAGGTAGCCGGTAAGTTTTCAACCGCTACCTCTACCGGATACCCTTCGGTGGGAGAAGAAGGAGTGAGTCCAAGGCTGGCGGCTTCGCTGGCTACGTTTTGAAAAGCCTGCCATAGCACTTTGAAACACTCTTTTTGATACATTATTATTTTGGGCTTTAAATCAGGCTTTATCCGGCTAGTGCTCACACCGAAAAGCCAGCCTGGCAGCATTTCGAGAGGCAGGCATAAAAGATTGGGGTTGCCTCCGGAGTTCGTACGTGTAACACGTACGAACTTGGCTTCACCGGCTAAAACCGGGTCGCGTTTAATGCGTTCGAGCTGACCGGACCAGGAGAGTCCCAGATAGTCACAAATCGGCCGGATAGGTACATAAACCTCCGATTTGGTCTTCTCGGTTTTTACCAGCGCGGCGGTAATCTGGTCACCATAGAAATCCACCTGACGCTCTTCGATGGGTGTCAGGTTTTCGGAGGGTAACTCTGGGGCAGTTTCGTTTGAATCTAAAACCTCATCGCTCATCGGCCTGCTACCTTTCTTCGACAGATTATTACAGCTGAATGAATGTAAACCCTAGCATACCTGGGTAGTTCGTACGTGTTACACGTACGAACTACCTTTACCAAAACCTTTTTTTATTTCTTTTTCTTTTTATCTTCCCGGGTCTGAAAAAACTTTCAAGAAATTATAGCATACTTTCCGAGGTTTGTGAAACTGTGATATAATGAATACACGCACACAATCCTAAAGCCGGGGAAGGCGTATAGACCTGTTTGAGGGTTTGAATTGAAATATAAAAAGCCCGACTATAAATAAGGAGTTGCCAGCAGGTGGAAGAACTAATATCCATTCAAGAAGCAGCCCGAGAGTTTGGTGTAAAAGCCGATAGACTGCGCCGGGCGGCCTGGGAAGGGCGTTTAGAAGCACGCCAGGTTGGAAATATGTGGATGGTTTTGCCCTCCCGTGTCACCCAATTTTTACGCGAGGGCGACAAGCGGCGAACAAAGGGTATTTCAGCGATGCCAACGCCGCTGAGGCCGGGTGAACCGGGCAGTGCGGTAGAAGCACAAGGAGGTTCTAAAACTGAGATGGCGCGAATAATTGCAATCGCGGTCCCAAAGGGAGGCACCGGTAAAACCACTACCACGGTCAATTTAGGGGCGGCCCTCGCCGAAGCCGGTAAAAGGGTGTTGCTGGTCGACTTTGACCCGCAGGGTAATCTCACCCAGTCGCTTGGTTTCAGACCGGCCGACCTGGAGCACACCATTTACAGCAGCCTTAAATATTTCCTGACCCGTTTTGAGTCCCAAATTGAGTTGGCAATTCAAAAGACTGACGAGGGAATGGACCTGGTCCCGGCCAGCGCCAGGCTCAATCTGGCAAACGATGAGTTAGCCATCGCTATTCAGCGGGAATTTGTACTTGAGAAACTGCTCGCGCCGGTCGCAAATAACTACGATTATATTTTAATCGATACCCTCCCCTATCTGGGGGTGCTGGTGGTAAATGCTCTGGTTGCGGCGAAAGAAATACTCATACCGCTGCAGGCAGAATACCTCGCCACCGAATCGGTTTCTTTAATACTCGAGCAGGTCCAACTGATGCGCCGGTCCGGGCTAAATCCCCAGCTTTCTATCACGGGAATTTTACTAACCATGGTAGATAGCCGTACTATAATTAACCGGGAGGCGGTGGAATATGCCCGAAAGTTTTTCGGTAAAGATTTAAAAGTCTTTGATACCATGGTGAAAAGGTCGGTCCGCTTTGCAGAGTCTCAGGCTAACCACCTTTCTATTATGCAGTACGAACCCAACGGAGAAAGCGCCAGAGCTTACCGGGCGCTGGCAAAGGAGGTTATGGCAAGCCATGTCACCAGTAAAGCGTAAAGGGTTTTTCGCCCAGACCCCGGCACGCCCCGAGGATGAGCTGGCGCGCCAGGCCGATGTGGAAGCCCTGATAGTCCCTCACCGGACGATGGTGCAGGACTTGCCGGTCGAAAGAATTCGTCCCAACCCCTACCAGGCCAGACAGCAATTTGACAATCTGGAGGAACTGGCTGAGGCCATCAAGGCCCAGGGTTTTACCAGCCGCCTGCGCGTCCGGCCCGACCCCGCGAACGAAGGCTTCTTTCAACTGGTGTATGGAGAACGCCGGTTAAGAGCGGCCAGTCTGGCGGGCCGGAAGGTAGTTCCATGCGAGATCGCCGACCATAGCGACGCCGAGCTGATCGAAATCGGGCTGGCCGAAAACATCCAGCGCCGTGATCTTACCCCGCTGGAGGAGGCCAAAGCTTTTCAAACCTTTATCCAGGACCGGGGCTACACTGTCCGCAGTCTGGCCGAGAAGATAGGTAAAGACAAGAGCTATGTCCAGGACCGCATGGAACTTCTCCGCATTCCGGAGGATGTCCAGGCGATGGTGGCCCAGCGCAGCGATACGCTCCGGGTCGCCCGCGAAATAGCCAGGCTTCCAACTCCGGCCGAGCGCAAACCTTTTATAGAAGGGGTTATCGAAGGAAAACTGAATTTTCAGGAAGTGCGGCAGAGCGTGGCCCGGCTAATTGAGCCGTACGGCTACGACTACGATGACGATGACAAAGGCGATAGTGGGGGTGCGGGGGGAAAGGAAGTTCAAAATTCAAAGGGGTCCGGGCCAGCCGAGCAACCGGATTTGTTTCACGTAAAACCTCAAAGGGCTGCTAGAGGAGTTAAAAAAGAAACACCCTTTGAGCGGCAACTCGAACGAGACGGGCGGGTACTGCTGGCGACAGTAGGTAAATGGACCGCCCAGCTTCCCGAACTTTCAAACCCACACAAGGAGCTACTTAAAGGCTATTTTGAGCAACTGTTCTCTGAATTCGAAGCTCTGAAAGAAAAGCTGAATGACTAAAACTTCTACCGGTCCAGAGTGTAAGAAGACCAATTTATTATTAGCAAAAGCTCCAGTAAGGTAAATAAGAAAAGGTTAATTTTAAAAAGGTGCAGCAGGTGCGGCAGGTGCGGCAGGTGATGAGAGAAGACGATCTGAAGTAACTGAAGAGATAATTCTGGGGATAGTGGATCCCCAGGATTTTTTGATTTACAACCAATAAAATCCATTCTTGTATGCACGTGCGTACAAGAATGCCTGGAAACGGGGCCGAAAGCCTGCCTTTGCCCCTGCTGCCGGCACCGAACCTTTGGAACCCCAATAACGGCTGATTTGTAAATCAGAAATTTCCAAACAAAACCTCTCAATAATTTTGAAGAATCTGGCAAACCTCTTCCGGGTAACCTTGCCAAAAATACCATTTGAAAGAAAGTTTACATAGAATAGACCGGAAGCTAGAAAACCACTGTTTATGCTCAGGGTTAAGTGAAATTCAAACCTGCGCAGGAATTCTGGTGGATAGATTGTGGGGCCGGCGAAGGTATAAACCTATCGGGTCATAATATACCCGGTTACTAAACTGTTCGCTAGTCATTTATTGAATATTTACTAATGAAATAGTGTTATTTATGTAAACTTGAAAAGCTTGAACTTACCAGGGGGTAATATAGAATTTATTGAAGGCGCCAAATTGTAAGCATGCCTCTAAATCCGCAGGGTTTTTAAGAAGGGGTAAGGTCTAGAATACCTGCTACAAGTTACGAACCTGATAAAAACCAGAAAACCAGGGCAGCAACTTATCCAGAAGGCAATAACAAAAAAATCAAGCTTTAGCTTGACATAACATTAATATAGGTGGGGTATGAATGGATGGTATTAAAAGGAGTTTGTACGCACGTGCATACAAAACCGCGCCCGGGCAACCGCCGAATAAGACGACCCTAAAAAGATACCAGGGCTAAAAAAGGATTCTGGAAGAAAAATTGGGCTAAGCTGAAAGCCGAACTCAAACCAGGATAAGGTCAAAATCACTAGCGGTAAACTGCCTTAGAGCAAGCCTGAGCAGGGCTATATCCGAGCTGGTAAAGGATTTTATTAACCAGGGTAAGCCGGGTGCGGATAAAATGAGCTGATGGGCGCTATCCCCCCTGGCTAAATTTAATTTTTGGGCGGTTTCGGCAAGTTGACCACCTTGAAACCGTGCTTTCAAAGCATCGCAAACCTGGTGCCAGATAGCGCTCAGGTTCGACTTGAAATCCTTATCTCTATTACTACTTCTATTAAAAGTAGAAGAGGGTTCGGTAAGGCTGCTGGAAAGACCCTGTGTTATTTCAGCCGGCGCCTGCGGCGGTAGCGGTGCCAAAGGAGCGGCGGCTACGGCTACGGCAACCGCCGCTTCAACTTCAACCCTACCAGGTCCGGACTGCCACTCTTGCCTGTCGGGTTTAGCCGTCTCAGAGGGAATACGACCGGCTGAGACACCAATTCCTTTGGGGGAGGAAGCCGTTAATTTTAGCCTGCCTGGCCTAAGGAAAGATCTGGGAATATTCCGGTGGTTATTTTTGGAACGATGGTCAGGGCAGCCAGGTGCAGAAAGGTCGCCTTCAGTGAGTTTTGGACGATAAGAACTTTCAAGGTTATGGCAACTCGAACTGGAAGTAGTATAAACAGGTTCTTTTTCATTTGAAGGAGGTTGGCTGCCTTTACCGGTTTGAGTGGAAAGCTCGCTTAAAACTTTGAAGAAATAAGGCATCCGGTTGGTTTGGCTCCCCACCAAAGGAGCAACAGCGGAAGTGCGGCGATGCCGGATTGAAGAACATTCCCTGGCTTTCTGGCGGGCCTGGTAAATGAGATCCAAAAAGGCTTTTTCACTTAAAGTGGTGGTTTGCCACAGGTTTAAGGCTCTTGAAATATTGGGCAAGAGCAGATCCGGACCGTCGCCAAATTCCCTGCCGAGGTCGCTGATCAGTAGCCCAATAGCCGAGGATCCCCGTCGTTTTGGAACGGTGTTAACTATAAGGGAGGGTTGGGAAACACCGCTAGAAGGCTGTTGCGGTTGGCCGGTGTAGCGCACCGAATCCGGTTCGTCAGGTTTTGTTTCAGGAAGCTGGGGTATTGGCACGCAAATGGAGTGATCTGTCGAATTAAGCGTTGAAATATCTTGCTTCTTCGATTGGTAACTGATAGGTAAAGTGGAAATGTCTTCAGGTGCAGTCGAATCAGGTTTTAATTCGATTTCTTTATTTTTTATAACTGCTTTATTTATACATGTAGGCAAGTTTTGCCTGTGCTCCCCCGGCAAATTTTGCCTGTCCTGGCGGAAGTTGTTGGGTTGAGCGGCGGCCGAACTGGACCGTGCGTTTGGTGTGGTTGGTTGCGGCAGCGGATAAAGGCTGTTTGGAAGGGTCGCCGCCACACCTTCTTTTGAATATTCGTTATTTTCTCGGGAAGTGCTTTTTTCCTCATTTGGGGCCGGTTCATTCAACTCGGTATTCGTACCAAAATTAAGCGGCCAGCTCCAGTTCAGGGCATAAAAGTCTCCTTCGAAAAAGGATTGTTCTGCAGGCTTTTCACCGGCGCCGGTTCCGTGACGGCGTTGTACCAGGTAACCCCTGGCCAGGGCGGTTCGCATGGCTTCACCCACTGCCCGTTCACTCATCTTCATCCGGCTGGCAATATTTTTGTAGGTGGCCTGCTTATATTCGATCCTGTGCCCTTTAAGGTCCGTCCGGCCGGTAGTGTTTCGGTTAAAGAAGAGGACCACTTTAATGGTTGAAGGGCTTTCTTCAAGGAGCAGAACGTCGTATATCCAGTTAGGGCACATCGTAAACCCGGCCCGACGGTAGGGGTAGGGCGGCAGCCCGGCGTCAGACGTGATATCCAAGGTACCAGTACCAGTACCAGTAGCGGTAGCGGCTCGCTCGGTCCTTTTGGAAGAATTTTCCTCGGACCGGTCAGTGGAACCACCAGTACTGATAATATCTTTATATTTAGCGGTAGTAGTCAAAAAATTGTACCTATTGAACTAAGATCTATTTGGCGCCGTTTGCCGAACTCCCCTTAAGAAGAACCTGTGAAGAAAATCCCGTCAGGGAGGGAGAGGACCTGGATCTTACCTCTCACCGGGTTGAAAAGGTATAAAAAGGTCAAATTTATACCCGCTGATGGTCAGATTGTTATAATTATAGAAAAGACCATATACCTGAACGATTTATATTCGGGTGGTTATCATGTTTAAATTAATTAGGCTTTTTATAATGCAAAATTAGCCTCAATAATTTTGGTTTGTGGCGGAGATAACCACGACATGCGGCAGAGATAACCACGACATGCGGCAGAGATAACCACGACATGCGGGTTTTATCTCCTCGAATCGAGCTAAAATCGGGAGCTTGTGGCAAAGATAACCACGACAAAGCGGGTTAAGTAGCCGGAGGCCAAACGAAAGATTTAATATCCGGGTAGTTTACTCGCGCTCCTCCTGGAGGTTTCAAGTTTTAGCTTCGTTTTAGCTTCAATGAGGCTTTTAAGCATGAGAAGAAATAGACAAAAAAGTTAAAATTGAAAAGTAAAAAAGTAAAAAGGAAAAAGAGTAGGAAAAGAGAAAATGGGCTGTAAGAAAAGATACCAGTTTGGCGAAGATAATACCGACATTTAGATATATTTAGGTATAATTCAGGAAATTTTAGCAGGGAATGAGCCTGGATGGGGTAAAGATAACCACGACTATTGAATATGATTGGTAGTAAATGGGCCAGAAGAAATAATTGTGAATAGGGAGAAGATAATCCCGACTCCCGGGTATATTTAGGTATAAACCACCTAACCTGACCTGAGTTGAATTGAAATTTTCCTGCCTTACCTCATTTTCTCTCTCCCAGCACTCCTAAAAGCGCTCCCCAAATTGCGAACCGCCTGCTTTTGATTACCGTAGTGACCGTTATGTCATCGGGACAAAGCCGAGGTGCAGGGCTTAAAATAGGGCAGGTTGAGGGATCTGGAAAACTGCCCTGTCATTCCTTATCTTACACTCAGCCGGTCCGGATAAATAAGGTAAAGAGTTTTGGCCGGAATTGAAACATCTTAAGTTTTGGCGAAGATAACCACGACTCCTTGGTATATTTTGGTATATTTTATTCCGGCTGTCATCTGTAAGTTAGCCGCTGGGATGTAAAAGTTAGAAGCGGTGCAGCCACACCTAACCCCCAAAGTAGGCCAACAGGCGCAATCTGTTTACAGATGGGGCAGTCCAATTTCAATCGAGGGTTTTAAGCCATTTCCGGATCCGCTGCTGTAGCTGGACTGAAGGTTTTAATTTAGCCTTCTCAAGGCGGCTGAGCACTCCCTGAGCAATCCCCAGCTTCTCGGCACAGACAGACTGAGACATGCCAATTTCAAGTCGTTTATTCCTCAGGTCTCTCACAAGCTGGAGAGTTTCATCTACCTCGGTGGCAGCGGACGCGGCTTGCAACCGCAGAGCGCGGGGCGAGGACGCGGTATCAAAATTCGTACGTTCCAGGCTGTTATAAGTCTGCCGGATACTTTCGGGCGGTTCAAGTAAAAGGGTAGCCTGTAACCAGTGTTCGACCCAACCGCGCTGCTCGGTAACTTTTTCCTCCCAGCGGTCGTACTGCCAGCTTGCCAGTACATTATCTGTCTGAAGCCGGTCCAGGGCTTTTTCCAGCCGGTCCCGGGTGGCATTGGGATGTCGTTCGTCTACGCTTTCCCCAACGGCTTTAAGCAAGGTGCTAACCCGGTAGGGCCGGGTATAATCGCCTTTCGCGGCCTGGATGCGCCACTGCCAGCTAAAATACCGGGCCAGCCGCTTTTCCCATTTCTGACGGTAACGGTCGTACTGGATGGCTTTGGCCGAGAGAATGGCTGTCTGGCGGCCTGGCCCGAATAAAAATTGGGCGAACAGCTTGCCCGGCTGGTAAATAAACCGCTCGACGTCCATATAGCCGTCCATTTTTAACTGGCCCATGCGGTCAGTTACCACAAAGGCTCTGCTTTCAAAGGCTTTGGTTACGGACTGTCTTTTCTTTTTGTTTTTAGAACTGCCTCCGTCGTCATGATCCTCAAAAACCTCGATCTGGCCGAGTTTTAGCCAGATACTTTGAATGTGCGATAAGGCTCTTAGAATTTCTCGCCGCTGTTCGAGGGTAAAACCGCCCCGCCGATTATTACCACTCTTTTTCTTTTGTAACCCGCGCATTTCAAGAAAGCGGTCTATTTCGGCGACAGCCGAATCTTCAGGCTTGCTCGCCTGTTCTAGCCAGACGTGGCAGAGCATATCAAGTGCGTCAGCGTCCAGATCCGATAGCTCCTCGCGCTGTTTCCACATCATTTCCACCCAGCGGTCCACATCTTCGACCGGCATAAGCGGCTCGTCCTGAATGACCGGAGGCAAAAGCTGAGCCAGCCCGCTGGCCCCGCCCCGGTTCAGGGGAGCGGTCGGCCAGGGTGACCCTTCACTTTTTACAAAAGTGTTGAGGGAGAGCGCCTCCCGGGTGGCATGATAGAAAGCCGAGCTTAAAATGGTAATCCATTCTTCTTCCGTTTGACCTTCCCTTCTGGCCGTCCCTAACTTTATTTTTTCGATGGAGGCTGGATCCTGGTGAGCGTCCATGTCAAGAATAAGCTGGCGCACTGCTTCGGTCCCGGTTGAATTCGCACTGGAAGCCAGTCGTTTTCTACGGCCTTTGTTCTTAGCTTCTTTTTCACTTTCAATCAGGGAGATTTCGGGTGATGGCAAGGGCATGTGGGGAGAAGGAGAAAAAGAAGCTGCTGCTGCCGTTGCCGTTGATTCAGATCCACCAGGCCTGCCCTGGTCACGGTGACCGGTTCCGCCCCGAGCATTTTCAGAAGAACCTACATCTAGCTCACCCTTGCCCGTGCCAGGTAGCTCTGCTTTTGACGGCAGGTTTGCGCCCAGGTCCGGGTTCGGGTCTGAAGGAGATTTTTGGGTTGGTTCGCCCGGTTCTCCGGCTTTACCTTTACCTTTAAGCTCCTTTTGGGGAGATTTATTTTCGCCTTTTATAAATTCACTCAGTTGCGCCAGTAGCTCAACCGCCTGGTGGTTATCAGGAGAGAGCCGCTCTTTGATAGCCTCCAGGTCGGCTTTTTCTACAAGTAGTGAGGCAATAGTGGCAACTATCTCCCTGGTATTCTCACCGGTCCCAGGAGCGGGCGAAGTGGTTTTACCCTGTTCAGGTTCGGACAGGTCGGTGTCAGGCATGGGTGCGGAAACTGCAGCGTCCTCTTTTTCTACCAACTTACCCAATACTTCCATAATAGTGAGGAGCCGTTGAAGTTTATTACTCTCGGTGTCGCCACTTGTATCGGAAGCCGGGTTTGATCCACCGCTGGTGGATTGCGCCGGGTGGTGGAGCTGCTCTGGGGCTGGTGCTGGTGTACCCACGCCGTTAATCTGGGATTTGGTAACGGTCCTTTTGCTGCCTGCCAACCTGGTTCTCCTGAAGATTATTTGGGTTGGTTGTTTACCAACTCAAAGGGTTACAATGCCTGATTAATCCAAATGTTTTTACGTTCCCCAATTCCCTGGCTGCCCCGGTCAATTTTTATCCCTTGCTTCATTTAATTCTAGTTGACATAAAATCTTATGGTAAATCGCGTTTTGAGCGGTTCTATGGTTTAAACCAAAACGAAGCGATTTTGCCCTAGCGAAAGGGGTCAGGTTTGTAATGAGATTTTATCACATGCATTAAAAAAGTCCGAGTCTAACAGGTAAAATCCTGGTAGGTAAGCAGATCCAAAAGCACTTGCTCGGGTAGCCGGTTTTACCTGGCTACTTTCGCAACTACTACAGGGGAAAGGGTTGTTTATCGCCACCCTT
>CADDZM010000235.1 GCA_902812345.1 Chloroflexota bacterium | reverse complement strand
CCAACCTCAAAGTATTGCCGCTGGAGAGCCGGTGCCGGTAAAGAAAAAAAGCTAGTTTGCCTTTGAAGGTGAGTAGCTTTGTGGCTTTCAAGTATTTATGCGAAAAATAGAAATAAGAAAGGTTTTATGCAGCGAGTTTTATTTCTTTGCACTCATAACTCTTCCCGCTCTTTTCAGGGGCCAAGCGCCGGCTGCACTGGAGTTTTCCCGACCCCCCCAAGGCTACTTGGCACCGAAGAAGAACAACTGGCCGTTTACCGCCTGGTCCGAGATGCCATTGAGGACCGCATAAAAGCCGAACTCATTTGAATGGCAGCAGTTAAAGGAGGGTGAGCTTATCCGGCTGGTACCCCCCGGGATTACGCCGAATAACCGCCGTATCGCTGACATAGGCAATATCGTTCAATACAACCAGGGGTTATCGTCTACAAAATCGTAAAGCTGCCTGCTGCCCATCCCAAAACCCGCTACAATTTTGCCGGGGTGATTCTTTTTGGCCTCGCCGGGGACAACCCCGCTTTCCACCAGGTCAATCAGCCCATCCGAAAACATTTTGGTTGCGGAACAGGGCCGGTACTTCGCTCAAAAAGACCGGCCCATAATCGGGCAGCCCCTCACGGACGGCTTTTCGCATATCCGGGCCTACAAAATACAAAAAGGGTGTTGGTAAAAAATTGTTGGAGTGTTCCCGGGCGGCCTAGGGGGCCGGGCCTTCGGTGTGGAGGTGGACTATATCAACATCACCCAGTTCGGGGGCGCGGCTGGTCATGGCCTCTATCTGGTGCGCGGGGCTGTCGCGACACTGTAGATGAATACTCTATCGCGGGATTTAATTACTGAAACGGCTTGCGGGGCGGATACCGGCTGGCCATTCCCGCCGGTATCCGGTATCTATGTTTTGCTGCCATCTCCCAGCTCAACAAGCGGTAAGAGTTGGCGGGCAATCTCGCGGCCCCAATCCCAGATTTGCTCCCAGTCCCGGTAGTCGCCGGACGGAGCCCTGACCATTTTGGTGATGAGGCGTTCCCCTAAATTTAACTCGGCCGGGTCCAGCTTACCCACGAAGACCCGGTGGTCCTTGATATAAAGATCGCCCACCGAAGTTTTAAGCTCGACCGGCTCGAAATGCGGCTTAGGGTCTTCCATCCCCAGCGGCCCGCTGCTGAAAAGCCAGAGCGGTGTCATCGAAAGGACGGCCTGGTGCTGCTCGGCAAAGTGGCGGGCCTGGGGCAGCCAGCTTCCGGGGTAAATGGCGCTTCCCAGGATTACCGCCTCGTACTCGCCAAGGTCGGCAATTTCCTCGCCTTATTGCAACTCGCGCAAATCCACCTCAAGGCCGCTCTTTTGAAGTTCCCCGGCCAGCGCCTGGGCTATTTCAAGGGTGCTGCCGTGTTTGCTGGCTACTACCAGCAGGACTTTTACCCCTGAATTGCCAACTTTCATGCCAGCAACTCCTTTTAATTCCGCTGGATCATCAACACCGGCAGATGAGATTCGTCCATTACTTCTTCGGCCACGCTTCCGGTCATCAGAGTAGAGAGGCGGGAACGGATATGGCTTGCCATAGCCAGCATCGAAACTTTGCCGTGGCGGGTGTATTCCAGAATCTCTTCAGCCGGGTTCCCATTCAACACTTCAAAGACGATTGAAACACCCGCCTCAGACCCGGCCAGCCTGTTACGAACGCTTTCCAGGTAGACCTCGGCTTCAGCTTGCCGCTCTTTTGTTTCTTCACCGGCCCGGTAGTTAATGCCGTCGGTTATTGGGGTATAAGGAGGTACCACCCTTAGCAGACATAGTTCAAAGCCGGCGGCCTTGCACAGTTCCAGGGCCGGTGGCAAGACCCCTTCGGCTTCAGGAGTGCCATCCAGGGCCACTACTATCTGCCCACTGACTTTTTCGCCCGGTTTTGGCAAGCCGGTCTTCTGGTACATTAGCTCCATGGGCAAGGCGGAATCGGCCAGTTCGACCGGCCTCAGCACAATAGCCGGGATCTGGAGCCGTTCCAGGGTATCCCTGGCGACACTGCCCATCAAAAACCGCGAAAGCCCGGTCCGGCCGTGGGTGGTCATCACTACCTGGGAAGCTCCCAGCGAGTTTATCACCTCACCCAGTTCATGGGCAGGATGCCCCGCCACCACCTGGGTTTCGATCCGGTCATAACTTATCCAATTGGGTAAGCCTTCCTGAGATATTTCCTTTTTTATCAGCTCGAGGTAAGTGGACGCTTCTTTAACTTCGGGGGTAGCAATCCCGGAACTTTCAGAAAAAGACTGCCCGCTAACCACTTTAACTAAGAGTAATTTTCCCTGCCTTAAGCGGGCTAAAGCCACTCCAAAAGGCAGAGCCTTTTCGGCTAGCCCCGAGCCATCTAACGGAATTACTATTTTCTGGTCACTCATAAGTTACTGTCCTTTCCGGCTTCAAGCCAGATTTGTGCACACATCTTAATTTTCTACCAGCTAACCAATATTGATATACCCTGCCAATTACATCTAAATTAGAAAAGCTGGTGGTCAAAAGTGGTTAGCGCCCGCATGTAATTGGCCCGTTCAAAGGCGGACGGCTCGGCGCAGTGTAGCTGGCTCATGCTGCCTTTCATCTGTGAAATTGAGTCGTATTCGTAGGCCACCAGCCAGTGTTCAAGATTTGCCAGGATGGTTTTCAACCGGCCGACCCCGTTCGCCAGCAGTTCGGAAGCCAGCATGGTCACGCTGGCCCCGGCCATCATGGCTTTGACCACATCCTGGGCGGAATGGACCCCGCCAGTCAGGGCAAAATCGGCCTGGATGCGGCCGTATAACATTGCAATCCAGCGCAAAGGCAACCGCAGTTCCTGGGGTGTACTCAGTTCCAGGTTTGGCACGACCGACAGGTTTTCCAGGTCGAAATCGGGCTGGTAAAACCGGTTGAAAAGGACCAGGCCGTTAGCTCCCGCTTCGGTAAAGCGCCGGGCCATGTAAGGCAGCGCTGTAAAGAAGGGGCTGAGCTTGACAGCCAGGGGTATTTTTAGGCTCGACCGGACGCTGTAGACCAGTTCAACATAGTTTTCTTCCAGGGTCTGGCTGCTTATTTTCGGGTCGGTCGGCAGATAGTAGATGTTAAGCTCAAGCGCGTCGGCCCCGGCCGCTTCGATTTTGCGGGCATAATCCAGCCAGCCGCCGGAGGATACCCCGTTGAGACTGCCAATCACCGGGATACTTACGGCCTTTTTAACATTTTCCAGGTGGGTTAAATAGGTGGATGCCCCAAAATTGTAAAAGGGCATATTGGGAAAATAGCTTAACGCCTCGGCGTGGTGGTTGGCGCTGCGCTCCACAAAGTGATCAAGCTGGCGAGTTTCAAAAGTAACTTGCTCTTCAAAAAGCGAATACATCACGACCGCCGAAGCCCCGGCTTCTTCCAAACGCTGCACCGTCTCAACGCGTTTGGAGAGCGGAGAGGCCGACACCACCAGGGGATTTTTTAGCTTGAGGCCAAGATAGGTAGTACTCAGGTCTGGCATTTCAACATTCCTCCTTGAAATTTAAGGCCGCCCTTTCGCGGCCGCGAATAAATTAATTCCCTTTGACCGGTTCGGCCATGCGCCGGTAAAACTGCCAGCGGTCCTGCGCCTCCTGCTGGGCCTGTTCTGCCAGAATTCCCGCCCTGGTGGGGTCGCTCTGGCGCAGCATCGTAAAGCGAGTTTCATTAGCGGTATAGTCTTCTATCGGGATGGACGGCTCTTTAGCGTCAAGCGTGAGCGGGTTAAGCCCCTGCGCTTTCAGTTCCGGGTTGTAGCGGTAAAGCAGCCAATCGCCGGACTGGACGGCCAGCTTTTGCTGGGAGAGGCCCTTTTTCATGTCAATGCCGTGGGCAATACAATGCGAATAGGCGATAACCAGGGACGGGCCGTCGTAAGCCTCCGCTTCCAGGATAGCGTGCAGGGTTTGCTGGTCGTTTGCGCCCAGGGCTACTCGGGCCACATAGACGTACCCGTAAGACATCGCCAGCAATCCCAGGTCCTTTTTGCCGATGCCCTTGCCGCTGGCGGCAAACTTGGCTACCGCGCTGCGTGGAGTAGACTTCGAGGCTTGCCCGCCTGTATTGGAATAGACCTCGGTATCCAGCACCAGCACATTTACGTTCAGACCGGAAGCGAGGACGTGATCGAGGCCGCCATAACCGATGTCATAGGCCCAGCCGTCCCCGCCGATAATCCAGACGCTCTTTTTTATGAAGGCGTCAGCCAGCCCCAACAGGTCACGGGCTTGCGAATCTTCCAGACCGGCCAGCCTTTGCTTTAGCAAGGCTACTCGCTCACGCTGCTGCCGGATGCCACTTTCGCTTGACTGGTCGGCTTCGAGGATTGCCTTAACCAGTTCTTCCCCGACCTGCACGTTCTGGCGGGCCAGTAATTCCCTGGCGTAGTCCTGCTGTTTGTCCAGGCTAACCCGCATACCCAGGCCGAATTCGGCGTTATCCTCAAAGAGCGAGTTGGACCAGGCCGGGCCGCGCCCTTCCCGGTTCTTGCTCCAGGGCGTTGTAGGCAGGTTGCCGCCGTAAATCGAGGAACAGCCCGTGGCGTTGGCAACTACCGCCCGGTCCCCGAACAGTTGCGTGACCAGCTTGATATAAGGCGTTTCGCCACAGCCGGAGCAGGCGCCGGAGAACTCGAAAAGCGGCTCCAGTAGCTGGGAATTTTTGATGCTGTTATGGCTGATAGCGGTCCGATCTACTTCCGGTAAAGCCTTGAAGAATTCCCAGTTGACCTTTTCCTGCGCTTTAACCGGCAGTTGCGGTACCATATTGATCGCTTTGCGCCCGACCTGGCTTTTATTCTTGACCGGACAGGCCTCGACGCAGAGATTACAGCCGGTGCAATCTTCGGGGGATACTTGCAAGGTGTATTTCATCCCTGGAAATTCCTTGAAGCGAGCTTCTACGGCCTGGAAACCTGCCGGCGCGTCTGAGAGCAGGGCCGGGTCGTAGACCTTGTGGCGAATTACGGCGTGGGGGCAGACAATGACACACTTGCCGCACTGGATACAAATATCAGCGTCCCATTGGGGTATTTCAAGCCCGATATTGCGTTTTTCCCACTGGGTTGTCCCGGAAGGATAGGTACCGTCAACCGGGAAGACACTTACCGGCAGGTTGTCTCCTTCCCCGACCAGCATAGGCCCGAGGACGTGCCGGATAAAGGGCGGGGCGTTACGGGAAACCGGCGGCAGGCGGCGCAGTTGCCCGGTAACTTCGCCCGGGACGGTCACCTCATACAAGTTTGTCAGGGTTTCATCTACCGCCCGGTAGTTGTTCTGAATCACCGCCTCGCCCCGCTTGGAATAAGTCTTTTTGATGCCTTCTTTGATTTTAAGAATGGCCTGTTCGCGGGGCAATACCTGGCTTATAGCGAAAAAGCAGGTCTGCATGATGGTGTTTACCCGTCCGCCCATACCGGTGGCTTCGGCCACTTTGGTCGCATCAATAACGTAAAAGCGCAAGTTGCGGTCAATAATAGTCTGCTGGATTTCCTGCGGTAAGTAGTTCCAGACTTCTTCAGGTCCATAAATGCTGTTTAGCAGGAAGATGCCGCCTGGCAGGATGGGTTTCAACACGTCAATTCTTTCGAGGAAGGTAAAATTGTGACAGGCTACAAAATTGGCCTGTTCAATCAGGTAAGGCGCTTGGATTGGCTGCGGCCCGAACCGCAGGTGAGAAGTGGTCATGGAGCCGGATTTTTTAGAGTCGTAAACGAAATAGCCCTGGGCGTAATTGGGGGTTTCCTCGCCGATAATCTTGATGGCATTTTTATTGGCCCCGACCGTCCCATCCGAACCCAGACCCCAGAACAGGCAGCGGATAGTTTCGGGACTTTCGATACAAAAACTCCGGTCGTAGTCCAGGCTGGTAAAAGTTACATCGTCGTTAATGCCGACCGTAAAATGGTTCTTGGGATTTACCTTTAGCAGTTCATCGAAGACCGCTTTGACCATGCCGGGCGTAAATTCTTTGGAAGAAAGGCCGTACCGGCCGCCAATCACTTTCATACTGCTTGTAAGAGGGATACGCCCGGCCAGTTCTTGCAAAGCCGTAACAATGTCCTGGTAAAGCGGTTCGCCCTGGCTGCCCGGTTCTTTGGTACGGTCGAGGACGGCAATCGCCTTTACCGTCGGCGGCAGCGCTTTCAACAGGTGCTCCTGCGAGAAGGGCCGGAACAGGCGCACTTTCAAAACGCCTACCTTTTGACCCTGGCCCGCCAGGTGCAGGGCGGTCTGCTCGGCTGTTTCCGCGCCCGACCCCATCATAACTATCACTCGCTCGGCATCCGGCGCGCCGCTATAATCAAAGAGATGGTAAGCCCGACCGGTCAGGGCGGCGAAGTGGTTCATAGTCTGCTGGACGATTTCGGGGCAGGCCTGGTAGTAGGGATTGACCGTTTCGCGGGCCTGGAAATATACGTCGGGGTTCTGGGCGGTGCCCCGGATGAAAGGCCGTTCAGGAGATAGCGCCCGTTGGCGGTGCGCTCGCACCAGTTCATCGTCAATCATACCCCGAATAATTTCATTGCTGACTTCTTCAATTTTGTTAATTTCATGAGAGGTGCGGAAGCCGTCAAAGAAATGCAAAAAAGGCAAGCGCGCTTTCAGGGAAGCGGCGTGGGCAATCAGGGCCATATCCTGCACTTCCTGGACCGAGTTGGAGGCCAGCAGGGCGTACCCCGTCGAGCGGACCGCCATAACATCGGAATGGTCGCCAAAGATTGAAAGACCCTGGGCCGCCAGGGACCGGGCCGCTACGTGGAAAACGGTGGGAGTTAACTCCCCGGCAATTTTATACATATTGGGAATCATTAACAGTAAACCCTGGGAAGCGGTGAAGGTGGTGGTTAAAGCCCCGGTTTGCAAGGCGCCGTGAACAGCCCCGGCGGCCCCGCCTTCAGACTGCATCTCTACTACCCGGGGCACGGTCCCCCACAAATTAGGCCTTTTAGAAACGGCCCAGGCATCGGAAGACTCGCCCATGGGAGTGGAGGGAGTAATCGGATATATTGCAATTACCTCACTCAACATGTAAGCGATCCTGGCGGCGGCCTCGTTGCCGTCAATAGTGGTAAATTTACCAGCCGGTAGCTCTCCCTCACTTTTAATAAGTGGTTCTTCTAAAAGACTATTACTTGACCTTATCATTTGCCTGGCCCTTCCCTTCTTTTGGTTTACCCGTTGCCGGGCTGAAAATAGTTATTGCATATTCTTCCTTTCAAGTTTAAGTCTCCCAGGTAAACCGGCCGGTTGATAGAGGTAACAAGCAGGTAAAAATAAGAGAAAGTCAAGAGAAAGTCAAGAGGTTTTAGCACAAAGCCGGGCCTTATAAGCGCAAAAAAAGGAGCCGGTTCAGGTAAACCGGCTCTCCTGGTGAAGTTATTGGCCCTTTTCCAGGCCGTTCAGCTAATTAGAGGTGTCCGCCCGCATGGACCGAAACCCGTTTGCGGAAGACCCAGTAGTTCCAGGCTTGATAACCCAGCACAACAGGCACAAAAGTTAAAGCCACCCAGCTCATTACGCCCAGGGTATAGGGGCTGGACGAAGCGTTGTAAACGGTCAGGCTATATTCGGGGTTAAGGCTCGAAATCATTACCCGCGGGAACAGCCCCATAAAGATAGTGATAGTCGAAAGAGCAATAGTCAGACCTGTCATTATAAAGGCCCAACCGCTGCGCCGCGCCTTGATGAACCAGCCCGAAGCCAGCAAAGCCGCGGCCGCCCCGACCGGCGCGACCCCCGGATTAACCCCCAACCGCTCGAAAACGTCGGAGGTCCAGTAACCGGTAATGACAAAGGCCAGTACCAGCGCCACCGTTGGACCCCAGAGCCGGCCCGCTACTTTGAAAGCCCGCTCCTTGAGGTCTTCTTCGGTTCGCAGGCCCAGGAAGATGGCCCCGTGCAGCATAAAGAGGGCCACAAAGGTCGCCCCGCCCAGCAAGGCGTAAGGGTTGAGCAGGTTCCAGAAGCCGCCGACATAGTTCATTTTAGCGTCAACCGGCACCCCTTCCATCAGGTTTGAGATGGCGACGCCCCAGAGGAAGGCGGGCAGGAAACTGCCGGTAAAAATCATCCAGTCCCAGAAACTCCGCCAGGACTGTCGTTCGTCCCGGTTACGGAACTCGAACCCGACCGCCCGCACAATCAGGCCGACCAGCACCAGCAATAAGGCCAGGTAAAAGCCGCTGAACAAAGTGGCGTACCAGTTGGGGAAAGCCGCGAAAATCGCGCCGCCCGCCGTCAGCAGCCAGACTTCATTGCCATCCCAGAATGGGCCAATTGTACCGATTAGCGCCCGCCGTTCGGAGTCATTCTTTCCCATAAAAGGCAGGAGCAGCCCTACCCCGTAGTCGAACCCTTCCAGGAAGAAATATCCAGTAAAAAGGACCGCTATCAGGATAAACCAGAATGTATTCAAGTCCATAATCTTGTTTCCTTCCTCCTAATAAGCGCTGACCAGTAATTTTGAGTCGTCATCTTCGCCACCGGCAAATGGCGTTGCCTCAGATTCATCTTTTCGCCCATACCGCACCATCAAGTAGACATCCGCTCCCGCCAGCGCCCCGTAAAGCAAGGTGAAAATTATTAAGGAAAACAAGACCGCTTCCGGCCCGACCGTAGTCGAAACCCCGGCTGAGGTCTTCATCAGGCCAAAAACTGCCCAGGGCTGCCGCCCGATTTCGGTCATAATCCACCCGGCCGAGTTAGCGATATAGGGCAGGGCGATGGCAAAAGGCAGCAAAAACAGATAGCGCCGCCGGTCGGCCAGCTTGCCTTTCCAGAGCAAGAACAGGCCGTAAAGTGAGAGGACTATCATGAGGATGCCCGCGCCCACCATCGCCCGGAAGCTCCAATAAGTTACCCAGACCGGCGGCACATAGTCGCCCGGACCATATTTCTGTTCGTACTCCTTTTGCAGGTCGTTGATGCCCTTGACCTGGCCGCTGACCTGGTTATAGGATAGAATAGTTAAAAGGGTCGGGATTCTGATGGCAAAAACATCGTTGCGGTTCTTTTCATCGCCAATTGTAAAAATCGAGAAGGAGGCCGGGGCTTCGCTATCCCAGAGCGCTTCGGCGGCGGCCATTTTCATCGGCTGGGTGGCGACCATATGCTGGGCCTGGGTATGGCCGACCATCGCCACCAGAATACTGCTGATAACCGCCGCAATCAGGCCAATCTGAGCCGATTTCATATAGAAATCCTTCTGGCCTTTTCCTCTTAGGAGGTGGTAGGCGCTGATACCCAGGACAAAGAATGAAGCGGTCGCAATCCCGGCCGTTATAACATGGGGAAACTGGACCCACAGGTTTGGATTGGTCAGCAGGGCTGAGAAATCAGTCATCTCGGCCCGGCCGTTGCGAAGAGTATAGCCGCCCGGCTGCTGCATGAAGGAGTTGGCAATCAAAATCCACATGGCCGACAGATTCGAGCCAACCACCACCAGCCACATCACGATACAATGCAGCCCCTTTCCCAGCTTTTCCCAGCCAAATATCCAGATACCCAGAAAGGTTGACTCCAGGAAGAAGGCCAACAACGCTTCGATAGCCAGGGGCGCGCCAAAGATGTCGCCCACAAAGCGCGAATATTCCGACCAGTTCATGCCAAACTGAAATTCCTGGACAATCCCGGTGGCGACACCCATGGCAAAATTAATCAAAAAGAGGCGGCCCCAGAACTGGGTTATCTTTTTATAGACCGGGTTGCCGGTCCGCACGTACATTGTCTCCATAATCGCCACCAGGAGCGAAAGGCCCAGGGTAAGCGGTACAAAAAAGAAATGGTAGACAGTAGTAATACCGAACTGCCACCGGGCTAAAACCAGTGCATCCATCAATCTTCCTCCTGAAGTGAACTTTTCAAAGGCACTACCCAATTCTAGAAAAGAAAGGTTAAAGAAAAGATTGAAGTTGGTAAACAAAAAATAAAAATTTTAGGAGGCTGCAACAATCCGGGCTCTAACACCTCGGCCAGCCGAGGTAAGGCTGCTCCACGGATCCGGCAATTCACCAAACCAAAAGGGTAGTCCCCTTTTTAGCGGACTACCCCTTTTTTTTTAATTGAGAGAGTAAATCAGGCGGTAACTACTTCCTTCAGGCTCGTTTCCGTTTCTACACTCGCCAGATATTGCCTCTGGAAGATGAACCCGGCCACTATTACCGCCAGAATACCG
>CADDZM010000234.1 GCA_902812345.1 Chloroflexota bacterium | reverse complement strand
TTAGTAGCCGAACTGATCAGCGCTTCTCAGGGCGGATTGTACTTGAACACCAGTTACATCGAGCGGTTCAATGGCACCCTACGGGAGCGCTTAGGCAGTTTAACGCGCAAGTGTCGTCACGCCGCCCACCGGGTAGAAGCTTTAGAGACGGGGATGTATCTGGTCGGCACGGTTTACAACTTTTGTGTGGCGCACCGCGAATTGCGGCTGGCGAACTATGACCGACCAGAACAAGGCCGTTGGCAGCCCCGCACTCCCGCGATGGCGAGCGGGCTAAGCGACCATATATGGAGCGTGGATGAATTGTTAAAGTACAAGGTAGTGCCGCCGCCATTTGTGCCGCCCAAGCGCCGGGGCCGACCACCCAAAAGGTTAACTCAAAACTTCACCGTTTAATGGGGTGCTACCCGTCCAACCCTTTACCGTTTTTATTCAACATTAGATACAGGGCCAGGTAAAGAACAAAAAGGGTTACGCTATCAATTTGACCTCGTTCTATAGAGGGTAATAGCGGGAAAAAGAGGCAGGTAAAAATAATTACATAGAACCAGTTTACTTCAAAAGTTTTATTCCTTCTTAAAATTTTTAAGAACAAAAAGTAAGAACCCGCTAAACAGGCCAGAATAAAAATTACCCAGACGAACTTTGCGACTGAATAAGGCAGTAGCGCGATACCCCGGAAAAAGGTGGCGGTTAGGGGAGGATAGAGGAACCGGCTGAATTCGGTTATATTCCTTCCGTCCCAGACCGAAGGATTTTGATTTATGTTGTTAGTGTAAGGGGAAAACCCGTGATTTATAGATTCACCGGCCGTGTAAAAGGCGGAAAAATCCATCTGGAGAGAATGGCTGGCGAAATCTATAGATATAAGAATAATCTTTCCCAAACAAACTACGGAGCAAAGGCCGAGAAGGATTATCAGGGGAGATTTTTTCATGGCTACTTTAAAGTTTTAAGTATATATAATTGCGGTCAAACCTTAACTTTAAATTGCCATAACGTCAATAGAACTATTGGGTTATTTAGCCAGAGTAAGGCCACCTCCGGACTTAACCGGGGGTGGCCTTTCTCTGGCTTATTCTTCGACCGTCTCTTGCTGCTGCGCCGGGGCTATCTGGGCCGGTTGGCGGCTGAGTTGAACCAGTTCGGTCACGTCCAGCACCTTGAGCTTTTCTTCCAGGCCTTTGCCTTTGATGCCGTCCTCGAACATGGTGATGCAGAACGGGCACCCCGCCGCGACCACTTCGGCCCCGGTATCGGCGGCCTCCTGGACGCGGGTTTGGTTGACCCGGCTGCCGATTTTTTCTTCCATCCAGGCCCGTCCGCCGCCGCCGCCGCAACAGAAGCTTTTGGACTTGTTGCGCGGCATTTCAACAAAATCAACCTTTTTAAGCCCGCTGCCGAGCGAGTTAAGCACAAAGCGCGGCGCGTCATACACATCATTGTAGCGGCCCAGGTAGCAGGGGTCGTGGTAGGTTATCTTCTTTCCGGCTAGCCCGTCCGAAGGTTTGATTTTGCCTTCTTCAATCAGCTTGGAGATTAGCTGGGTATGATGGACCACCTCGTAATGCCCGTTAAACTGGGGGTATTCGTTTTTAAGCGTGTTGAAGCAGTGCGGACAGGCCGTGACGACCTTTTTCAGCTTGACCGCCTCTTTGTAACCGTTGATGGTCTCGATATTCTGCTCGGCCAGCATCTGGTAGAGATATTCGTTGCCGATGCGCCGGGCCGGGTCGCCGGTACAGGACTCTTCCGGCCCCAGGATGGCCCAGTTCAGCCCGGCTTCTTCCAAAATTGATGCCAGGTTCTGGGTAACTTTCTTGTTGCGCTGGTCAAGTGAGCCCATGCAGCCGACCCAGAACAGCACGTCAACCTCGGCCCCTTCGTCCAGTTCGCCCAGCACTTTAACCTCGAACGGCATTTTGGTGGTCCATTCCATGCGTTCTTCGGGGCGCATCTGCCAGGGGTTGCCGTTGCGTTCCAGGTTATTAAAAAGGGGCACTACTTCAGGCGGGAACTCGCTTTCTTCCAGTACCAGGAAGCGGCGCATATCCACGATTTTCGGCACGTGTTCGATAAAGACCGGGCATTCGGTCATGCAGGCCCGGCAAGTCGTACACGACCACAGTTCGTCCTCGGTAATCATACCCCGGACAAGCGGCGGCAGTTGGATTGTCCTTGCGCCGCTACCCCCGCCACTATCGGCGGTAACGGCACCATCATCAAGCGTTTCCACTTCGGCAGGTCGTAGTTGGGGCGTGGCGTCCTGGTTTTCGCCGTGATCGTTCCGAGTACCGCCTACCCCGACAGTATGGCCGGTCATAGGAATATGGCTGCGGGTGAAAAGCTCGGTCTTGAGGTCAATAATAATTTTCTTAGGGTTGAGCGGTTTGCCGGTGGCATTGGCCGGGCAAACCTCGGTGCAGCGCCCGCACTCGGTACAGACTGCGGTATCGAGTAAATCTTTCCAGGTAAAATCCTCGAACTTGTTAGCGCCGTAATGTTCGGCTTCCTCGATATTTTCAATCTTTTTAAGCGCGCCTTTGGGCTTCGTATTCTGGAAAAAGGTGTTGAAAATAGCCGTGAAGATGTGCAGGTGCTTGGAAGTAGGAATATAGACCAGGAACGAGAGAATGACCAGGACTTTGGCCCACCAGGCGATTTGCCAGAGCAGTAATGCCATCTGGCGCACCGAAACGGGCGCTTCGGTGGGAGTCGGCCAGCCCGCTGAACTTGGTATAAGCAATTCGCCCAGGCGGCGGCCCAGCGGCGGATAACCCGTGGCAACCGAAGGCGCGGCCCGCCAGGCAAAGGCTTCAATCAAGATTTCAGTTAAAATACTTAGGTTGATAAAAGCGATGACAATCCAGCCGTCCCGGGTCATGGTCAGGTAGCCCGGCCTGATGAAAGCCCGGCGGATACCAAAGTAGATTGTCGTCAGGAAAATAACCACAATAAAGAAGTCCACCAGGGTTGCCATTGGGCGCGAGGAAATAAGCGGGATTTCGACCGGAATCAGGCCGTAAAAAATCGAGTAGCCCACTCCGACTTGCAGGATAATAAAACCCCAGAATAACAAAGCGTGGACCGTGCCGGGGATAGGTTTGCGGAAAAGCCGCCTTTGCAGCAAATAGTTCGAGACAAAAAACCAGACGCGCTGCCCGATGTCGTCGGTACGGTTTTCCGGCTTGCCCTGGCGTATGAGCCGGACGAGCGGGGCCACCCGGCGGTAGACCAGGTACAAGAACCCGCCCAGCACTAACAAGAAAACCACCCAACCGATAGGACCGTTAGTTGGCGCTACATGTTCCGGCATTTTACAACCGCTCCCCTAGCTTATAAAAGTTTGTGTTCTACCTGAAATCGCTCTTTGGTTTAAGCCTTGCGGCGTTTGATTTCCTCGTTAAGGGCCGGCACGACTTTTAACACGTCTCCTACCACGCCCAGGTCGGCAAACTTGAAAATCGGCGCGTCCGGGTCGGTGTTGATGGCGATGATATATTTCGCGCCCTTCATGCCGACGGTGTGCTGGATGGCCCCGGAGATACCGGCGGCGATATAGACGCTTGGCTTGACGGTCTTGCCGGTCTGCCCGACCTGATAGCTATAGGGGACCCACCCGGCATCAACGACGGCCCGGCTTGCCCCAACGGCCCCGCCGAGGGTGGCGGCCAGGTCGTGCAACAGCTTAAAGTTCTCGGCTTGTTTCAAACCGCGCCCGCCACTGATGACAACGCTTGCTTCTTCCAGTTTCGGGCCTTCGCTGGCCTGAACGACATTTTCGACCACGATGGCCCGGCGGGCCTGCTGGCTGATTTGAACCTGGATTTGCTCGACCTGGGGCGCGGCGGCATCGGCGGCAACTTCCGCGGTAAACGATTTAGGCCGCACCAGCACCAGACGGGTAATACCGCCGGACAGGGTCACATCAACAATTGTCGTAGCGCTGTACCAGGGCACCTGAGCTTTAAGCTGGCCGCCTTCAAGCGATAGCTGCGCGCCATCGGTGATAACGCCGCAGTCAAGCCGAGCGTTGAGGCGCGAGGCGATGTCGCGGCCGTTGTAGGTGGTGCCGATTAAAAGCAGGTCGGGTTTTTCCTGCTCGATAAGAGTGGCGATAGTATCGGCGGCCGGTTCGGAGAGAAATTGCTCGTAAGCGGCGTCTTCGTGAACCAGGACGCGTTTGGCCCCGTACTGGCCGAGGGTAGCAGCCTGGGCGCTTGCGCCGGTCCCCAGGGCAATCGCCGTGACATCGCCGGTCAACTGGCGGGCTTTGGTTAAAAGTTCGAGCGAAACCCGGGCGACCTGGCCGCCGGTAAGCTCTGCGTAAACCCACACCTTTGTCATTGGTCTTGTTCCTCTACCTTACTTGTTTTTCACTTGTTTTTCATGCTTATATTTCCAAAAGTTCTAAAGGTCTTAGATTACTTTGAGCTGCGCCAGGAAGTCGGCAACCTGGGCCGCCGCAGTGCCGTCATCTTTAATGACCCGGCCAGCCTTGCGCTGTTCGGCGGGAGCCCAGCCAAGTACTTTTTCTTTCGCGCCTTTTTCCCCGACCTGCTCCGGCGAAAAGCCCAGGTCGGCGGCGGTAAGCTGGTCAACCGGCTTTTTCTTGGCCTGCATAATTCCTTTAAGGGCCGGGTAACGCGGTGTATTTATAGAGCCTGTCACGGTAACGACCGCCGGAAGTTGCGCCTCGACACGCTGGAAACCGGTTTCGGTCTGGCGTTCGATAGAGGCCTTGCCGCCCGAAACAGTTAACTTTTTAGCATAACTGAGCAAAGGCAGGCCGAGATGATGAGCGATACCGCCAGGGACCATGCCGGTATAAGCGTCCGAGCTTTCGGTTGCGGTAATAACCAGGTCAGGATTTTCACGCTTAATCGCGCCGGCCAGCACTTTAGCGGTCGCCAGGGCATCCGACCCGGCCAGGTTGGGGTCCGAAATGAGGACGCCTTTGCTTGCGCCCATCGCCAGACCGCGCCGGATAGCTTCAAGGGCGCGTTCCGGTCCCATGGAAACCACGATCACGTTCGTGCCGGGATTGGCCTCTTGAATTTGCAGGGCTGCTTCAATTGAAAATTCGTCAGCCGGGTCCAGGACTGAATCAACCCCTTCACGCATGATACGCAGCGATTTAGGGTCAATCCGGTTCGTACCGGTTGGTTCGGGAACCTGTTTCACACAAACTACAATATTCAACTTTACCTCCAAAACTAGGTTCGTTCCGTTTCATTCTAAAACCTTTCGCCCGGTAAACTTATTAGAACTGGCCTCCTGCTAAAGGCGGAAGGTTAGGCGAGAAAGCGAAAGTCAGGAGCAGACTGAAGAAGGGGCAGCGAAGATGGGGGTCTCTCTAAGCTGGACCGGATGGGCGCTAGCAGGCAACGGCGCCTTACTTCTTTACTCTCCCCGATCCCAGGTTCGTAAGCCCGCAGCATTTGCGAAGCCTGAACCAGGTGCTAAATTTAGTGATAAGCTCTTACAACCGGCCTATTTTAAGTGAGGCTGGATTGTGCGAAATTATACTAGCACAGCCCTATTAGAGTGTCAACGTAAAAGGAAGTAGGCAAGAAACCGAAGGCCTTGAACGTTGAACGTAAAAGGTTGAACGCAGGAACAAGCTAATTTGTACCTTAACCGGTAGTTTATAGTTAGCAGGAAAAAGAAACCCTTCTTAAAGAGGTCGGTAAGAAAGTTTTATTCGAAGCTTAAAGCCAATTTCAAAGCAGTTTATAGGGTATTGGAAGTTGCCAAAGGCAGTTCGAAACTAAAGACCGCGCCACCGCCCGCCCGGTTTTCCACTTTTAAACGACTGTGATGCAGGGTTAAAAGGCAGGTGGTGATGGCGAGGCCGAGGCCGCTACAAGTCGGTCCCCGGCTTAGGAATTCCTCGGCCCGGAAAGTTCTGGTCGAAAGATAAGCCGCAAGTTGTTCGCTCAGACCCGGCCCGGTGTCCTGAATAGAAACCTCTATTTTATGGCGGTAAATGGCAGCCCTGACCACGACCGTTCCTTCGCAGGGTGTGAACTTGCAGGCGTTAGAGAGGAGATTCTCCAGCACCTGGTACAGCCTTTGGGCATCAGCCTCGACCAGCAAGCCTCGAGACATTTCGAGGGATAGCCCGATACTTTTGGCTTCAAAAGCTGTCCGTAGCCCGGCGTTCAACACGTTTTCAAGCAGCGATTTCAGGTTTAGCGGCTGTTTGTCGATTTTGAGCAGGCCGTTTTCGAACCGGGCAATGTCAAAGAGGGTTTCGACCAGGGCTATTATCCGGTGGGTGTTGTTTATGGCAACCCTTAAGAACTCGACTTGAAAGTCATTAAGCGGCCCAACATCAACTTCTTTCAATAGTTCGAGAGCGCCGTTGACCGAGGTAAGCGGGGTCCGCAGTTCGTGGCTTAGCAGGTGCAGGAAATTTCCACGGGCATCCCTGGCCTTACTTTGCTCCAAAAGCCGTTGCAATTCATTCTTTTCCTGCTCAAGCTCACTTATACGGGCTTGCAGGTTGTCAACCGGCGGCAGACCGGTGTTATCATGGGTCATAGTCATTATATTAAAATAATCTTTTCAAAAATCTACCCGGGAAGGGCAAACCTTTTCCATATTCAGGGCCGGAGACATTTGGACCCGGTGGAACACAAGCCCCAGTTCAAAATTTAAGAGAGCCTCTATTGTTATTTTAGTCCATTAATTTTTTGCCAATGTTACACCCAAATTACGAAACTATCTCAATTTTTCTTAATAAGAATGGGCAATTAACATATTGACTTTATAAATTTAACTGGTAAAAATATTAAGCGTTCCAAAAAGCTAAAACAATTCAGGGTTGCTAAATTTAGAGTAATATAGGATTTAATTGGTTAAAATAAGTTTAAGGAGCCTAGTATGAACCGGGCGGGAGCTACGCCCAAAGAAAAAAATAAGCCTTTGGGCCGGGAATTTTCGATTTTCTGGTTCGGCCAGGCTATTTCGGTCATGGGAACTGCTTTTACCCAGTATGGTTTACCTTTGCTGGTCTTCCGGCTGACCGGCTCGGCCTTGAACCTGGCTTTCGGCCAGATCAGCATTTATTTGCCATACGTGCTGTTCGGCCTGTTTATCGGAGCCTGGACGGACCGGATGGACCGCAAAAGAATGTTGATATGGGTCAATATTCTACGAGGTATAATAATTGCCCTGGTACCGGGCCTGGCGCTTTTCGGCGTTTTGAATGTTTACTGGCTCTACCTCATTTCTTTTTTAAACTCAGTCCTGGCAGTCTTTTCGAGCGCCGCCCAGACAACGGTCATTCCCAGCCTGGTTGATAAGGAGCAGCTTGTTACCGCAAACGGACGCACCACTCTTACCGAATCAATCGCTAAAGTAGGTGGGCCCATCCTGGCCGGGGTGTTAATCTCTTTCGCGCCCCTGGAAACAATTTTCCTGGTGGACAGCATTTCCTTTTTTGTAATTGCCGTTTCGCTGTTGTTTATCAGGGCCAGCTTTAACCAGGCTCACCCGGAAGGCAAACCGCCGGAAAAGAACGTATTCCGGGAAATAAAAGAGGGTCTGGACTTTTTGAGACAGCAAAGAATTGTGCTGTGCGCGACCATTCTGGCGACACTTGCCAACCTGTTAATGATTACCGCGGCAACCCAGCAGATTACCCTGGTCAAACGCCAGTTCCAGGCGACAGACCAGCAGGTCAGCTTCATGTTCGCGGCAAGCGGGGTGGGTGCGATTATCTTCTCGTTCCTGGTCAATCGTCTGCCCAGGCGCTGGGGTTTCGGGCGGATAGCGATTTTTAGCCAGATGATTATCGGGATACTGGTGCTTATTCTGGGATCCGCGCCGGTATTCGCTCTTGCCCCGCTATTAAGCATTTTTATCAGCGGGTGCAACGTTATTTTCAATATCCAGTTTACAAGCCTGGTCCAACTTTGCGTACCGAACCGCTTGCTGGGGCGCGTTTCAAGTACAATTTTGGTGCTGGCGTTCGTGGCAATCCCGGTGGGTTCGCTGGTTGGGGGCAGCGCCATTGAGTGGAGCGGTAACGTGGGCCTGATTTACCAGATTAGCGGGATGCTGGTAATTATTATGACGGCAAGCTTTTTGTTTACGCCGCTTAACCGGCCCCAGAGCTTTAACACGGCGGTAGCAAAAGAAGCTCCTACCCATTTCGGATAGGAGCTTAAATTTTTAGCGAAGAGAGTTGTCAGGAATTAAGAGCGGTTGGGGCGTTCGACGTTGGCCCGTTTCAGGACTGAAACCTGGGTCTGCTTGTCAAAGACGTGCAGGTGGTCAACATCGAAGACCACTTCAATCTGGTCGCTCGGGCGGACGCGGGTCCGGGAGTCAACGCGGGCCTGGAAAGACTGAGCGCCGCTGGATAGGTAGATATAAACCTCGCTGCCCATAGGCTCAACCACTTCGACGTTCACAACTGCTTTGTTGGAGGCGTTGATGTGGGCATCGGTGTAGCGGGCGTCGCTGATATGCTCAGGCCGGATACCGAAGACCACTTCCTTGCCGGTGTAAGGGGCCATGTCGTGATTGTACATTGGCGGCACGGCTAACTGGAAAGACCCGGCGTCCAGTATCAGGTTCTCGCCGCTGCCGGTAACGGTGGCGTCGAAGAAGTTCATTGGCGGGGAACCAATGAAACCGGCGACGAACATATTTTCCGGGTGGTCGTAAAGTTCCTGCGGTGCGCTTGGCTCCTGCTGCAACAGACCGTCCTTTAGCACCACGATGCGGTCGGCCATGGTCATGGCTTCGGTCTGGTCGTGGGTTACATAGATAACGGTGGTCTGCAAACGCTGGTGCAGCTTGGAAATCTGGGTGCGGGTCTGGACCCGGAGTTTGGCGTCCAGGTTTGAAAGCGGCTCATCCATCAAGAAGACTTTCGGCTCACGGACGATAGCTCGACCGAGGGCGACGCGCTGGCGCTGGCCGCCGGAGAGCGCTTTAGGCTTGCGGTCCAAGAGGTGGCCGATTTCCAGCATCTGGGCGGCTTCCTGGACGCGCTTTTTGATTTGCTCTTTCGGGGTGTGGCGCAGTTTCAAACCGAAGGCCATGTTGTCGTAGACCGACATGTGGGGGTACAAGGCGTAAGACTGAAAGACCATGGCAATATCGCGGTCTTTCGGGGCTACGTCGTTGACCCGGCGGCCGCCGATAAAGAGGTTGCCGCTGGAAATATCTTCCAGCCCGGCAATCATGCGCAGGGTAGTGGATTTGCCACAACCGGAGGGGCCGACCAGTACCAGGAATTCCTGGTCTTTGACGTCGAGGTTGAGGTCTTTTACAGTAACGAGGTCCCCATAGCGTTTGGTGATATGCTCTAGTGTTACACCAGCCATTTTTAATTTATCTCCTGCACAGCCGATTTCTCCCTTGAAACCATAAAGCAATAGACCTTGCCGTTAAGGTGAGGCAGGGTTAGTTCGGACTGAACCTAGGCCAGTCTGATACAGAGCTTTGTTCTACCGGGAATTCACTGTGAGGAGAATTGGCAGGGACAAAGTTGCGCATCAGCCGGGCAAAAACAGAACTTTTCGGCGACCCGCCGCGCCAGCCAATAAAATAGGCCGGGTAACGACGGGGGGCCAGCGGTGAAATTGCTTTCCCACAGGCCGGAGCCGCTTTTCGTACGACTTGGTTTAGCAAACTTTGCAACGGGCTATTTTGCCGCCCGTCAGAAGCTTATTTGCGTTTGAGCTTACTGCCTACTATTCTAACATAAATGTCAATGGCACATCACAGATAAGCGGTCCTTAGATAGCCTTTAGAATAAGCGAGCTACTGCTAGCATAAGGTTCAAACCCTTATTGACGCCATTACTCCCTGGCGCATCTTGTCTACTTAGCGCTTTGTTGGCGCGTTTAGTGGTACTTGAACCACCTGTCGCTTTGGGGTAAACTTAACAATGTCCGAAAAACGAAAGATATCGCATATCAAGATAAAGCATATCAAGATAAAGCATATCAATCGTTGAACGCAACCAGGTAAGTTTAAGTATTATAATTGAAGGGTGAACGTCATTTTTAGCAGCACGCTACACAAGCTTTCCGGCGCGGTCTTTAGCCGGGCGGTATTTTTTCTTGTTTTTAGTCTTTTGAGCGCTTTAATCCTGGCGGCGTGCGGCAGCGATACGGCCACCAATACAGCCGCCTCGAATAACCCTGCCGTTGCCAGCACCTCCACCCCTGCCGTTACGGGTGGGGCCG
>CADDZM010000233.1 GCA_902812345.1 Chloroflexota bacterium | reverse complement strand
AGTTGGAAAAGGCCGGATAAACTGGTTTAGCCAACAGTCGAAGCTGAAGCTTGAGACGCCAGGTGGAAGCGTTAATTTAAGGCTGTCTAAAAGCCTAAATTGTTGTTTAGTTATTTTTCAGAGGAATATAGAGGAAGGATTTGCTCAAATAACGGTTGCTTAATTATTGTTGAGAGAAACAATACAGGACCAAAGATACGCCCTGATGGCAAAAATCCTTTTAATTGAAGACAACGAAATGAACCGGGACATGCTCTCCCGGCGGCTGGAACGGCGCGGCTTTGAAATTGTTATTGCCGTGGACGGCAAAGAAGGTCTTGAAAAAGCAAACTCGGCCCGGCCCGACCTGATTCTGCTCGACATGAGCCTGCCCGTTATGGACGGCTGGGAAGCCGCCTCTATCCTCAAAAGGCAACCCGAAACCGCCGCTATCCCGATTATCGCCCTGACTGCTCACGCCATGTCAGGCGACCGGGAGCGCGCCCTTGAGGTCGGTTGCGACGACTATGATGTTAAACCAATCGAGTTCGAACGTTTGCTGGAGAAAATGCGCGCCCTCCTGAACGGCAAAATTTAAGTTTCTCCCCCAAACTAATAATTCAAGTTTCAGTTTACCGGTAATCGCTAATTTCGAAAGAAATATACCTGTGAACCTTCGCCAATCGGTTATGTGGGATAGGGTCCGCTATAGTTACTGGTTCGTGCCTGCGTTGCTGGCTTTTCTCGCCGCCGGGCTGGCTTTTTTAACGCTGCAACTTGACCGCCAGCTTGACCCCGCCACTCTTATTGCTACCGGCATTATTTTTAACGGCGGCCCCGGCGAGGCCAGCACCCTTCTTTCGGCTATTATCGGCTCGATGGTCACGGTATCCGGTACGACTTTTTCGATTGTAATCGTAGCCCTGGTGCTGGCTTCTTCCCAGTACGGGCCACGCTTGCTGCGTAACTTTATGCGCGACTTTGGCAACCAGATGGTCCTCGGTATTTTTATCGCTACCTTTATTTATTGTCTGCTGGTGCTGCGTGATGTCCGCTCGGATACTGCCAGCCCTTTCGTGCCGCATTTGTCGGTTACGGTCGGGGTGGCGCTGGCCCTGGTGAGCGTGGGCGTTTTAATCTTTTTTATTCACCACGCTGCCCGCTCTATCCAGGCTCCTTATGTAATCAGGACCATCAGCCAGGACCTTAACCAGTCAATCGAGCGGCTTTACCCGCAAAAACTGGGACAAGACCCGCCCATGCATAAGGTTGACCGGGTAAACGAAGACATCCCGGTTGATTTCGAGGCGCAAGCCGCACCCGTCTATTCGCCGGGCAGCGGCTATATCCAGATTATTGATACCAGGGCTCTCTTAAACCTGGCGATTAAAGAGGATTTTTTGGTGAGGCTGATGTTCCGGCCCGGCGCTTACGTCATGAAGGGGCAGGAAGTAGCCATGGTCTGGCCGCCTCAAAAGCTCGACCACAAGTTGCGGGAAAAGTTTTCTCGCTGCTTTGTCCTGGGCAACTTCCGCACTCAGGAGCAGGATATCGAGTTTGACCTGAACCAGCTTGTTGAAATGGCTATCCGGGCGCTCTCCCCGGCCATCAACGACCCCTTTACGGCCATGATGTGTTCCGACCGCCTGGGCGAAGGGCTTTCCCGGTTAGCCGCCCGCGACTTTGCCTCGGACTTCCGCTACGACAATTCCGGGCATTTGCGCGTCATTACCGAGAGCGCTAATTTTTCGCACCTGGTAAAAGCTTCTTTTAATCAGCTTCGCCAGTACGGCAAGGAAAGCGTATCCGTGACCGTCCGCTTGCTGGAGGTCGTGTTGCTGGTGCTTCGCCATACTCGTAACGAGGAACAGCGGGAGGTCTTGCAGCGTGAGGCCGAAATGATTTACCGGGGCAGTTGCGCGGCTATCACCGAGCCGAACGACCTGGCCGCGATTCGCGCCCGCTACGACAGGGTATTAAAAGCGCTCGACGCCGCCCGAAATGTTTCGTAAAATCTTCCGGTCATACGGCGGCAGTAACCGTAGTTATCCCGTCCCAAAGGCTAATTCTTCCCTTCTTAATTCCTGGCCCATTGATTGCTTTAGGTTTGGCTAGTACCCGGTTATAAAAATCCCGGGGTCTTGGTTCTTTGGGCGACTTATCTATCCGGTAAAAGGTTTGAACCTGACTTGTTATAGAAATATAAAAGTTAAAGGAAAAGCCGGAGTCGCATTTTTAAGGGTAAATCGGTAGACCGGTTTTAGTCTTTGCCCCGCAAAGATAAGGGTATAAAACCGGGCGGAACGGAAGGAGAAGGCTATGTTTATACGTGCGGTAACTTATGAGGTAAAACCGGGCAGGATGGAGGAGGCCGAGCAGATTTACCACACCCTGACCCTGCACGCTCTCAAGGCCCAGAAAGGCTTTGAAAAAGGCTATGCTATGATCAATTCAAAGACCGGTATGGCGGTGACCGTGGCGGTCTGGGCTTCTAAAGAAGATTTTGATGCGTTTAATGCTACCGACGCCGGAAAACAGATGAACGAGCAGGTTACGCCGCTATTGGTGAACTCGCCCATTGTTTCGGAGTTCGACCGGTTGCTGCAACCCTAGCGGGCTGTCGCTTTCTTGCCCTGACCCTCAAAACTTAATAATTGGGAATTATTTTACCGGGAGCGGCCCTGCTTCCGGTCTTTAATTTCAATTTAAAATTTTCCCAAATCTCCCATAACTAAATTTCTTCTGCCGGTTTTTATTTAATATAGAAGTGTTTCTTTGTAGGCTGGCCTGACCTGTTAAAATTTGTCGGGCGGGAAGGGTTAAAAGCATGTGGGATAAATTCAGACGAAGTTTCCCCAACCCCGGAGTTGCCGGGAAGATGTTGTTTTTACTCTTAATAATCCCGGCGCTGCTCCTGGTGGCTTGCGGCGACTTTACCGCCACGCCTGTTTCCAAAAGCACGGCCCAACCGGTGCCTACAACATCTCCGCCTGAAATCGTGCCGCACCTCGCCGCTTCGCCAAAAATTGCCGCTTCGCCCACGGTGGCCCCGACCGGCGTTGTTTCTCCAAGTAAAGCCCCGGCGACTCCTTCACCGGCGGCTACCCCTGCCCGGGACGAAAATGAGGCGATTGGCAACCTGAGGCAATATTATTTAGCCCTTAAAAACCAGGATTATGCCACGGCTTATGAATTGGTCGTCAGGCCAAATCGCGGCCCGTCCGACCGCAACGATTTTATCCTTGAACACAAGGCGGCTCCTTATCTGGTAACGCTGACAGCCCTTCAAAAGCAAGCCGCTCCGCCGCCTGGCGGCAGCCTGGTTTTTCAAGTCACCTTAAACCTGAATTCGTCTCAGCCCGCCGGCAAATATTTACCCGGCGACAATACCCGCTTTGTGGAAATGGTCAAAGATGGCGGAGTGTGGCGAGTCGCGGGCATTAGCAATTCTCCCATCACGCCGGACTCGCCCGCGCCAACCGTCACCCCGGTGCCAAAATTACCTTCGCCGGTCCCGGATACCACGCTTTATGTGCGAGTAGTTGACCTGAGTTTTATAAACGCTACCCGGGGCTGGGCGCTGCTTAGCAGTTGTAAAGGGCCGGACTGCCAGGCGAATCTAAGAATGACCACCGATGGCGGGCGAAGCTGGCATCCTGAAGCCGCCCCGGCTGTTAAACCGGGATTTATTGATAACTCAGGACAGCATCATGATATGGTCAACGGTGTGCATTTTGCTAACGCCCAGGACGGCTGGTTGTATGGTCCCGGCCTTTATGCCACCCACGACGGCGGGACAACCTGGCAGGCCGAGAAATTTTCCGAGGATATAGTTGAGCTAACTTCGGTGGGTAATACAGTGTGGGCGACTACCCGGACTTGCGCCCTGGCAAATGTTTGTAAGTTTGGGTTGCTGCTTTCTACCGATAACGGCCATACCTGGAAAAATGTGGCGGCCTTACCCAATCTAGACGGATTGACGCTAAGAATGGCCGCCCTGACTCCTCAAGATGTCTGGCTGCTTTCTCTTTCGCCCGATGCCCGGCCTGTTGAACCGGGCAACCCGGCCATTACAACCTTTGTAGTTACCCACAATGGCGGCCAGACCTGGCAAAAGTTGACCGACCCTTCTTACGAAAAGGGCTGTACGAATACGGGGTTAGCCGCCGCTAATCTAAAAGAACTGTGGATTGCCTGTGGTGGGCAGCCGGGGGCCGGGCAGCAATTTAAATATTTGTATAACTCGGAGGACGGTGGGAAAAGCTGGACTGCCGTCAACCCTAATCCATCAATTAGCGGCGGATATTTTAGCAGCCTGGCCGTTACGGCGCCGGGTAAACTCTGGCTAGTCCTGGCCCGCGGTACCCTTATTACTTCCAACGATGGCGGGCAAAGCTGGCACCCGGCTATTCCTTACGAACAGGCCAACCCGGGGGATAGCGGGATAGGGCCGGTGGTCTTTGCAGACGCGAAGCACGGCTGGTTGGCCGCGCAGGGCCGGGTCTTTTACACCACGGACGCTGGCGCAACCTGGCAGCCTGTCGCGTTGCATTGACCTCAAACCCGGCCCGCCCGCTTTACATCTCGCGCTTTTCGTAGTTGAAGCAGGCCAACCCCACCAGCAGGGCCGCCATAACGAACCCCACGATAACCGGCAGCGCCAGGTCGCCCGGGCTTGCCGCGCCGGTCATAATCCGGCGGGCGTTACCGGGGTTAAAGACCACCTGCGGGAAAATCCCGGCCCAGCCCGGAATCAGCTTTATAACGTTGTCCAGCACCAGGAAGGCCACAAAGCTGACCCCACCGGCGGCGACCGGCGTCTTGAAAAGGCTGCTGCACAGCACCACCAGGGCCAGGATATAGCTGCTGTAAGCGATAACGCCCAGGTTCAGGGCCAGAAACGGGCCGAACTCGTACGAATTGCTAAAAAGCAGCAGGGTATAGTAGGCCGACGCTGCCGCCGTCAGGATTATCGCCCCGGCCACAATTCCCAGGTAAGAAAAATACTTGGCGAGAATAAACTGGGTCCGCGAGACCGGCTTGGTCAGCACAAAGACCTGGGTGCCGCGCTCGCGCTCCCCGGCCAGCGTCCCCATCACCACCAGGATAACAATCAGCGACGGAAAAGCCGCCATCTGCGAAAAATAGCTCAGGATAGCATCGAGGGCGGTCTGTTCGGGAACGGTAATCTGGATGCCCTGCAGGTTGCCGGACGAACTTTTTATAATATCCGGCAGCAGTTTCGTGATAATTGGCCCTTGGAGGCCGGAGAAAATAAAGCCCAGGACCAATATCAGGATTTTGCTGGTGCGCCACTGTTCCAGCCATTCTTTTTTCAAAAGCGCGACGGTCCCGTTCATACCTTCACCTCCGGGCGAGCCGGGGTTTCGGCTGGCCGCTCCTCCCGGCTCACCAGTTGCATAAATACGTCCTCCAGGTCCGGCACCGCCGCTTGAAAGACCCGCATTGACAGCCCTAAATCGCTCACCAACCGGGGAACGCGCTGCCCGGCCACCTGCATAACCGCCGCCGAAGTCAGCTCGATTTTCAGCCGCCCGGTGTCGCTGACGGTCAGCCGTTTAAGCCAGCTTTCGGCCCGTAGCAGCAGGCCTAATTTTTCAATCGCCGCCGGGCTGCCCTCCAATTCCAGGGCAATCGCCGGGATAGCGCTGCGCTCTTTTAGCTCGGCGGTCGGCCCGGCGGCGATAACCCGGCCCCGGTCTAGAATCGAGACCTGTTCGCAGACTTTATCCACATCGGCCAGAACATGGCTAGACATAAATACGGTCGCTTCGTGCCGGATATTATCTAAAAGGTTGAGGACATCGCGGCGGCCCAGCGGGTCCAGGGCGCTGACCGGCTCATCGAGAAAGACCACTTTTGGCCGGTTGACCAGGGCCTGCGCGATACCTAATCGCTGGCGCATGCCGCCGCTATAGCCGCCCACTTTGCGCTGCCCGGCCTCGGCCAGGCCGACCAGTTGCAGCAACTCTTTAGCCCTGGCCCGGCGGGTGGGCGGGTTCAGGCCGAACAGTTCGCCCGCGAATTCGAGCAATTCCTGCCCCTTCATCCACGAGTAAAAGTTGGGCATTTCGCTCAAATAGCCGATATGCTGGCGGGCTTCCCGCGAGTTACGCGTAACATCCGACCCCGCGACCTGCGCGCTCCCGGCGGTCGGCTTAATCTGGCCGGTCAAAATCTTCATGGTGGTGGATTTCCCGGCCCCGTTTGGTCCCAGAAAGCCAAAGACGATATTTTCCGGCACTCGCAAATCGAGATTTTCCACCACTTTGCGGAGGCCGTACTGTTTGGTAAGCCCCTGGCAAACAATAATATCGCTCATCTTAATAACCGTTGCCCTCGGTGCGCCCGACCACCAGGTAAAGTATCGGGCCGATGGTGTTTATCAGCAAAATAATCAAAAGCCAGGTCCATTTATTGCCGCCTTTAACCTGGCTAGGGTCGCGGTTGTACAGGTCCACCAGGGCGTAAATATCCAGCCCCAGCGCGATTATTATTAGCGGCAAGACTGCCAGTAAAATAGTAGAATTATCCATTGTAATTACCAGATTATCCATAAATTTTTGCGAGGACTTGCGATTTGCGGCCTACCGGGGTCGTTCCGTTCCTCGCGCCTCCTTCCTGAAACTTTGGTGTTTTAACCAGTAGCGGGTACGTCTTCCGGCTCGGCTGTACTATCCGGGCCGGGCAGGATAATCGTGGTCCACATCAGCGGCTTGCGGCCGGGCGCGGGTTTGTTGTTAAGCCGTTTCATAAAAGCCTGGCCGATTTCCCCGGCAAGCTCCATGAACTCCGCGTCGGTCATGTAAAAAGAAGCTCGCCGGAAACTCACCTTATCCTCGAAAAGGTTTATGTTTTCGCGCTGCAAATACGCGCCGAAATCGCGGACTTGCCCCAGGATAAAGTTTGTGAAAAGCTCCATAAGCTCTTCCCGGCTGGCCTGAAGTAAATCGCGGCTGCCGGTTTGCAAAGCCTGGTGATTAAGGCCGTAGACCTTTTCGACCGTACCGCGCACCGGGCGTTCCTCGACCACCTTTAAAATGTCGGCCCGGACCATTTTATTCAGGTGGCGGTAGAGCGTGGCTTGCGGCACGTTTACCAGTTCTTCGCCCAGTTGCAAGGGAGTCAGGTTGCGGGTGGCTAAAGCCTGTAAAATCCGCACCCTGACCGGGTGAAACAATACTTCGGTTTTTTGGACAAGATTTTTTTTATCTGTCATTTGTTTATTCTCATAACCGATTATATTATCATTCTTGGTAATAATCTATAGGTCTTTTGACCTATTATAAAAAAATTAATACAAACGTAAACCTATGTTAGTCATAACGTAATTATACAAAGTTATAATTCAGTTATAACAGGATTACAAATTATTGGCCTTTCGCTTCAAACAAAATTTTGAGTTTGACAGCCTCGTATCTTGAAGGCTTCTCAGGTACAAAGCGAAAGTCCTGAATTTAAGAGAAAAGAGTGCTAACAATTGCTAAAAATTAAAAAGTTTTTTCTGAAAGGAATAAAAAGGGAACAGGCCCAGGAGGGACAATCTTTAGTGGAATATTCTTTACTTTTGTTCCTTATTTCAGTTGCATTAATATCAACATTAGCGCTGCTTGAACCAAAGATTGAAAGTGTATTCAATGATGTTACAAATAGCATGCAATATGGAAACCCCGGGGAATTTTCTTTGTCTGAACCCACTCCCGAACCAACTCTTGCGCCCGAACCAACTCTTACACCTAAACCAACTCTTACACCTAAACCAACCCTTACACCTAAACCAACCCTTACACCTAAACCAACCCTTACACCTAAACCAACGCCTACTCCCACTACCTGCTTGGACCCCAACCCTGCCGGGCACTGCCCGCCAGGCCAGCAAAAATAAACCATAACGGCAACCTGCCGGGGCGAAATGTTAATTAGCAGCCCCGGCAGGTTGCCGCAATTTCTCCAAACAGAACATCAGTTGAAAATAAACAGGGAGAGTGGCAAGCAGCCAGGCCGCTTTACGGATGGCCTGCTTCTCGAAGACCGGTTGCGGGTTTAATCCAAAAATTATTATACATTTACAAGTATTACGCCAGCATTACGGGTATATTTCGACCTTAAAACGGGCCAATTTATGTTATAATACCTGTTTGTAGTAACAATTTTGCCCTGAAAGGGGCGGCAGCAGGCAGGGAGTTTTTGAAGTTTGGACATTTCTAACCAGATTGCAAGTGTTGGCAACAAGCGGCGTAAAGACCTCAACCGGATAATTCGGGTTGAGCCGGGTTCGCTCGGTGAAAAAGCCGGGGTTCGCGCGGGCGACCTCCTTTTGGCGATTGACGGCCAGCCCGTCCGGGATATGATTGATTATTCTTTCCAGACCGCCGAGGACCGTATCCGCCTGCGGGTGGAGCGAGACGGTCGCCGCCTGGAATTAAGAGTTAAAAATGCTGCCGGGGAACCGCTGGGCCTTGAATTTGCCGAGCCGACTTTTGACGGTATCCGCGTCTGCAACAACGACTGCCCTTTCTGCTTTGTCTACCGCACTCCCAAAGGTTTCCGCCCGACCGTCTATATTAAGGACGACGATTACCGCTATTCCTTTATGTACGGCGGTTTTGTAACCCTGACCAACCTCAAAGAGGAAGACTGGGAGCGCATTATCGAGCAGCGCCTGACCCCGCTCTATGTTTCGGTCCACAGCACCGAACCAGCCTTGCGCCGCCGCCTGCTGGGTAACTCCACCGCTCCTGACATCACGGAACAACTGCTTCGCCTCAACGCGGGCGGCATTGAAGCCCATACCCAGGTCGTCCTGGTGCCGACGGTCAACGACGGCCCGAACCTGGAAAAGACTATCTTCGACCTGGTGAAACTGTACCCGGGCGTGCAGACCTCGGCAGTGGTGCCGGTCGGCCTGGCCGGGGGGCCGGGTTACGATGGCGACCGCCGCCGAAACTTCAAGGCTCACGGTCGCGGCTTCCCCGCCGAAGCGCCCATGCCGCTGCGGCCTTTCACCGGCCCGGAAGCGGCGGTGATTATCGAGCAGGTCCACGCCTGGCAAAAACGCTTTAAAAAAGAAATCGGCACGCCGTTCGTTTATCTTTCGGACGAGTTTTACCTTTTGGCCGGGCAGGAAGTGCCGGGGCGGGCCCATTACGAGGATTTCGACCAGATTGAAAACGGGGTAGGCCTGGTCCGCCGCTTCCTGGACGACTGGAAACAGGTCGAGAAGCATCTGCCTCAAAAGGTAGCACGGCCCCTGCGGGCGACCCTCGTCACCGCCGAGCTTATCACGCCGACCTTCGAGCCGCTCATCCGGCGGCTGAACCAGGTGGCAGGGCTGGAAGTCAATCTTCTGACGGTCATAAATAAAACGCTGGGCCACACCGTGACGGTCGCCGGGCTGCTAACCGGCAAAGATGTTATCGAGGCTTTGCAGGCGCTTGAAGCAAGTGGCCGCGACCTCGGCGAAGTCATCTTTTTGCCCCAGGTAATGCTGGACAAAAAAGGCTACGGCGCGCGCTTCCTGGACGACCTGACCCCGGCGGATGTTGAAGCTGCCCTGGGCCGCCCGGTTGTGATGGGTTCGTACATGAGCGAAGTCTGGGAAGACCTCGAACAAAGGCAGGGCCGGACCGCCCCGGCTTCCGTTTCACCCCGAATCTCACCGGCCCGGACCGTCCTTGAACTGTCCGCCCGCTAATTCTTTGCAAGAAACCGGGCCAGTCAATTCAAGATTGCTTGACCCTTATTAAAAGAATAAAAAAAGCAGCCTGGGAAAATCCGGCTGCTTCTTCATTTCATATCGAGCGGTAAAGGTCTGGCCCGGTGGGTGGGTTTGGGCTTTAACTTTCCACCTTATTAACTTCAGGCGGGCCGGCCAGTTTGAGGATAGCCTTTTGCAAATCTTCGAGCGAGTAAGGTTTTGCTAATACTTCCGTAATGGCGTAATGTTTTAACTTTTCCGGTTGAAGGTTGGCGGCCCCGCCGGTTACGACTAAAATCGGTAGCTCAGGCCGGAGCAACCGGACGGCCTGGGCAATCTGCCAGCCGTTAAGGTCTTTAAGGTTGATGTCGGTCAGCACCAGGTCGAAATTATCAGGCTGGTTCGTGAAAAGCCGCACCGCTTCGCGCCCGCTCCCCGTAATGGTCACTTCGTGGTGGTCAATCTCTAAAATTCGTTTCAAGATATAAAGCAGTTTAGGGTCGTCGTCTATCACCAGGACGCGCAGGGGCCGGACGGGAGCGGTTATCTTACGG
>CADDZM010000232.1 GCA_902812345.1 Chloroflexota bacterium | reverse complement strand
GGTCAGGGCCAACAAAAGTGGCACATCGGCCACTTGTTCAACTCTAAAAGGTGTTATTTCGTTCATTAGGCCAATCTAGCGCATATTGAGCGAACTGTCCAAATTTTACGCGAACGATAAGTTAAAATTTGCCGGTATGTTGTAAATATTATAAATTCCTTTATCATTCACGGTATCTAAAGCATAAAAGGGGCCAGTTAAAACCGGCGCGGATAAAACCCGCTAAACCGACAAATAAAGTTAGAAAGTTAGAAGTTAGAAAGAAGGTAGAAAAACAAGGTGCTAATCCTGAGTAAGGCCGACATTTTAAAAGTGGTGGACTGGCGGGAGGCGGTCGAGGAAGTCGGGCAGGCTTTCGCAGCCCTGGCGGCGGGTCGCGCTTCCGTGCCTTTGCGGACTCATTTCCCACTCGAAAACCACTCCGGCCTGCTCCTTTTAATGCCTGGCGTTATCAACGGTCAGGCCAGCAGCCGGCAGGAAGGCCAGTTAGCGGTAAAGGTTGTGAGCATCTTTAATAATAACCCTGCCCGCGGTTTGCCCCTGATTTACGGCCTTGTCACGCTCTTTGAGGCTGATACCGGGCGGCCCCTGGCTCTTTTGGAAGGCGCAACCCTTACAGCGCTCCGCACGGGGGCGGCGGGCGGCGCGGCGGCAAAATATCTTTCCGTACCCCGCCCCACCCGACTGGCTCTTTTTGGAACGGGCGTGCAGGCTGAGGCCCAGCTAAAGGCGACTCTGGCGGTCTTTGCGGATTCGCTCCTGGAAGCGCGGGTAGTCGGGCGGGACGCAGCTAAGACCGCCGCCTTCGCCCAACGCATGACCGCTGATACGGGCTTTACGGTTCGGGCGGTTGGCGGTGCGCCTGAAGCCCTTAGCGGGGCTGAAATCGTGGTGACGGCCACCACCTCTTTTACGCCTCTTTTCGATGACGCCATGCTAGCTCCCGGCGCGCATATCAACGGTGTCGGCTCGTACCAGCCGACTATGCAGGAAGTTCCCGGCGAAACGGTTGCCCGCGCCCGGTTAGTGGTGGACGCTCGTGAAGCGGCCCTGCACGAAGCGGGGGATGTGGTAATTCCCCTGCAAGCGGGGTTATTCGGCCCGGAGCATATCTACGCGGAACTGGGCGAAATTGTGCTTGGCGCGCGGTCAGGCCGGGCCGGGTTTGAGAAAGGCGAAATTTCTTTCTTCAAGTCGGTTGGGAATGCCGCCCAGGACGTGGCGATAGCCGCGCATATCTTCAAAAAGGCGGCGGCTTTGGGAATCGGTGTCGAGGTGGAAATGTTTTAATTTACTTTTGTGTTTCACCCCTCAAAATACCTGCTCTGAAATTTCTTCGTCCTGGAATGAAACGTGCAAGGTTAAACTGTAGACGTTTTGCGGTTAAAAGCTGCCCGACCGGGTAGCGTGAAATGCCTTAAAGTCAGGAGAGGAAGATTTTATGGATACCTTAATTATTGCGGCGATTGTGGTAGTGGCCTTGCTGGTGTTAGGCGGCTACTTTATCATGAAATATATGGCTAACCGGAGCGGCGGTAACGACGACGTATGGAAACCGGGCGAAGGCAAAGACCCAAACTCTGAGGCCTAGATTTTACTTTAGTTCTGCAAAAAACTGAGCAGCAGCCGGTTAAATTCCTGGGGCCGCTCCAGCATCGGGCTGTGGGCCGCGCCCGGGATTATTTCCAGCCGTGAATGATGCAACCGGCGGTCCAGTTCCTTACCGAGCGAAAGCGGCACCAACCGGTCGTGCTGACCCCAGACGACCAGGGTTTCGGCCTCAATTTGCTCTAAATCGCGAGCAATATCAGCCGCAAGCAGGTCGCTGGTGGCCTGCCACAGCGTGCGCGGTCCGGCCCGGTAGGCGTCGCCCAGGAAGACCGGCCAGAAAGTTTTTGGCATTCGCCAGAAGGCCAGGGCTAACCCCACGCCCCGGCCCAGCACGCCATCTTCAAAAGGCAAGGCGGCGGCATCAACCAGCACCAGCTTTTCCACTCTTTCGGGATGCTGCGCGGTCAGGTCGGCCACGATAAACCCGCCCATCGAGTGGCCTACCAGGCTTGGTTTATCAATTTCCAGAGCGTCGAGAAAAGCCAGGAGTTGCCGGGAAGCCACCCGTAGTTGGAAAGACCCGGCCCGACTGCCGCCAAATCCGGCCAGGTCCAGGGCGTAGGCCCGGTAAGGCCCGGCGAGGGCGGGCATCGTCTGCCGCCACCAATGCCCCGAGCCGGACAGCCCGTGTACCAGCACCACCGGCTTGCCCTGACCCGCTGCCCGGTAGTGTAATTCAAAGTCTTTAAATTTTAACAGGCCTTGTTCAACTTCCATAACCCGCTTTTGCCCTGCTTCGCCTGTCACAGAATTCCTTTACAGCCAAAAATTTACCACAAATCAGCCAGGTTTGAATAGCTTCTGGCCGGGGAACCCTGGAAGGGGTTTGCAGGGATAATACCCGGGAAAAGCCCGATATTATAGACCCATTTCTCATATTTCCAGCCGCCATTCCAGCTAAACCGCCCGTTGTACCGCACCTGGCCCCACTCGCCCAATGCCAGCGAAAATATTTCAAACGGCACCGTGCGGGCGGGCGCGCCAAGGCTGGTAAAGCCGAGAAGCACATTCCCTTGCGTTTTCGCGCCGGAGCTTTTCTCAAACCGTATTTTAATTGAGCCGTCGCTGGCCGCCTTAAAGCCGAGCAGCCGGTTTTTAATAGCGCCGCTAAATTCCGTGATTTCAAATTTTTCGCTCAGGGGTTGGTGGAATTCGTTACCTTCGCTCCAGCTTATATTGTGGCATATATAAACCGGTTCAAAAGATTCTGGGGGAGGTTGCCCGAAAGGCAGGCTGGAAATTTCCGGGACGCGGTTTCGCGGGGTTGCCATCGGACCACCCCGCGCATCTTTGGTCCACGAAACGCCGGTAGTTTGCACTACCAGGGCAAAGTTGGGACCTGCTCATTTTAAAACTCTGGGCTGCGGATAGGAGCCGGTTTAGTCGAATTTCAAAGGATAAGCGCCTCGTACCGACATGCCGCCATCCACGAAGACCGGCGCGCCGCTCATATAACTGGCCGCGTCCGAGCAAAGGAAAGCCACAACCGAGCCGACCTCGTTGGTTTCGCCCAGCCGGTCGAGGGGCGTGCGGGTTATGAAGCTGTCAGTGCGCGGCTTGTTTTTGGTCAAAATATCGCGGTTCAGATCGGTAATAATCACGCCCGGCGAGACCGGAATGACCCGGATACCGTACTGGCCCCACTCGTTCGCCAGGTTCACCGCCACGCCGAGGGTCGCGTGTTTGGTAATGCTGTAGGAAGGCGTCCCACCCCAGCCGAAGTGCGACGACATCGAACCGATAATGATGATTGCTCCGCCCCGCTCTTTCATGTGGGGGAAAGCAGCCTGCCCGGTCCAGAGCGCGCCCTTGGCGTTCAGGGCGAAAGCCTCATCCAGCAAAGCCTCATCCAGTTTTTCGACCGGGCCGGAGCGGAGCATCCCCGCGAAGTAACACACGAAGTCCAATTGTCCGAGAGCCTGGACCGCCTTTGTGACGCACTCTTCGAGCGACTGGCGGTCTTTGGCGTCCACCGTCAGGGCCGGGAAGTTTTCAGCCTGGCCTAACTCTTTTAAAGCCGCCTCGACTTTTTGCGGATTGGACGAAGCCGGGATAACCCGGCCTCCCCAGGCCACGATTTGGTGGGCGGTGGCAAGGCCCATCCCGGAAGTGCCGCCAATAATCAAGCCACTTTTGCCCTGTAAAAGTCCTGTTGAGTTGTTTGGTTGGGTCACATTTCCCTCCTTTTAAGCCAGGTTATAAGCTTTTTTCGCCAGGCGGTAGCTGGTTTCCTGGGCCATTTCCAACGCATCATCCAGATCTATCAAGCCTTTGCCGACCAGCCCGGCCAGCCAGTTGCTCGTAACGCGCCGCCAGACATCGTGCCGGGCCGGAATGGATACGAAAGCCCGCGTGTCGTCGTTGAACCCGGCCGTATTATACAGCCCGGCAGTCTCCATCACCTGGTCCAGGTAGCGGGTCATGCCGTTAACGCTGTCGTGGAACCACCAGGGCGGCCCCAGCAGGACGGACGGGTAATGCCCGGCCAGGGGAGCCAGTTCGCGGCTGTAGGTGCTTTCGTCCAGCCCGAACAAAATCAGGGTCAGGCGAGGGTCGTTGCCGAACTCATTTAAAAGATTATACAGGTTGTGCGTCCATTCAACCGTGACCGGAATATCGGCCCCTTTATCTGCGCCGTAGACCTTGAAAAGCCTGGCATTATGGTTGCGGTAACTCCCGGCGTGCAGTTGCATCACCAACCCGTCCTCGACGCTCATGCGGGCCATCTCTATTATCATATGCGCCATGAAACGGGCGGCGTCATCTTCGTGCAGCTTTCCGCGCAAGGCCCGGCTGAAAATCTTCTCGGCCTTGTCGCCGGAAAGGCGCTCGGTAAAGGGTGTGATTGCCGCCTGGTCGGTGGAGGTCGCGCCCATCATCTTGAAGTAGGCCCGCCGCTCCTGCAAAGCCTGGCTGAAGGTTGCGTATGTGTCTATATCGTAGCCCGAAACTTCAGCCAGTTTCTGGATATTTTGGTCCCAGTTTTCCGCTTCCAAATTTATAACCGCGTCGGGCCGGAAGGTCGGGCGGATATTGGTCCAGCCCTCGGCCTTTAGCGATTTATGCCCTTCCAGGGTGTCGCTGGCAGCGTCGGTAGTACAAAGGACTTCAATGTTAAAGCGTTTGAAAAGAGCGCGAGGTGAAAATTCAGGTTTGGCAAGCTCGCTTTCCAGGTGGTCGTAGATAGCCATGGCAGTCCGGCCGTTCAGCTTTTCATCCACGCCAAAGACCGTCGTAAGCTCGTCCGCCAGCCAAAGCCCGGTTGGCGTACCCCGGAAAAGATAAAAATTCTCGGCAAAGACCTGCCAGATTTTGCGGTGGTCCGCGCCCTCGACCGGGCCATCGCGGGTAGGCACGCCCAATTCGGCCAGGTTGATGCCCTGGCTGTATAGCATGCGGAAGACGTAATGGTCAGGAATAATAAAAAGGTCGGCTGGAGAGCCGAAGCGGGCATTGGGGTCGGCCAGGAGCGCCGGCGTCACGTGGCCGTGCGGGCTGACAATCGGTAAATCCTTAACCGTGCCGTAAATCTGGCGGGCCACTTTGCGTTGGGTCGGGTTCACGTCAAAGCAGCGGTCAGGCGAAAGGGTCCATTTTGTGGTTGAAAGCTTCTTTGCTGGCATCGTGACTCCTTACTGGTTGTTGAACGTAAAACGCGAGATATCCACATCGCACGTTGAACGTGGGAACTTTTAACGAGCGGGTTCCTTATTTTTAATGTTTTAACTCTGTTTTTTGTGCGAATTAACAATACATCCTTACCATTCAAAAAGTCCAGCAAGTTCGAATTCAATCGCTCATTTTGCCACGCTCTCAGGCATGTAATCCGCTAAACTCTCCTGGCTACTTTCAAACTCTACAAATTAAGTTTAGCCCACTGGACCATTACACCGAGTTCGCGCCGGGAGTCGGCCCCGGGTACAAAGGTGCTGGACGGCAGCAGTTGAATGATTAGCTGCTGGCCGGGGTTCAGGTCGGCCGGGAGCGGCAGGGTATAGGTCTGCCAATCGCGAGTGGTCTGAACTTTACCCAGCGAACGCCCGTTGGCGAAGACTTCCACGACCGGCGGGGTCAGGCTGGTTGGGCGGTAACCGTTCATATAGATTGAAACTGACTTTGGCTGGCTGCCAGCCGCCAGGGGAAAGCGCAGGCTGGCCGGTTGGTTGCCCGTTTCGCCGCGCATACCGGTCCAACGGAAATAAGGCGAATTGTTATTTTCCTTCTCATAGATGTGAAAGCCCCTGACATAGCCCCAGTCGAACTCGCCCAGCGTTAATTTGTTGTCCGGCAGAGGGGCAGTTGGCAAATTATCCCAGGCCCACTCGTCCGAGGTATTGTCCAGGGCGATTTGGCGGCTGCGGAACTCGCCGTGCGCGTAGTCCTCGTTACCCTGGCGCAGATAAATCCAGCCGAGGGCCAGGTGCGATTGAGCAATGTCCTGGCTGGCGCGGCCAATCCGGCCAATCGCGTCATCGTACTTGCCCTGTAACGCTTCGGTCAGACCGATGCCAATCTGGGTCGCCGGTTTATAGGAAATAGCCTGCGAATAAGCTTGAAGAGCTTCATCATATTTGCCCTGGCGGCGCAATTCGTCACCCCGGACGGCGTTCTGCTGTGTGAACCAGGCCTCAACCCCCACGCCGGTCTGGGCCAGCGAGCCGTCGGGCGGCAGATAGCCCGGTAAGACGATTACCAGAAAGACCACCGGCAAAGCCAGGCCAGCCGCCCAACCCAACCCTTTTACCTTATTCGCTCGTCCTGGCAATTTGAAAGGCTGCTTCAGCCAGGCCAGCGTTTCGCGTGGATGCGCCAAAACATAGGCGGCGAACGGAAAGAACAGGTAATAGACCGGCAGCCGGAAGCGCGTCACGGCGAAAAAGGCGAAGGCCAGCGCCATGTTGTAAACCAGCCAGATTGCCACGAAGCTTTTAAGGCCGTAGAGCGAACGGGGCGCGACCACCAGGCCCAGCAAAGCCAGGGCCGCCACGATTATATAGAGGCTATCGCCCAGAACCTGGTCGGGCAGCATCCAGGCCGGGGAAATCACGCCCGCTGTGTAAGCGCCGTTGAGGCGTTCGTCAGCCCCAAAGTTGAGGTTCCAGAAGTCGAGCGACTCTTTGACTCCTTTGCCCGCAAAATCGAGCGGGTTTTTAAAGAGGACTTCCAGCCCTTTCTGGTAGCCTAAATTCTCCCGGTCGGCCTGGTTCTTAACCGCTTCGAGGGTCTGAGATACCAGCGCCCCGTTGCGACCGTGCAAAGCGCCCAGGTAAAAGTTATAGCCGCCGGTCGTGTCAATAAAGGGGCGGCCGTAAACCTGGGCGTTACGCAAAGCCCAGGGCGAAACCGTCAGGACAAAGACCGCGACGACAATCGCGCAGGGCGGCAGCCAACCCCGCCAGTTGCGCCAACCGCGCGAGATTAAAATCCAAAGCGCGATAAACGGCACGAAGCTCAAGACCTGCCCACGCGTCAGGGCTGAAAGCCCCAGGAAGAAGCCGCCCGCGATTAGATAAAGGGTCGGGCGGGGTAAAATCCGGCTCAGGCGGCCCGGGTTTTCGGGGAGCGAACCGGGCAGATAAGCTAAATATTCGGCCAGGAAATTGAGGGAAAGCAGGAATAAAAATAAAAAGAGCGTTTCCGAAAGCAGCAGGTATGAAAGGACCGCGAACGGCCAGGCAATTGCCGCCAGCAAGGCCGTAACCAGGGCCGTCTTGCGCCCGAAACCCCTCAAAGCCAGCCGGTAGAGGAGGTAAATCGTCGCCACGCTAAGGGCAACCTGGATTATCCGGATTATCCCCAGGTTTTCGCCGAAAAAGCGGAAGACCCCACCCAGCATCAACACATAAAGCGGAGGCCGGACCCAGGTCGCGGTATCGTAGAAGGCCCACCCGCGCCCGTCCGCCAGGATACTGCCAATCTGGTAATACTCGGCTTCGTCAATAACAAAGCCCTGGCGCGGCGCCTGCCACCAGGCGTACAACCGGACCAGCAAGGCCAGCCCGAGCAGGCCAATCAAAATCCAATCCAGCCGCCCCCCCACATTTTGCAACCGGTCCTGCCCGGAAGTGGCCGGTTCTGTGGTTGCCAGGCCGGTCTTTTCTCTCACCCTCAAAAAATTAAGAACTCCACCTCTACACTGCTTTCGCTTTGCACCTGGAAAACTTCAAGATATGAGAAATATAATCTTAAAATAACCGGTTTAAGCGAAAGCCTTTACTAAAGTAAAATTATATTTTCGCGATTTTCGCGGACGGCGGCCAGGGCGTTTCGGGTGTCCACCACCAGCGGCGCGTTTTTCACAATCATATCGTAATCAAAAGCGGTGTGGTCGGTCACTATAATGGCGCAATCACATCCGGCCAGCGTTTCCGGGGTCAGTTCCACCGATTTCAAACTGCTCATATCGGTATGGAACTGGATGCCCGCGATAAACTCGGTAGCGAGGTTAAATTCCGGCACGTGCGGGTCGCTGTAGGTTATCTCGGCCCCGTCTTGCTGGAGCAGTTCGACAATCTTGATAGCCGGGGACTCGCGCAAGTCGGCCACATCCTTTTTGTAGGCCACGCCGAGCAGCAGCACTTTAGCCCCATTCAGGCTCTTGCGGTGGCTGTTTAAGGCTCGCATGGTTAGTTCGCGGACGAAATAAGGCATTTGCAAATTTATCTCACCGGCCAGCTCGATAAAGCGGGTATTAAACTCGAACTCGCGCGCTTTCCAGGTCAGGTAAAAAGGGTCCACCGGGATACAGTGGCCGCCCACGCCAGGACCGGGCGTAAACTTCATAAAGCCGTAAGGCTTGGTTCCGGCAGCGTCAAGGACTTCCCAGACGTTAATGCCCATGCGGTCACATAACAGGCTCATTTCGTTGACCAGGGCTACGTTGACCACCCGGAAGACATTCTCGAAGAGCTTGGACATTTCGGCCACTCGCGCCGACGATACCGGCACGACTTTTTCGATTACCCTGGAATAGAGGGCTGCGGCCACTTCCAGGCAGGCCGGGGTAACACCGCCGACCACTTTAGGGGTATTCTCAAACCGCCAGCCTTTGCTGTTGTTGCTGCCGGGGTCAATCCGTTCGGGCGAAAAACCCAGGTGGAAGTCCTGCCCGACTTTAAGGCCGCCCGCTTCAAGCACCGGTTGCAAAACTTCCTCGGTAGTGCCGGGGTAGGTAGTGCTTTCAAGGATGATTAGCTGGCCTTTTTGCAGGTAACGCGCTACCTGACCGGTAGCCGCCCGCACGGCGGTCAGGTCAGGGTCCCGGGTCTGGTTGAGCGGTGTCGGGACTGCGATAATGATAACGTCCTGGGCGGCCAGGGCGCTGAAGTCGGTGGAAGCCCGGAAATGGCCGGAGGCTTCCACCGGCAAAAGGCGTTCCCCCGGCACGTCGCCGATATAGCTTTCGCCCCGTTTTAGCTGGGCTACTTTATCCTTTGCCACGTCAAAGCCGGTCACGCGAAAGCCTTTTTCCGCGAAAGAGACCGCAATAGGCAGGCCCACGTAGCCTAGCCCGATTATACCGATTTTAGCGTACTTCGATTTTATTTTATCAATCAGCATTATTTATACTCGAAATTTCCAATCTTCACCCGGTTTAAGGGCATTATCAGCTCGCTCGTAACCCTGGAGATTATCTACTGCTGCAAACGAGCGAATTATACCATAATCCGCCCGTCCGGTCGGCGCTGTTGCCTGGATACCCTACCCGGCCAGCGTTTAACCGCCAAAAAGTACCTTGGCCGGGTTGCCGCCTGCTTGCTACAATGAACCGGCAGCCCAAAAGGTTGTGGTATACTTTGTTCGGAAATCGCCACGACACCAATGATTAAAGGAGCAGGCCGGCATGGCAGAAGACTCGCCGGGGCAGGAAGTTTATCTCGCGCCCGCAAAAATTAACCTCAGTCTGGAAGTTTTGAACAAGCGCCCGGATGGTTTTCACGAGGTAATGACGGTAATGCAAACCATCGGCCTGGCCGACAAAATTTACCTCAAACCGGCCGCCGACTTGCAGTTCGATTGCAACCAACCGGAGCTGGTCGTGGAAGACAACCTGGTCTGGCAGGCCGCTCTATTGATGCACGAAATGTGCGGCGAGGGCCAGCAGCGCGGGGCCGACCTCTATCTGGAAAAAGTTATCCCTATCAAGGCCGGGTTGGGCGGCGGCAGCAGCGACGCAGCCACTACCCTGGTTGCCCTCAACCGGCTCTGGAACATGAACCTCGACGATGACCGCTTGATCGAACTGGCCGCCCGGCTCGGTTCGGATGTGCCTTTCTTTATAAAAGGCGGCACCGCCCTGGCGGAAGGTCGCGGCGAACGCCTGGAGACCCTGCCCACCCTGGCTCCTTCCTGGCTGGTCCTGCTCTTTCCCCAGATTGAACTGCCCGACAACAAGACCCGCGAACTTTACCGGATGCTCGACCGTAACGATTTCAGCAGCGGCGGGGTCACGCGCGCCCTTGTCCGGGCTATCTCCCGGCACGAGCGGCCCTCGCAATCGCTCTTTTTCAACAGCTTCGAGCGGGCCGTCTACGAACGCTTTCCCCGCCTGGACTACTTCCGGCAGGCCATGGTCGAGGCCGGGGCCGACTATGTGCGCGTTTCGGGGAGCGGCCCGACCATTTACACCCTGTTGACCGATGAGGCCGACGCCCAGGAAATCCCTGCCAACCTCAACAAAGACGGCTTTATGTCG
>CADDZM010000231.1 GCA_902812345.1 Chloroflexota bacterium | reverse complement strand
AAAAAGTTTCCAGCCACAGTTTCGCGCCATGCGGCAGGTTTTGCTCAATCCAGGTGGTCGCCCTGGCCCGGTTGGTCGGCTGGGAATTATAGCTGTCGTACTGCACGATGGTCAGGGCCGGACTGGTGACCGCCACCAGCGCTACGATGCTGATAGCAAGATTTGGCGCGTAGGCGGAAAAGCGTAAATGCGAAAACTGCGGGCCGACTTTTTGCCACAGCCAGGACACGCCAAGCGTCAGGGCCAGGGCTGCGAAAATTGCCAGGAACGGAACGACCGGCATCAGGTTCCGGCTGAAATTCACCTTATAAGATGAAAGTTGCAAATAGGTCAGGAGCGGGAACGAGAGCAAGAACAGGTCGCGCCGGGTGTGCCGGATACAGGCGAGGGCGACCCCGGCCAGGGACAGGACGACAATCACCAGGTTATCGGCCAGCATAAATTTGACGTATTCAAGCCAGTTGTCGTTAGCCTCAAAACCGGGATGGCCGAGGTTCTGGTAATGATTGATGATGGCGGCCAGGTCGGTAAAAAATTGGGGCAGGTGAAAGAAAACAAACGGCGCGCCCACGAAAAAGCCCAACCCTGCCGCCAGGAAAGCTGTCGGCAGCTTGAAACTGACCCACTGGCGAGGAGGCCGCCCCAGCAGATGCGCCAGCGCAAGGGGCAGCAAAATCAGGGCGTTATTGTACTTGGTCGCCACCGCCAGGCCGGATAGAAACCCGGCCAGCAGGTAGTTGCGCCATTCGCGGCGATTTTCCAAAATTGGCAAAATCCAGAAGAAAGGCAGCAGGGCCATGAAGCCGCTCGGTACATCGGTAGTTAGAAAGTGAGAATTGAGGGCGTGAAGATAGAAAAAGGTCAGGAAGACCGCCGCCACCAGGCCAACCCGGTAGTTGTAAACCCGGCGGCCCAGCAAAAAGACCAGCAAGACCGTTCCCGCTCCCAGCAAAGCCACCAGACCCCGGCCCCACAGGTAGAAATCCCCCTTGTAATAGGGTGAAGCGAGGTTATTGGTGCCGTCAAACCGGTCGGCGGCAACGCCCTGCAAAAAGCGCACAGTAAAGACGCCGGTTTCAAGATAAGTCGTGAGGGTCGGGTAGGTAAAGGCTTGCCGGTCGTTATCGGCCAGGCCCGGTTGGAGATAATCAAGCGGGTCAAAATTGCCGGTCTGGACCATGTGCAAGGCTCGTTCGGCTACATTCCACTCGTCCACGTGTTCCAGGTAGGGCAGGCCAAAATTGGTTCCCCACAAACGCAGCACGAATGCCAGCGCCACCACCAGGCCGACCGGGGTCCAGGTCCGCGCCAGAGTCCCGGTCAGCTTTTCCGCCGCAACCCGGCGGACGACCGTCCGGCGAACGTCCGGCAACACTCGTCCGGCCAGCAAGACAACCCCGACCAGCAGCAAAAAACCAAGCGCGACCTTGCGGCCACCGGGCAATTTGCTATAGCCTGACCAATCCTTGCTGACGTACACAAAGGCAAGGCCAAGCCCGACCAGGGCTAGCCCGGCGTTCATAAGTCGTTTTGCGAGGTCGGTAGTCAGCCAGTTGCGCCGGGTAGCATGGGCTGCTTCCGGCGCAACCGGCTGATTTTCTTCAGGCTTCGCCGGTGGGCGAGGACGAGTTTGCAACCAGAAAATCTCCCAGAATAATTAAAAATCGGAATCCCAAAAGCGGTATCAAGCCTGGATTATACCACAAGCCTTCCAGCCGCTTTAGACTGCCCCCGGCCTCTGCAAGTTCACCAGGAAAGTCTTGATTTCAAACGGCTTCAAGAAGCCCTGGAGGCTCTGGCCGTCAATGCCCATTTCCACTTTGCCCGTTTCTTCTTCCAGCAGGTTCGTTTCGATAGCGGAAGCGATTGGGAAAGCGAATTTTAAATCGAACGGCCCGCGCCGGTTGGCGCACTCATAGATGCGCACCACCAGGCCGTGGCTGTCTTCGGCCCGCTTGACAGTCTCCACAATTACATTTGACGGCTCGACCTGCACCAGCGAGAAATCCTTCGCGGGACTGCCCGATTGCCCGCCCGCCGAAGTCTTAACAAACGCCAGGAGAGGATTGTTAAGCTCATAGGCCGCCCGGTAGACGCCGCCCTCGAACCAATCCCCGGCGTGCGGCAGCAGGCTATAGGTGAATTGGTGCTGGCCCAGGTCGGCTTTCGGGTCGGGCGAAATTGGCCCGCGCAGCAAGCTCAAACGCATGGTCGAGTTGTGGACATCGTAGCCGTACTTGCTGTCATTCAAGATTGCCACGCCATAGTCGCCTTCCGCCAGGTCGAACCATTTGTGGGCGCAGGTTTCGTATTTGGCCCTGTCCCAACTGGTATTGCGGTGAGTGGGGCGTTCGATATTGCCAAATTGAATCTCAGCGGTCGCCCGGCCGTTCTGCACTTCCACCGGGAAAGCAACTTTGAGTAAGGTCTGCCGCTCGTGCCAGTCTACTTCGGTCACGAAGTCGATCCGGCGCGACCCGGCGTAAATATAAAGGCGCTGGGTGATACGGCTGCGGCCCTGGTAAAGCCATTCCAGCCGCAGACCGGCCCGCAGCGGACCCTGCTCGATGACGGTTATCGCGGGAGCCTGTTCAAACCCATACATTTTCTGCTCGAAGTACTCGTCAATGTTCCATGCGTCGAAATCAACCGGCTTATCCTCGAAGAACTGGAAGACGTTACCGGCCTGGCCGGCCTGCAGCACTTCGCGGCCTTTGCCGCCGTACCCGGCCTTATCCAGTAAGCGAGTAATCTGGCCCATTTCGTCCAGTTCGAGCCGGTAAAACTCGTTTTCAAGCAAAGTTGTTGAAGCCGAAAGAGTGTTTGCAGGCGCGGTTGCGGCTTTGTCGTCCGGCCCAAACCAGCGGTAGCCCAGGGATGGCACGCCTTCAACCCGGACCAGGGCGCGGCCGTCTTCAACCGTCTGGGCTGGCAGAGCCAGTCCGGCGGCCTCGGCCTGCTCGATTTCAACAAGCTCAGTGCGCGGCCACGACACCGGGTTAAAGACCACCAGCGAACCTGCCGGGGCCGCCAGGTTGTCAACCAGTGTCTGTCTACTGGCGGCAATCAGGCGGCCGGTGATGGCGGAAACCTCGGCGTAATTTTCAACCGCGTCCGAGTAAACCCCACCAATCGAAGAACCTGGCAGAATGTCGTGGAACTGGTGCGTAAGGACAATCTTCCAGGCCTCGTTCAAATCTTCCTGGGGATAAGGCTGCCCGGCCAGTGATAAGGCTGAACTAGCTAAATACTCGGCGTTGTGCAAAGCCTGTTCGGCCTGGCGGTTAAACCTTTTGACCCGGCCCTGGCTGGTGTAAGTGCCGCGGTGATATTCCAGGTAAAGCTCGCCGGACCACTCCGGCAGGTCGGGATTCCGGCCCACCCGCTCGGCCAGTCTATCCATAAAGTCTGCGACATGCCCCGTTTTAGAGGTTGGAATTTCAGGGGTAATCGCGTTTTCGAGCAGCCCGGACGCTTCGACCATTTCCCGGGTCGGACCGCCGCCGCCGTCACCAAAGCCGTAAGCCAGCAGCATTTCGCGGTTCAACTCTTTGTGGCGGTAATTCTTCCAGGACAACGAAAGCACTTCTGGCCGCATTTCGCCGTTATAAGTGTAATAGTGCCAGGAATGGTCATCGTTCTGGGCTGTAATAAAGTAAGTCAGCACTCTGCTGCCGTCCAGACCCTTCCACCAGAAGGTATCCATGGGGAAGCGGTTGGTTTCGTTCCAGCTAATTTTGGTCGTGATAAAATACTCAGCCCCGGCCCCTTTTATCAGTTGCGGCATCGCCGCGCTGTAGCCAAAAACGTCCGGCAACCACAGCACTTTGCAAGTGACGCCAAATTCCTGCCGGAAGAAGCGCTGCCCGAACAGGAACTGGCGGACCAGGCTCTCGCCGCCGGTAAGGTTAGTATCGGCCTCGACCCACATGGCGCCTTCCGGCTCCCACTGGCCCGCCTTTACCTTTTCTTTAATCCGTTCGTAAAGGGCCGGTTGGTCTTCCTTGACGTACTGGTAAAGCTGCGGCTGGCTCTGGGTAAAGATAAAATTTTTGTAACGATCCATGTGATAGAGGGCTGTGCTGAAAGTGTTGGCCGCTTTGAGCCGGGTATGCTTGAGCCGCCACAGCCAGGCCACGTCAATATGGGCATGCCCGGTGGCAATCACGTTCGGCTGCCAGTCGTTACTTTCCAGTTCCAGGGCTTGCCATTTTTTCTCTAAAACTTCCAGAGCTTTTTCGCAAGATTTCTGCAAAACGGATCGGTCGCCCGGCTGTCTAAAATCAAGTTCCTGGCAGGCCGCGTCCAGGGCCGCCAGCAAAGCCTCGCAGGTCGGGGATGTTTCGGACAGGACTTTGGCCGCGTTCAAGGCCAGGCTCATTCGCAAAAAGAGCCGGTCGGCAGCCGGGTGTAGGCGGACCAGTTCGAGCTTGCCAACTTCATGATAATCAGCCGCGATACCGGTCCAGAGCTTGACCGATACCCTTAGCCGGTCCGTTGAAGTCTTTTCGGGCGGTAATACAATTTCGCGGTGATAGCGGTCCAGGGCGTGGAACGGCACCCCGTCCAGGCAGAGTAAGCCCTCAATAGTATTGAGGGGCGGGTCCTTGACCGGCAGAGAAAGATTGAGGTGAAGGGCCAGGGTCTGGCCCTGCCACTCAGGCGGGATTTCTACGTCAAAACTAACGATGTAATTGCTGTCACGCTTGCCCCAGCAGTCTCCCTCGGATAGCCAGACTGTTTCGGGGTCTTCGCCGTCCTGGCGTTCAGCCTGTAAATTTGAAAGGGTCAGGCTGCCCGCGTACCGGGATTTGCCAATTTCCTCCATGCGCCTTTGAATTTTTCTTAAATTTGCGCTCATCAATTTCTCTCGCTTTTCCTTTGAACAATTTCACCAATAATATCAATTAACAACCATCAAGGTTTCGGCTCGTAGGTATACCAGACATCGGTAAACTTGAGAAAATAATTCTCTTTGAGAGCCTCGACCAGTTCGGGGGTCCAGACATCCGGCCTGGCTGCGGCATTAAACAGGTCTCCCTCGGCCAGCACAACTGAAAACTGCTTGCGCCGGACCGCTTCAAGCAGCCCGGCCTCGCTGTAAAGTCCTTGCCTGTCCAGGGCGGCCAGGGTAAACAAATCGTTGTAGTACGGTCCGTCCTGGGGCGATTTCCCGGCCAGGACAAAAAACCCGGCTTCGCTGGTTAGAATTGGGCCGGGCCGGGCGGCGGCATACGTAACTATCTTTCCTAACTGGCGCTGGTAATCGGCGTCACGGGTGCGTAACTCAATTTCGTAACGCTGCGCCGGGACCGACCAGAAAGCCAGTTGCAAACCCAGCACACCCAGGCCAACCAGGCTTAACCAGCGCTTCCGCCCGGCGTAGAGCAGCCAGACCAGGCAAACTCCCGCCGCAAGACAGGTCGCCGCTTCCGCCGGAAGAAAATGATTGTGGTCGGCCCCGGCCACGCCCAACCCGGCCAGCAGCGCCAGCGACCCGCCGAGATACCAGACCGCGAGGGGAATTTGCCGCCCGGCCTCAATAAAAAGGTCCAGGCGCGAGTCTTTTTGCACCGGGTTACCGTTTTGTAGCCGGACGACAATCCCGGCCAGGGCCAGGACTATTAAAGCGCCCCCCAGGATTAACAGCCCTAAATTTTCCTGCACGAACAGCCCGGCGTAACTCTCGAAATTAATAAGCAGCCAGGGCAGGTTGTGATATTTGAACAACCGCCGGAAGAGTTCGCCGCCGGTCGTAAAGTTTAAGACTAAAAAAGGCACCCCTGCCGCAAGCGCCAGCGCCACCACCCAGACTCCGGTTTTGCGCCACTGGCGGCCATAAGCGAAGGCCACAAAGACCAGGGCCGCTGCCGGACCGGCCAGGGCGGTCTGTTTGGTGTAGAGAGCCAGGGCAAACGGGACGACTGCCGCCAGGCTCAGCCTAAAACGCTGGCGGCGCCCACCTTCCCCGACCAGGGCCAGGCCCGCCAGTTGGAGAGCGGTCATCAGCATATCGGCCCGCACCCGCGCCGACCAGACTAGCACCGCCGGGAGCGTCAGGAAAGCCAGCCCGGCCAAAGCCGCGATAGCCCCTTTTATAAGGTGGCGAGGGCGAGTCAGGCCAGAGGTTTGAGCGGGGGGCCGGAAAAAGAGAACCTGCCAGGCGATTAAAAGGCCGCTAACCCAGGCCGAAATAAGAGAAATTACTCGCCCGACCGTAAAATTGGTTTCGGCGGCCCCTACCAGGCCGGAAACCCAGGCGGTCAGGTAGTAATAAAGAGGCGGGTAGGGCGCGGAAACGAATAAATCGCCCCGGAACGGCAGATAAATCGAACTGCCCTGCCGGATAAGCGCCACCTCACTCAAAATGAGTCCTTCCGAGCTACCCTGGAAAAAAGGGTAAGCCAACCGGCGGCCTAGTTGCGCCCCATAAAAATCGAGCCGGGCCGCCAGCGGCCAGACCATTACCAGCAGCAGCGCCGCCGCTGCCCCGGTAAACATATTCGAGGTAAGGCCCGGCCAGGAGCGGTTCTCTTGAAGTTTAAGCAGGATTACGCCGTTTTCTTTAAAAATTTTGCCTGAAAGCTTATTCTTAAAACCTTTGAAAAACCTTCTATCAAAACCGGATTGGCGGTTTTGTATCGTAAATTATAGCTTTTTTCATTCCAAACGGCAAAAGCTGCTAAAAGTACTGTTATCTTTCGAAGGATTTTTGTTATTATATGTTTACGGCTGCCTGTTTCGATACACAATCTTCAAGATTTCGTTACATAAACCTTATCTCGCAATGGTAAGCTTACCTGGCGGTAGATAAAGTTCATTAAAATTTACGCTCAAATCCTGGCTTTGCTACAGAAAGTTACATTAAATGGACGGACCTGAAAGTTTTATTATGCGAAACAGGAGTGGGTACCCCCTTACTGCTAACAGCCATCCTCAAAATATAGCGGAACAAGCTAATTGGCAACCGGCGCCTGGAGCACCCGACCTCGACCTGGCCGAAGCGAGGCGGCAACAGGAACATTTTTACCACGCTGCCCTTAACGAAGTGACCCTGGGCCTGATGAAACGCCAGGAGTTGGGCCAGCTTCTTAAAACTATTGTGGAAAAGTCCGCCCAGTTAGTCGGCACCCACTTCGCTTATGTTTACCTGGTGGACCCCACCAACTCATTTCTGGAATTAAAAGTAAACCTCGACAACGAAGAAAAACGCCGGTTATATTTTCAAACCATTAAAAAGGGGGAAGGTCTGGCCGGGCAGGTCTGGGAACAAAATCGCACCATTGTGCTTGATAATTACAGCGAGTGGGCCAGCCGGTTGCGCCGGCCCATCTACGAAAGCCTTTATGCCATTATAAATCTGCCGCTCCGGGTAGACGGTCAGGTGCTGGGCGTGTTGGGGTTAGCGCACCTGACCGAGGATCGGAAATTTACGCCTGCCGAAATCGAACTGCTGACCCGTTTCGCTGAACTGGCCTCGATTGCCCTGGATAACACGCAGCTATACTCGCGGGCGCAACAGGAAATCGCCGAACGAAAAGCAGTTGAAGAAGCCCTTCGCAAAAGCCGCCAGCGCCAGGGGGAGTTGTTAAAATCGGCCAAGCGCCTGGCCCAGGAAGAAAAACTGATAAACCGGGTCCGTAACGCCGTGGCCCGGGAGATTCACCTGACTGCAATTGTCCGCAAGATTGTGGAAGCCATTAAAGAAACCTTCCATTACGAACTGGTCAGCCTCTATCTTCTGGCCCCGGAAACCAACTATACCGAACTCGTGATGCAGCACCAAATAGGCTATGCGACGACCATCCACCGCCAGAGCACCGACAAAGGTATTTTAGGGCTGGTGGCCCGCACCGGCCAGGCTATCCTGCTGGAAGATGTGCGGACTGAACCGCGGTATATCGGGGCCGTCCCAAATATTGTTTCCGAAGTGTGCGTACCGCTCGTAGTCCAGGGCCGGACCGTTGGTGTTTTTAATGTCGAGACTAATAACGGCATCAAATTAACACAGGCCGACTTGCATTTAATGAAAGTACTTGCCGAGCACCTTAATATTGCCATTGAGCGCGGCTGGCTTTACGCCGAGGTCCAGAAGCGGGAAAAACAATACCGCTCAGTCTTTAACAGCTTAAAAGAAGTGGTTTTTCAGACCGATGAGCAGGGCCGCTGGACCTTCCTCAACCCGGCCTGGACCGAAGTCTCCGGCTATACTCTCAAAGAAAGCCTCGGTACCTGCTTCCTCGACTACATTCACCCTGACGACCGCCAGTATAACGCCGAGCTTTTCACGCCGCTATTGGAGCGCACCCAGGAATATGCTCGCCACGAAGTGCGCTGGATGATTAAGGACGGAAGCTGGCGGTGGGTTCGCTTTTTCGCCCGGCTGACCCTGGACGAAGAAAACGGCGTGGCCGGGATTTCCGGCACCCTGGACGATATTACCGAAAGCAAACTGGCCGAAGAAGCCCTCGAAAGCGAAAAACTACGCTTCCTGCAACTGGCCGAAAATATCAAGGACGTTTTCTGGATGGTAGACCCCAAACTCGAACAGGTGCTTTATATCAGCCCGGCTTACGAGGAAATCTGGGGCCGCAGCCGCCAGAGCGTTTACAACTATTTCTACTCGTTCCTGGAAGCCGTCCACCCCGCCGACTACCAGACGGTGGTCGAACACCAGGCCCGCAAAATGACCGGCGACTACGAACTGGAATACCGGGTTATCCGGCCCGATGGCTCGCTACGCTGGGTCTGGGATAAAGCTTTTCCAGTCCGCAACAAGGCCGGAGAAGTCTACCGGGTCGCGGCCATCAGCAAGGATATTACCGAGCGCAAACTGGCCGAGGAAAAGTTGCGCCATTATGCCCTGCACGATGCCCTGACCGGCCTCGCCAACCGGACCCTTTTCATGGACCGCCTCGAGCACGCCATGACCCGCAACCGGCGGCATAACAGCTCGTTCGCGGTCCTTTTTATGGACCTGGACCGCTTCAAAGTTATCAACGACAGCCTCGGCCATGTTACGGGCGACCAGTTATTAATCGCGATTGCCCAACGCCTCAAAACCTGTCTGCGCCCGGAAGATACCGTGGCCCGTTTTGGCGGCGACGAATTTACCATTTTGCTCGAAGATATTAACGGGGCGCTGGGCGCTACCTGTATCGCTGACCGGATTCAAGAAGAAATTGCCCGGCCCTTTGACCTGCGCGGCCAGGAGGTCTTTACCTCGACTAGCATCGGTATTGCGATGGGGGAACTCAACGTAGACGACCCCCAGGATTTGCTGCGAAATGCCGATACAGCCCTTTATAAAGCCAAGGCTAGCGGCAAGGCGCGCTATGCCCTGTTCGACCTGGGCATGCACGCCAGCGCCGTTAAACTGCTTCAATTGGAAACCGACCTGCGCAAAGCCCTCGAAAAAGACGAGTTTTGCGTGTATTATCAGCCGATTATTTCGCTCTGCGACGGCCAGGTGAAAGGTTTTGAAGCCCTGGTTCGCTGGCAGCACCCCGAAAAAGGGCTGGTATCCCCCGGTGAATTCATCCCGGTGGCCGAAGAAACCGGCCTGATTGTGCCTATCGGCTGGAAGATGCTCTTTGAAAGCTGCCGCCAGATGCGTGAGTGGCAGACCCAGAACCCCGGTTTTACGAGCGCCCGTATAAGCGTAAACCTATCCAGCCGCCAGTTTTTGCAGCCTGACCTGGTCGAACAAATCAAAGCGGCCCTATCCGAAACCGGCCTGTCGCCGCATCACCTGACCCTGGAAATTACCGAGAGCGTTTTGATGGAAAACGCTGAAATTATTACCACCAGTCTGCTACAATTAAGGGCGATGGGTATTCAGTTGGCCCTGGATGATTTTGGCACCGGCTATTCGTCCCTGAGCTATCTGCATCGCTTTCCCATTGATATCTTGAAGATTGACCGGTCCTTTGTATCCCGCATTACCAGCAGCGGGGAAAATACCGAACTGGTCCGCACAATTATCACAATGGCCCATAATCTGGGCATTGAGGTCACCGCCGAAGGTATCGAGACTATCGAGCAGTTAAACCACCTGCGCTCCCTGGATTGTGAGGCGGCCCAGGGCTACCTGATTGCGCAACCGGCCCCGGCCGGGACGGTCGGGAAGTGGCTTCAGAAAAAACTTTTGATTTATGAATTTTGCTCCTGACGCAAAATCCCACCGAAAGCTGGCCGCTTTTTCGCTGCCGGTCATTTCGCTATTGGCCGCTTTGCTCCTGGCTGGCTGCGCCGAAACTCCGGCCAGCCCTTCGCCCGCCGTCACCGAACTTCCCGTACCTTCCACGCCGGGTGTAATGGTCGTGACAACCCCGGACGCGCTCCAGCAACAGAT
>CADDZM010000230.1 GCA_902812345.1 Chloroflexota bacterium | reverse complement strand
ACGGAAGTGACGGGGATAGCATCATCACTTCAGACTTTTTTACGGTCAATCTCCATGAGGTACAGAAGATTGTTGACCCGCTGTTTCTCTTTATTGTGGCCTCGCAAATCCGCTACTATGTAAAACCTACTCAAATTCCCCAGGATAAGTGGCAGGAAGTCGCCTCCAGGAAAGCTTCAGGTGAAAGTCTGCGGCATTTAGCCGAGATATACGGCGTCTCTCATGAGGCAATCCGTCAAGTGATAATAAAAGTGCAGTCATAGTAAATTTCGTCAAAACGTACACAGCTTTAATAACTGTTTAAAGTAGCTGAATTGAAAATTTTGGCTGGACAGTAAAAATAGCCATTACAAGGGGTCAGTCGACCTAACGGGGAAAGCGCCACCTGCCAATACAGCTACCTCCCACTGGCTTCAGCCGACACCTTTATTATATGAGCCAATACAGCCACGATGCCAAGCACCAGGCTACCGATGTGGGCGACATCACTTAGCGGCGCGGCGACTGGGCAGGGCAGCAGGCAGTACGCAATCGGGTAGCCGTTCGTCAGCAACGTCCACCCGAGCCCAAGGATCGCCGTGCTCGCCACCCCGCCGCCCATGCCTCGCGTACCCGCCGTGAGTGAGATGCCCCACCAGGCCTGTATGAAGCTTATCAGCACCAGCACCGCCGGTGGTGGCTACCAGGGCCATCCAAACTGGATAAAACAGGTAGCCACTAGGGCCGTATGCACTTTGCCTTCTAAATCAAGAGTAAGGAAACAAAGCAAATTTAAATTGGACAACTTATTCAAGCATTCAACCTTAAAACCAGCCGGACAACCTGGTTATATCTCTGTATAATTGAATAATCTTACTTCTGATATAGCCGCTCTGGTGTCCCTTGTGGTTCAGGAATAATACCTAACTGAATCATCATGTGGAATCTATCCGGCACTCCCCAATGCTCGACCATCTTACCGTTCTCAAAGCGACAGATGTCAATTACAGCGACTGCTACTTGCTTGCCAGTGGGTGGACGGCCCAGGAACTCGCCTCGGTGGGTGCCGCGTCCGGTGGCGCGTACCCACACCTTGTCGCCTTCAGCCACCATGTCCTCAATAGTTAAGGTAAAGTCGGGGAAGAGGCGGTGGAGGTTCTGGATTATGATTTTGGTGCCTTCAGGACCACCTGGTTGGTTAGGACCAAAATATTGATGTTCCTGCTGGCCTGGCGCCACGATCTCCTCCACCACACTCAGATTGGCTTTATTGAACCCTTCGTCAATCAGGCGCAGCATAAGCGCTTTATTCCGCTCACTTTCAGCTTCGTTGGCAAGATTAGCTGTTGGGTGTTGAATTTCCTGGTTTTGTTCTGTTGACATACTTTTAACTCCTTTCCAGGTAGTCCGCTTATTTATGCCGTTGATTAGGATACCTCAGCTTGAGGGGTTGGGTTGTAGGCTCTTCTGGACGGACTACCAGCTTATTTTTATTTGCTAAATCAATAAGGTAGTATTACCGGTGGTGGCTGGCTACCTAGTTGGTTGAGGTTAAGGCCAATCATGTAGACTCTAGAGAACCTCATTTTCATGGTTAAACTAAACTACTGGACGCTCCGGCATGCCTGGGAACTGCGCCGGGAATAACACCAAGCTGTTGGAGCAGAGGGAGCATGTCTATTGTTAGCCACTGCTCCACAATCTTGCCATTGGCGTGCCGGGTGAAGGACGTGGCGGCCCAGCGGGCAACCTTACCTGTCGGCGGGCGGCCCTGAAACGGCCCGGTGTTGGTGCCGGTAATGGTGACGCGCATTGCTACCTGTTCCCCCTCGGCCAGCATATCTTCGATGGTATAGTGCAAATCAGGGAAAGCCTGCCACAACGCCCCAATATCCCGGCGCAGATGGGCCGCAATCGGTTCCTCCATCACCTCGCTGAAAAGCTCCACCTGCCCTGTATTTATGATCTCCTCGACTACCCGCCGGTTGAGGGCCTTATTCTCTTCCATTGACATTGCTTTATTAACTCCTTTATGCTCTGTTAGACACTAATTTATTGGATTAGGCTAGAGGCTCCGGGCACTTTTATCCAGACACCTGGCTCTAGTTTAGAGCAGGAAGGATGGTGGCGCATCGTTAGTTCTAACAATTTTGAGTCGGATCTTGCACCCTGTTAGTTTTAACAATAGGATGGTTAGAACAGGTTGTGGTCGAGGGCATAGCGAATAGCCGCTGTGCGTGAGGTAACGCCCAGCTTGGCATAAATGGAGGTTAGGTGGGCGTTGATAGTACGCGGCGTTACTGATAGCTGCCTGGCGGTCTGGGCGTTGGTGAGGCCGGCCGCTACCAGTTGCAGGACCTCGGTCTCCCGTGGGGTAAGTTGGTTCAGATCCGGTCCTTTTTGAGTTGCTTCCGATAGCAGCAGGCCGCCCGTTCGGGCCAGGTCGAGCGCCTGCTCCAAGCTAAGGCGACTACCCTCTTCCCACAAGGCTTGAAAAACAGTCTCACCCAACCTGGACCGGCACTCCGAAAGGCTCCCATCGAAACTCAGTCGGGCCAGGGGCGGCATCTTAACACCTAACGTTGCCTCGAAACTGGCCGACCAGCCCAGCAAGCGGGCGGTGTAGCGTAGGCCATGCGGTTGCTCCGGTTGTACTAGGCCAAGCTGCATCAATTCCAGCACATTGTTGGAGGCCCCTAACAGGTTGCCAAGCTGACGATTGAGAGCTAAACTTTTGAGCAGAGCCTGGCGCGCTTCCCCGAAGTCCAGGCGGGCCAGGGCTATCTTACCCTGTAAATGCAAAGCCGCAGCAACACTGCCTTCATCACCTAACTCCTGCCAGATTTCCAGGCACTCCTGGCTTAAACGCGCGGCCAGCTCTTTTTCAGACTCGAAATAGGCCGCGATAGCCAGGACAAAAAGCGCCGCGGCTTCACCGGCCTTGTCACCAAGCTTGCGGGTTACGGCGAGGCTCTCACCGCCAAGACTTTTAGCCTGTTCGAAGTCGTTGTAGTGCAAGGCCAGCCAGGCCGAATCCTTTAGCGCCGCAGCCAGACCAGCCTGATCGTTTAAGATGTATCTCAGCCGCAAATTCTCTTGATGGTAGGCGAGCGAGGCGTGGTAATCAGACAGGCTGAAGAGCACCCCGGCTCCTTCTAACGCTTTGGCCCTGATAGAAGGCGAAATGTTTCGGTCTTGACTGCGGTCCAGGACCTCTTTAAGCCAGCGACGGCCCTCTTCAAAATAGGAGCGGGCCTGCCAGAAAGGCCAGAGCGCCGCACTCAGGCGCAAAGCTTCTTCAAGCCGGTCGTTTTCGATAGCCCACTCAAGGGCAGCCCGACAGTTAGCCTGCTCCTGCTCAACTTGCTTGAGCCAGCCGCTCTGTTCCGGTCCCTGCAAAAAGGTAGCAGCATTCTCGGCAAAAACGACGTAGCACTCTAAATGACGTTGCCTTAGCCGCTCGTATTCTCCCGCCTGAACCGCCTTTTCCAGGCCATACTGGCGGATTGTCTCAAGCAAGCGGTAGCGGGGTTCGGTCTGGTTTGCTCCGGCCAGGTCGGGTTGTAGAAGTGATTTACGGGAGAGCTCGTCCAGCAATTCAAAAAGGTCGTTCGCTTGGATCTTGCCCTGTCCCTCCGGCGTGGCGTACCCACCGGGACAGACCACCTCCGCCCCTGCTAAAGAAAACCCTCCCCGGAATATCGCTACCCGGCGGAGCATTACCTGCTCGCGTTCGGACAGCCGCTCGTAGCTCCATTCGAGCAGGGCTGCTAAACTTCGATGGCGGGGAAGGGTCGCCCGGCTACCCAGGTTGAGCAGCCGGAAGCGCGCGTCCAAACTAGTTTCCAGGCGGGCAGCTAGTTGGGTAACGCTCATGCTGCCAAGGCGGACTGCCGCCAGTTCAAGGGCTAGCGGCAGACTGTCGAGGCGGCGGCAAAGATCAACTACTGCCTCACGGTTCTGCTCGGTCAATTCGAAACTGGGTTGGGCGGCCCGGCTGCGCAGCACGAACAGTTGTACCGCTTCCGTCCGAGCCAATTCTTGGAGGTTACACGCGGCTAGGGCGGCGGGTTCGGGGAGTTCCAGGGGCGGTACGCTCAACACCGTTTCACCGTCGACCCGCAAGCTCTCGCGGCTGGTAGCCAGGATTAGAAGTTGGGGACACTCTTTCAACAACCGCTCGGAGAGGGTGGCACAAGCATCTAGTAAATGCTCACAGTTATCCAGGACCAGCAACAAGCGGCGAGGTTTCAAGACAGCAATCAAAGTAGTCAACAAATCCTGGTCAGGTTGCTCAACTATCTCCAGGGCCTGGGCGACCTGCTGAACAACCAAGTGAGGGCTGGTAAGGGCTGCCAGTTCAACCAACCAGGTTCCGGCCGTGATGTTCGGAGCCAAGATGGCAGCGGCTTCAAGGGCAAGGCGGGTTTTGCCGGAACCCCCCGGCCCGGTTAGAGTAAGCAAGCGAGTTTCTTGAATGAGCCGCTTAATCTGGTTCAGCTCTTTTTGCCGTCCCACAAAACCAGTCAGTTGTGCCGGAAGATTACCTTTCACTTTATTTTAAGTCCTTGTACTCTTATTTAAAACTGTATCAGGTCAGGTAATGAGGCTATACTTTAAGGAAGACTACCTCTAAACGACCCGCAAATTCCTCCTTAGAGCCACCGATAATCTAATTATACTGCTAAGCCCACCTATTTTAACCTGAGCAGCTAAATTGAAGTTGAAGCTCGGAAATGCTGCGCGGTGCGCGGTGGTAGGTGATTATTTATAGCGAAGCCGCCAGGTTACTACCTTAAAGATTAACCCATTGGGATAGCATAAAGGGTTAAAAAGGAAAGGGTTCTCTCATTAAAAAATCTAAACAATTGCGGCAACGATAGCACTTGTAACCTTGTTTAAGCAGAGCTTTGCGTTCAAAAGTGCGGTTTGAAGAGCAATGTGGGCAATCCATTGTAAATCTACGCTATAACTTTTCCATATCTATTCGAGGTCGTTAAAGAAATTGGTGGGGTTCTAAACAGAAGAATAGTATAATTGGAAAAGTTGACAAAGCAGTTTTAAGCGAATGGTGAAAAGGTGTATTAGCGATCAACCAAACTAATATCTCAGCTCTAATTTAGTGCGAATCGGAAAATAACATAACCGTAACTTAACATATCCGTTCAACTTGTTGAAAAAGTCGTTTTTAATCAGTATATAATAATGGATAAATAGCAAACAAAGGAAAATACAATATTTTAGAAAATAGCGGTCTAGGCTGATTATCAGCTTGATGTGAACGAGGAGGGAACGACATGACTGACTCTGGACAGAAGATGATCGTTGTGACCGGAGCGACGGGTCTTCAGGGTGGGACGGTGGCCCGACATTTGCTCGCGGAGGGCTGGCATGTCCGGGCCTTGACCCGAAACGCAGCGAGCAAGCAGGCGCTGGCACTGGTTGATGCCGGTGCTGAGGTGGTCCAGGGCGATATGGGTGACATTGCCTCCTTACGGGCGGTCTTTGTGGGCGCTTACGGTGTCTACAGCCTGCAAAACCCGTTCATCAGCGGACCCGAGGCAGAGGTCAGGCAGGGCAAGAACGTCGCTGAGGTGGCTAAGGAAAGTGGTGTCCAGCACCTTGTCTATGGTTCCGCTGGTATCGGGCGCAAAGGCACTGGCGTCCTGGACTGCACCCATAAACCCGGACCAAAATGAAAGCTAGCTTCTCCCAGAATTTACCGTTATACTTTATAGCGATAAAGGAGAAGTTAGAAGATGAACGGACGCTTTCACAGTCGAGAATTTAAGATCCAGCTATGCCAACAGGTAGAAAGTGGCGAGAAACGGCCTGCCCAACTCTGCCGGGAACACAAGATTGCCGAAAGTAGCCTTCTAAAATGGCGCAAGGAATACCAGGCCAGAGGTGAGGTCGCCTTTACCCCTCGTGAACCTACCGAGATCCCGTCTGAGAAACTGGGTTACGAGGCGAAGATTGCCGAGCTAGAGCGGTTCTGTGGCCAACTCGCTTTAGAGAATTCCGTGTAAAAAAAAGCCTTGGCGAGGGCAAAACAAACTACGACCTAAAGAAACGCCACGAGTTGATCAAGCGGTTGCATACTGAAAATCCTCAACTGTCGGTTCGTAAACTGTGCCAATGGTTAGAGGTCAGCCGGTCCTGGTATTACCTGAGGGAGAAAAAGAAGGCACTGAGGTTAGCCAAAGATAAAGAGTTGTGTGCGGCTATCGAGGCGATTGTGCTGGAATTTGCTGGTTATGGATACCGTCGGGTAGTTAAGAAATTGGCAAGGCGAGGAAGTAAGGTGAACTCCAAGCGGGTCTTACGAGTAATGAGAGAACAGGGGTTACTATGCCAGCCAAAACGCCGGTTCGTAATAACAACCGATTCTAACCATTCCAATCCGGTATTTAAGAATCTGCTTCGTGATAAAGAGCTAACTGAACCGGATCAGGTCTGGCATGCCGACATTACGTATGTAACCTTACCAAAAGGATTTGCCTATTTGGCCGCCATAATCGATGGTTATTTCAGAAAATGTATTGGCTGGAAACTCTCGAAGAGGATAGATACACAATTGGCCCTAGATGCCTTGGAAATGGCTCTGGCTAGTCGGCAAGTCAAGTCAGGTCTAATCCACCATAGTGATCGGGGCGTTCAGTATACCAGTGGGGCTTATGTGAGTCGGCTGTAGCAGGCAGATATTTTGATAAGTATGTCGCGAAGAGGTAACCCGTACGACAATGCGAAGGCCGAGAGTTTCATGAAGACCTTAAAGTGCGAGGAGGTCTATTTAAAGGAATACCAGACCTACCAGGAAGCACTAGAAAATATTGGTGAGTTTATTGAGAAGATTTACAACACCAAGCGGCTACATTCTAGCATTGGCTACCTGCCACCAGTAGAATTTGAGGCAGCCTTTGCAGCCTGAGAAGTTAGCTTTGAAATTGGTCCTCTAAAATGGATGCAGTCCACTTGCTGAGAATATTTAACAAGGTGCTTTGATTCATGGTGTCGAAATAGCTGGCAAGGTCGCCTTCTATGAACCAGACGGTGCCTATCCAATGTTTTTGGATACTTTCCAGGGCTGTATGACTGTTTATTGTAAGTGAAAAACAATATCGCTGTTTTCAGTTCCTCATCGGAAGTACAACAATGTAATTTCCTAAATCGGGACATGTACCGGGACAAAAATGGGATAAAGCCTCAGGACAATGGGACAACACCTCTGCTATGCTTTTAGGGAAGGAAAACAGAAAAGGTATTATAAGGTGGTATAATAACCCTAAAAATTTAGACAAAGAAACAAGCTTTTCTAAGATGTATACTAACGCCTATAACTTCACCTGGAAAACATTATTCTCCGACTTTTAAGTCGCAGGTTGTGCAGGAAATTCTGGAAGGTAATAAACCTTGTCTCAGACAGTTTCCAAACACGCCATCCATCCAAACCTAATTGCTAAATGGAAAAGGCCGCCTGGCAGTTCTACCCGATACCTTTGATGAACGCACTGACAAGCAAATTAAGGCCCTCATCGAACGTTACGAGAAGGGAAAAGAAGAACTTTACACCCGGCTTGCCGCCTAACTACCGATTTGAGGTAGTTGAAAAAGAGAGGCTGGGTTTAGCCAGGTCAAACCGGGTGGCTTTGAAGATAACGACCACGATCATCTCGATGTTGAAGGGGATGTGGCAGTGCAACGGCCACTTTGCCGCCAAACCGAGTTGTCGGGTATCAGCCGTTCCAGTTTGTATTACCGGCCAACCAGTCCATTTGGGCGAGAAATTACGCTCAAACATAAAGCGGGGTAGAATTGCTCTGAAAATCATGAGCAATCACTCAAAATGTAAAAAATTGGGAAGTCTTTGCAGGTAAGATAGAGGAGGGCGTAGAAACAGGTAAATTTATTTACTTTGGTAAATGATGAGCGTGGTACGTCAGGATGGAGGAACAGGAGGTGCTATGGAGCCCATTCGGATTCTGATCGCCGATGACCACCCCCTTTTTCGCGATGGGTTACGTGTCTTGTTGGAGTCGATCCCGGAAATGCAGGTACTTGGGGAGGCAACGACTGGCAATGAGGTCGTGAACCAGGCAATTTTACTGCAGCCGGATATTGTTCTGATGGATATCAAAATGCCGGAGATGAATGGGATTGAAGCCACCAGGCGTATTCTTCAAACCAGCCCACACATTCGTATTCTTATCTTAACAATGTTTGAGGATGACGAGTCGGTCTTCACCGCTATTCGGGCCGGGGCACATGGCTACCTGCTTAAAGGAGCTGTCCAGGAGGAGACCCTACGTGCAATTAGGGCGGTTGCTAATGGAGAGGCCATCTTTGGTCCTGCCATCGCCGAGCGTTTAATATACTATTTTGGCAGTATTCGGCCGGAGAGCAAGGCTGGGCCTGCCCAGTTCTTTCCGGAATTGACAGAGCGCGAGTACGAAATTCTCAACCTCATTGCAGAGCGTAAGTCCAATACCGAGATTGCTAACCGGCTCTTTCTAAGCCCTAAGACGGTACGCAACCACGTTTCCAATATTTTAAGCAAGCTCCAGGTAGCTGACCGGTCTGAAGCGATGCGTGCAGCCTGGGTAGCGGGTTTAGGGCTGGGACCAAAGGAGGAGTGAGTGAGTGAACCGGCTATCACTACCAGCGCAACCATCCGTAGCCACCGCTAACCTAATTCCTTCCTCAAACCGGGCAGGAACTCATCTGACCGGGAGGCGGTTGCTGATTGCCAGGATGGTATGGACTGGGTTGATGCTTCTTTTCTCCAGTTCTTACCTCGTAGCAGTTCTGGTATACGCTTTTCAGCTCCACGGTTTCCAGGAGGGGGTCTACACCCGCCTTGTCTCGCAGCCTGCAGTTGTGAGTGGTTATGACGCTATCACATCTATCTACCTGATCCAGGCCGGCCCCAATGCTTCCCTTATTATCACCCTTCTCTCACCCTGCTGGTTTGCGGTTAGTCTACTTATCTATTGGCGCCGGTCTGATGACTGGATGGCACTCTTCGTCGCCCTGCTCCTGGTGATGCTGGCGACAAATCTCTCCCCTGCCCTCCTGGCCTTCTCAGTTGAAGCAGGGTACGCTTCCCCTTTAGGAATATACATTACCCTGTTGCACCTGCTTACCTGGAGTTCAATTGCTTTCTTTTTTGCGCTATTTCCCGATGGGCGGTTTGTCCCAGGGTGGACCCGTTGGCTGACTTTGGGTTACCTGGCCTGGCAGGTCCCTCTCTGTTTACCCGTCAATACACCCTTCTCGATTGTACACTGGTCACCCCTTCTGATTGCCGCTTTTTACCTGGGGGTGGTTCTCGCGTTTGGCTTTGCCCAACTCTACCGCTACCTGCGTATTTCCCCGTCTTTCCAGCGCCAGCAGGTCAAATGGGTCGTGTTCGGTATGCTAATGGGAATGCTCTTAGACTCCGCTAATTTGCTGCCGGTGCTCGTCTTTCCAGCTCTGGCCCAATCGAGTTCTTTTCATGCGCTCTATGCAATCCTTAACGAAGTGCTTTACCCATTTGTCTTTCTCCTGATACCTATCACCTTTGGCCTGGCAGTTTTGCGCTACCGGCTTTGGGATATTGACCTGATAATCAATCGTACCCTGGTTTATGGTCTGCTAACCGCCAGCATTATTAGCCTCTATCTACTGGTAGTGGTTGGTTTAGGCGAACTCTTTTCGGGATTAGGCAATTTGCTGCTGTCCCTTTTCGCTACCGGCCTGGCTGCCATTGTTGTGCAACCGCTGCGCCAGCGCTTACAAAGGGCCGTCAACCACCTAATGTTTGGAGAGCGGGACGACCCTTATCAGGTGCTTGCTCGATTGGGTAATCAACTGGAAGGGATGCTTGCTACCACTGAACTCTTGCCAATCATTGTACAGACCGTTGCCCAGGCTCTCAAACTTCCTTATGTGGCGATCACCTACAAACAACAAGGAACTGACATCGTTGCCGCTTCCAGTGGTAAGGCCCTTGACAGAGAGAGTTTTGTGCGGGTTCCCCTTGTTGCACAGACTGAGCCAGTGGGGGAGCTCTTGCTTGGCGGGCGGGGGCCAGGCGACTCCTTAACCCCTGCCGATTTACGGCTCTTGCGCGACCTGGCTCCTCAAATTGCGGTAGCTATTCAGGCTGTGCGTCTCACAGCCGAGCTGAAACAATTGACCAGCGATCTTCAGCAGTCGCGAACCCAGTTGATTGCAGCCCGGGAAGAAGAACGTCGTCGCCTGCGGCGTGACCTGCACGATGGTCTAGGCCCAACTCTAGCCAGTCTCACTTTCAAAATCGATGCCGCCCGCAATTTGCTTAAACAGGACAGCGAACGGGCGGACCGCCTTCTCGTGGAAGTGCGGCAACAGACCCAGGAAACCCTTGCCCAGATCCGTCGCCTGGTTTATAAC
>CADDZM010000229.1 GCA_902812345.1 Chloroflexota bacterium | reverse complement strand
GACCAACCCGCAGCCTCAACAGCCCTACTACCCTCAACAACAGCCGGGGTATAGCGCGCAGGGCGGCCAGCAGCAGTATTATCCCCAACCCGCTACTACCCGGGAAGGCCCCCAGGTCATTCCGCCACCGGATAATACCAAGCTAAACTAGACAGAGGACCGGGTCCGTTAAAGATTAAGAATTGAAAAGCCCGGTCGAGTGATTAAGTTCATTTAACCGGGCTTCATAACGAGAAAGTACTAATTGACAATAGTTCCCGCTATGCTATACTTTGGCTAAATTCTAATTTGAGCGCAATTAGCACCAATTGAGGGTTCGAGCGACCAGTTCACCGGCGATATTCCGGTAACAATTGGATAGCTTTTAAACACTTATTAATTGTACCTTTACCAACCGTTTGACCTTTACAGCCAGCCCAAATGGGACAATCATCCAGGGCGCAGGTTAACAATTTTAATTTAAAGGAGCACAATCCTGATGAGCAATCCGCAAAATCCCAACCAGGGATGGGGCCAGCAACCCCCGCCGAACCAGCCGCCATACAACGGACAACCGGGCGGCTATGACCAGCCTGGTGGTTATAACCCGCAGCAACCCCCTTACCCGCCGCAGCCGGGCTACGGCCAACCGCCCCTGGACCAGTACGGCAACCCCATGATGGGCGTACCGCCAATGGGTTACGGCGAAGTTTCTGACAAGGACTGGACAACCGCTTTACTGCTTTCGATCTTCCTGGGCGGCCTAGGGGTGGACCGCTTTTATCTGGGTTACACCGGCCTGGGCATCGTAAAGCTAATTACCCTGGGCGGTTGCGGTATCTGGGCCCTGGTAGACCTGATTATGATTATTACCGGCGGTCTTAAAGACGCCCAGGGCCGCCCGTTACGCCGCGCTTAAGAGATTCCAGCCTGGGCCAATCCGCCGCTAACCTGGCGGTGGAAGCGGCCTCGTTAGCTACCCCCCGGGGACGCCTGATAGCGTTTGGCGTCCTCGGCGGGGTTCTGGCGTTAGTAGGGCCGCACCGTCTTGAAGGCGGTCGCAGCCTGTGTATTATTCGAAATATCACCGGGCATCCCTGTCCGGCCTGCGGAATGACCAGGGCCAGTTCAGCGCTTTTGCGAGGCCAGGTCAGGACCGCCGCTCACTATAATAAACTGGTCTTCCCCGTTGCTGCTACCGTCACCTTTCTATTCGCCAGAGACCTTTATAACTTTTTCCACATTTCAGCCGCTTCTTTTATAAAGAAGTTAGCTATAAAGAAGTTAGCGATTCACCAGCCCGCTTAGGACCGGTGAACCTTATATTCTAATCCGAAAGTGCCATTTAAAACTTGTCGGGTGTGCTATAATATTTGAAGACATCAGACACATCTGGATTAATGTGTGGTGAAATCCTGGTAAGCGAACCGGGTATAGAGTGCGCGGTAAGGATATTTCCAATTCGGGATTTAGTAACAGAAGTTACACAAATTGTTTTTTCCTGTGCAGGCATAAAAGCTACAGCGAAGGAGTGTGGCTTGGAAGGCCTGAACGGTTGTTTTAAGGAGAATGGGTAACATGGCTAATACACGGGGCAGTCGCGTGCAATATCGCTGCTCATTTTGTGGAAAAGGGCAGGAAGATGTACGGCGTTTGATTGCCGGGCCTGGGGCGGTATATATCTGTGATGAATGTGTAGATTTATGCCGGGAAATCATTGACGAGGAAATGAGCGGCCCCAAGGCTGACCTGAACCTGGGCCGGGTGCCAACTCCTAAACGTATCGTAGAATTGCTTAATCAGTATGTTATCGGCCAGGACCGCGCCAAGAAGGTGCTTTCGGTAGCTGTTTACAACCACTACAAGCGCATCAGTATGAACGCGCAAAACGAGGAAGTTGAGCTTCAGAAAAGCAATATTCTTTTAATCGGCCCTACCGGTAGCGGCAAGACCCTGTTAGCCCAGACCCTGGCGAAGATTCTCGATGTACCTTTCTCGATTGCCGATGCCACCGCCCTGACCGAGGCCGGTTACGTGGGTGAGGATGTTGAAAACATTCTATTGCGGCTGATTCAGGCCGCCGACCACGATATTGCCCGCGCCGAAAAAGGCATTATCTATATTGATGAAATTGATAAAATCGCCCGCAAGAGCGACAACCCTTCCATTACCCGCGACGTTTCGGGCGAAGGCGTGCAGCAAGCTCTCCTGAAAATTATTGAAGGGACGATGGCGAACGTGCCGCCCCAGGGTGGCCGCAAGCACCCGCACCAGGATTTCGTCCAGATTGATACCACCAACATTTTGTTTATCTGCGGTGGCGCTTTCGAAGGACTGGAGCAGGTTATCGGGCAGCGTGTCGGTACTCGCTCAATCGGGTTCCGGCACGACCAGGAAAAGGACTCCCAGAAGGCTCAGAAGGAAAAAGACAATTTGCTGGCAAAGGTCAGCCCGGACGACCTCTTGAAGTACGGCCTTATCCCGGAATTTATCGGCCGTCTGCCGATTACCGTCAGCCTGGATATGCTGGACAAACCGGCCCTGATGCGCATCCTGACCGAGCCGAAGAACGCTATCATCAAACAGTACCAGAAGTTCCTCGCCGCCGACAAGGTGGAGTTGGTCTTCACCGACGATGCCCTGGAAGCGACCGCCGATAAAGCCCTGACCCATAAGACGGGCGCGCGCGGTCTGCGGACTACTATCGAGGAGTCGCTGCTGGACGTGATGTATGAAATCCCTTCGATGGAGAATGTTCGCAAGTGTATTGTAAACGCGGACGTGATTGAAGGGCGCGGGCGGCCAATTTTGCAGGGACCGAACCGGGGCGAAATCACTTTTAGTGACCAGAAGGAACAGACCCTGGAAGAAAGCGCCTGATACCTGGAATAAAATTCCATCAATTGTTAACCTGACAAATAGCTCTCGCTCACTTTTGAGGAGAGCTATTCTTTTGGCATTCTAAACTCTTATTTCAGGCTTCCACCTGGACCTGCTCAATGGGGAGATAGTAGGGCGCGTCAACTTCGCGGTTGGGGACAGTCGTGGGCAATTCCTGGTGGTAAACGCCCGATGGAAGAATACCGCAACCGCCAAACCGGGCCATAACCCGGACCTGGACCAGCACGTCTTCGCCGCTGTGTTCGGGCGGCAGGTCTTTCCAGAAACCGAAGCCGCCGACCTCTCGAATTTTGGCGGTATCAAACATGGCGCAACCCCCGACCCAGGCCACCTTATAGCGGCGTTGGTCGTCTTTTCCCAGGTTAAGACGCTGCTGAACATGATAGAGGTTGGCGGCAGAATGTAAAGGGGCGCGGTCCCAGGCGGGGATACCGGGTTTGACTATTTCCGGCTGAACGGGGCCATCCCAGAATTCAATGCCTTCGTGGTGAGGCCGGTGGTCATTCACAAAACTGGGGCCGTGCAGGGCGCTGCCGACAAAGCCGCAGTTTTCTTCCTGGATAGCCCGGAGCATACTTTCTACCAGGTAAGTTTCGAGAATTACATCATCGTCAAGGAACAGTACGTAAGGCGCGGTAGCCTGGTCAAGCAAGAACTGGCGCTGCTCGGCCAGGCCGCAGCGGGGCAGGTGTTTGTAAAATTCTACCCGGTTGCCGTGCAAGCCGAGTACCCGCGCAACAGCTTTAACTTCACCGGCGTCCGCAGCATTAATATCACCCTGATCTGAAATGACTACCCGAAAATCTTTATAAGTCTGGCCGATCAGTCCGGCCAGGGTTACTGCCAGGGCCGCCGGTCGGTTGTAGGTCGGAATCAAAATATCAACGGTTGCTGGCTTATCTTTTGAATCAGAATCTGCGCTATACGCTTTTAGCATAGTTATCCCCTTACACTTTTTGTTTCGCCTTAACCCTGGTATTATTTCGGCCCCTTTGCTAAGGATTAAAAGCATAGCAGTTTGTGTACCCCAGCTAGGTTTTTCAAGGTGATTCCGGGTAGGATAAATCTAAAGTTATAGAAAAGGATATAGCTAAAAGTAGTATAGTTATAATTATGTAAAGTTAAAGCGGCTCACGCAAAAAAACTATTAGGGCCTGAAAATGCAATCGGAAGGCCTTTTAAGAAGCTACAGGATTATTTTCGCCTATCCCGAACAATTCGGTAGCTAACTCGATAAATTTTTCGCGGTCTTTCAAGACCTTTAACCAGCGGGCGGGAATGGCCGAATAGCCGTAGAGCGCCCCGGCAATCTCGCCCGTGACCGCGCCAACCGTATCAGCATCATCCCCACCGTTAACCGCTTTGATTACGGCTTCCTCGAAGGTCGAAGTCGTTATGATGCAGTGGAGAGCGGTGAGGACGGTCGAAAGCGCCCACCCGCTATTGCCCCGGTGAGGACGGCCCGCCGCGTTCCATTCATCCAGGACTTTCTGCCATTCGGGGTTGGCCGCTGCCCTGGCCTGGGCCAGCGCGGTTTCCAAGGTTTGTCCGCTTATCAGTTCAGCTATCATTACGTTGACGACCATACAGGCGCCCGCCGCGACAGGCGAACGGTGGGTCGGGGCGGCGCTGAGTAAGGAGTCGCGGACGAGTTCGAACCGCTGCGCCGGGCGGTGCCACAACACCCCCACCGGGGCGCACCGCATCACCGCGCCGTTGGCCTGGCTTTCAGGATTGGCGTCGCCTGAGAAAGCGGCCGGGGTTCCACTCTTGAGGCGAGCAAGGGCATTGCTAACCGTAAGGCCAATATCGGGCGGGTGAGAATCATACCAGGCGACAAACCGGCGGCCCAAATCAGCTACGTCCAGGCCCGTAAAAGTTTCCCGGTTGGTTTCGACCAGGCTTTCCAGCAGGCAAAGCATCATCTGGCTGTCGTCGGTATAATCCCCGACCGCCCAGTTTAGCAAACCGCCGCCGCGCATCTCGGTCTGCCCGGCCGGACCGAACTTTTGCTTGATTTGTTCGGGAGAGGTAAATTCGACAGTGCTGCCGAGTGCGTCGGCGGCCACCAGGCCCAGAACACTGCCCCTGGCCCGGTCTAAAGAGGTAATAGATTTGTTTTGAGAGTCTGCCATTATTTTAACCCCGCTTTGCGCTAGAATAAGTGTAATATTTACACTATTGTAACATTTAATTTTCGAAAGTCAACTCTCTGATTAAATTTCAACAGTAGTACTTGCATCTTATTTCTTTTGAAATTAAAAAATGCTATAGTTGGCAAGAAACCCAAGAAGCAAAAATTAATTAATATTATGTTGGGTTAGCAAAAACTGTCAACCAACAAAATCAAACCGCCAGAAAATTTTGAAAGTTAAGAATGACTAAGCTAGCTTCCAGGCCGTCTATAGAAACTAAAAAAACCGGTCAAATAAACTTTAGATTTTATATCGCAAGATTTTTTAAAACCAACCGGGAAGCCCTCGAAGCTTGGTTAAGCTGGCGTATTACTCTATTGATTCTTCCCGTATTTGCGGCGGTTTTTATGCCACGTCCACCTTTTTATACAACCATAAATTTTAATAATCCCGCAGCGCCCTGGTTAGAACGCTTTATTTGGTGCTGGTCGCAGTGGGACTCTAACTGGTATATCAGTATCGCCGGGCAAGGTTATGTAAACGATCAGACTGTAGCTTTTTATCCCTTATACCCCTTACTCTTACGCTGGTTGGGGTTCATTCTATCGTTAGGCCAACCGACCACTGAAAGTTACATAATAGCCGGAGTAATCATAGCAGCAATAACGACCCTGATCGTTTGTATTATTTTGGTTAAACTGCTCATGCTGGATTACAACGAGGAAATGGCAAAAAATACTTTAATATTTCTGCTGGCCTTTCCTACCGCTTTTTATTTACTTGCCGTGTACACTGAAAGTCTTTTTATGGCGCTTAGCGTGGGAGCGTTCTTTGCAGCCCGGCAAAACCACTGGGTAGTGGCGATGGCCCTGGTAGCCCTGGCGGTTATTACCCGCCAGCAAGGTATCGTTGTTGGAATTGCCCTTGTTTTTGAATATGGACAGCAAACAGGTTGGAACTGGCGAAAAATTAATCTCCGAACGCTGGTTTCTTTCAGCTTTCCAGTAATTTCCCTATCAGGATGGCTAACCTGGAACTGGCTAACTTTTGGTAATTTTTTTGCACCTGTTACGGCAACCCAAAATTACTGGGGCCGTTCCCTGGCCTGGCCCTGGAAAAGTGTTTTAGCTCAAGTTGGCGGGCTTTTATACCGGGATCCGGGCAAGAGTGACTGGAACCCGCTTACCCAATATTGGGACGCAATGCCTGTTTTCGATTTCACTGTAACACTGGTTTTTATAGTTCTTGCTATTTTCAGTTTCAGATTTTTACAAAATGGGCAACTCCGAATAAGCTATTTTATCTATTCCCTGGGTTGTTTATTACTACCGCTTTCCTCACCCGCTTCGGATGACCCTCTACACTCCTTACCCCGATACTTGCTTCTAAGTTTTCCAACTTTTATAACCATAACTTTGTTAAGCAACCGTTCGCGCTTATTTAAGCAAGGTTGGTTGGCTATCAGTATCGGACTTTCAGGAATGCTTATAGCCCGTTTCTCGCTAGGGTATTGGATAGCGTGAGGCTCCTGGGAAAAAAGCCTGCTAGGATTTCTCAAAACCTTTGAAGTTCTAAGGGTACTTTTGGCATTTAACGAGGGTCTGGTATAATATGGTATGCACTTTTTTTGCGGAATGTAGATATTATAAGGCAAAGATATTTTAGAAATTTATATTGTGGAAGGCTGCTAACCAGCAGAAGCAGGAAAGCCCGAAGTTATGCCTGAATTTAAAGTTGTTTCTGACTTCAAACCGACCGGCGACCAGCCCCAGGCCATTGAGAAACTGGCTAAAGGGGTCGAGGAAGGTAAACGTCACCAGATTTTGCTGGGTGTTACCGGAAGCGGTAAGACTTTCAGCATGGCAAAGATTATCGAACAATGCCAGCGTCCGGCCCTGATTCTGGCCCACAACAAGACCCTGGCGGCCCAGTTGTACCAGGAATTTAAAGAATTTTTCCCCAATAACGCGGTGGAATATTTTGTAAGCTATTACGACTACTACCAGCCGGAAGCTTATATTCCCCGTAACGATGTTTACGTCGAGAAGACCGCCGACGTAAACGAGGAAATCGACAAACTGCGCCACGCCGCCACCCGCGCCTTACTTGAACGGAAAGACGTTATTATTGTGGCCTCGGTGTCGTGTATTTACGGTCTGGGTTCCCCTGAAGAGTACGGCAAGGTGGTTGTCAGCCTGAAAAAAGGCGAGACCATCCGGCGCGATAGAATTTTGCGGCACCTGGTAGATATCCAGTATGTCCGCAACGATATGAGCCTTTCCCGCGGGACTTTCCGGGTGCGCGGCGATACGTTGGAAGTCTACCCGGCCTATGAAGAAATCGCCCTGCGCATCGAGCTTTTCGGCGACGAGATTGACCGCATTACCGAGGTTGACCCGCTAACGGGTGAAATCTTAATCGAGCGGACCAAAGTTGATATCTACCCGGCCAAGCACTTCGTGACCTCGGCGGAAAAATTACAGGCGGCTATCCGCGACATTCGGACCGAAATGGAAGAGCGGGTCAAAGAGTTGGAAGATGACGGCAAGCTTCTGGAAGCGGCCCGCCTCAAACAGCGGACCCTTTACGACCTGGAAATGCTCGAAGAAGCCGGGTACTGCAACGGGGTCGAGAACTACTCGCGCCACCTGGCCCGCCGCGCTGCCGGGGAACAGCCCTGGACTTTGCTCGATTATTTCCCGGACGACTACATCATGTTTGTGGACGAGTCGCACATTTCGCTGCCCCAGGTGCGCGGCATGTACGGCGGCGACCGCTCCCGTAAGATGACCCTGATTGACTACGGTTTCCGGCTCCCTTCGGCGGCGGATAACCGCCCGCTCACTTTCGAGGAGTTCGAGAATCACATTCACCAGGCGGTATATGTTTCGGCCACGCCCGGCCCTTATGAATACGAGCATACGCCCCAGGATAGTATCGCCGAGCAGATTATCCGGCCCACCGGCCTGATTGACCCTGAAATCAGCGTCCGCCCGACCAAAGGCCAGATTGACGACCTGGTAGGCGAAATCCAGGAGCGAGTGCGCAAACGCCAGCGCGTCCTGGTAACGACCCTGACCAAACGCATGGCGGAAGAACTGGCTGATTACCTCATTGAGATGGGTATAAAGACCCATTACCTGCACAGCGAGGTGGTAACCCTGGAACGGGTGGAAATCCTGCGCGACCTGCGGCTGGGTGTTTATGACGTGGTAGTTGGTATCAACCTGTTGCGCGAAGGGCTGGACTTGCCGGAAGTTTCGTTGGTGGCAATCCTGGACGCAGATAAAGAAGGTTTTCTGCGTTCGTCAAGTTCACTTATTCAGATAACAGGCCGGGCGGCCCGTCACCTGGACGGCAAGGTTTTGATGTACGCCGACAACATTACGGACTCGATGCGACGCACCATTGACGAAACCTACCGGCGGCGCAAAATCCAGATGGAGCATAACGAAGCCAACGGGATTCAACCGGCCAGTATCGTCAAGGAAATCAAGGACATTACCGACCGGGTGCGGGCGGTGGCCGAGTCGCGGGGCGAGTATATCGTCAACGCGGAAGACTCGGCGGCAGACGCGCAACCGGCCTTACCGGGTGCGCTGCCTAAAGACGAGATTGTGCGCCTGATTAAAGACCTGGAAAGCCAGATGAGGCAGGCCTCGAAGATGCTCGAATTCGAAAAAGCGGCTATGTTACGCGACCAGGTGGTCGAGTTAAAGCGAATGGTCCAGGAAGATAAACTGGAAGAAGACAAACCGGCCAGGAAACCGGTATTGAGCCGCAACTCGCAAAGATAGTAATCGTTCTAATTTAGAAACCGAGCTACTAAAGCCCAAAAGAGGTACGGCAACGCCAAATGTAAAAGAAAACCCGGCCACAAACCGGGTTTCTTTTTGTCCAATTATTTTTGAAATCGGTTTAGCGTGAGGTAATTTCCCGTTCAGGCGCTGGCTCGGCTTTGGCTTCAGGTTCAGGCATAGCGAAGGCCAGAACTTCTTCGATATCGGCCTCGACAGCCTGGCGGAGTTTCAGGGCGTTCTGCTCGGCGATAAACTCGTCGCACCACTGGAGGATGGCGCGGGAGAAGGCGCTCGATTCAGGTGTGTCGCCTTCCACAATATTAAAGAGGAAGTTTTCCAGGTAAGAGCGGTTGTTGAGGCCGATGCCATAAGACTCTTCGAGATTTTTAACCGGGATGCCAAGTTTCGCGGCAATAATGCCCTTGATGCAGCAGCACTCGCCGATATAGTAGCCGCCGTCCACGTCCCCTGCGATAATAGCCTGGCGGACCGATTTCGCTTCGGCCGGGGCGATACTTAAAACTTCCCACAACTCCTTTTTAACCGCCGCGAGATTGTAAGCAGGAGGGATAGGCTCAATCGGGTCTCTAAAGAATGTTTTGAATAAAAGTTTAAGTCTACGCATAGGATACCTCCCAAAACTACACCGGACCACCATAAGCATGAGCTAAATACTTACTTATAGTTTAATGCTTTGCTTTCGCCAATGCAATAGTTTTCCATTTTGATTTGGTGTTTGATTTGGTGAAAGGAATTAGTGGGCAGTAGGCGGTAAAACAGGGCAAATTCAGGCGGGATTTTTATTTTGGAGTTTTTAAACCTTATTTTTGATGTATAAATAAACAAAAAGCCGGGATTGCTCCCGGCTCTCAACATTGTAACTCATCAGGGGTGCAGGGTCAGGGTATCCTCGGTTTTAGCGCCGACCGCGCCAGCCGTAAAGAGGAACGGGTGGTACCGCCCGCCGTTCCAGTCGTCAATATTATCGCCCCAGTGCTTGCTGAACGGCTGGCCTGACTCGCCCAGGGTATTGACGATAACCGAATCATCGAAGTTCGCCAGGCTCATTACGGTACGGAAGGATTGGCCGGAAGTCTGGGCAAACCCGGTATCTCCGTAATTATAGGAGGAAGCCGCGACCGTCTGGCCGTCCCCACCCTTTTCAACCGTCTTCTGATTGAGGACAAGGGTCAGGGGAAACGGTAGGGCCGGGCCGAGCGGCGTATGGCTGAAACTAAGGGTATGCAGCTTGCCCCACTTCCAATCGTCCATATTGCCGCCAAACTTTGATTTGAGGTTATCTACCGCCTGGCCGAGCGCTTTTTGCAGCAACGCGTCGCGGCCCCCGGTCCCCCACCACTCATTGGCCGGGTCTTTGAGCAGTTTCAGGACAAGCGGTATATAGAAGCGGCTTTCACCGAGATACTCGTCATAAACGTCGCCCAGCTTGTCCTTGAACATGTCTTCAAAGAGATATTGCGACGCTACCTTGTAGAGAGCCGCCGGGACCGAATCAGCGGCCATGCTGCCGTCCCAGTTTTTGAGACGTTTTACCGCGTTGCCGGTTTTAGAGTCGTTATCGGGCAGGTTGGCGAAGGCT
>CADDZM010000228.1 GCA_902812345.1 Chloroflexota bacterium | reverse complement strand
TATCTAACCTGACCAACGACCCGGACTGGCGCGGGCGGGGTCTGGGCCGGGCTTTGCTTACGGCCGGTATAAACAACCTGCGCGAACGGGGCGCAACCTCGGTCACACTCGGCGTGGACGGCGGCAACCCGGTCCCGGTGGCGCTCTACCGCTCGATCGGCTTTGAAAGCATCAGCCGTTTGGAAGTGTGGGCGGGCAAAATTCCCGAGTTACGCTAATTTTTCTATCTTTAGCGCGGCAATGAGGGCTTTTAAGGAATCAAGCCCCGTTGTCGCGTCTTTCCCATTGGAAGCAACAAAAAGGGGGTGGGTTAGACAGAAAATAGGCACTTTATTGTAAGGCTGAATAGGCTGTTTTGCTTATTTCTTTAAGGCTGTTGTATGCTAGACTCAGGGTGTAACTCCCGTTACTCCAGGCCGGGCCGTTCTGAATTCCGTGACCCGGCCAATTATTTTCTTTCCACTTCTTACCTAATTCCTTTCCCTGCCCTATAAAATACTTACCCTAAACCTTTTCAGGGTAGTTCTACCTTTTAGCACTCAACGAAGAATTGTCATTCCCCACTGGTTCCCGCGTTAAACTTTCAACGCTCAACGCTTTCTCCCTGACGCTACTCGCCCGCTTATTGAATATTAAGAGTGCGCGGATTACAATAGCTTGCAGGAGGCGAGAAAACCAGGACACAGCGGCCAGGCGGCCAATTCCGGCAAGGTTATGGCCATAACCTTGCCGGTTGAGCACGATTAAAACAAGACTTTCGCTTTGAACCTTAGAAGCCTTCGGGATTCCAGGAAAGCAGACTTAAAATAATTGTTTTAAGCGAAGGTCCTTTACACAGAAATAAAGAGCCGGGTTTTGTTCCGACGGCTGCCTGTGAAGGCACCGGCGCTACCGGAAGTACTTCCTGGCGGGTGAAAAGAAACGAAGGAGTCCGAGAATGGCAGTCAGCCCTCTGGCCGGAAAACCGGCCCCACGCGAGATGCTCATTGATGTTTCTAAACTGGTAGACCAGTATTATACCCTTCACCCGGACCCGAATAACCCGGTCCAGCGCGTGCAGTTCGGTACTTCGGGTCATCGCGGTTCCTCCGCCAACACCTCTTTTAACGAAGACCATATTCTGGCTACCACCCAGGCCATCATCGAGTACCGCCAGGGGCAGGGCATCAACGGCCCCCTTTACCTGGGTATGGACTCACACGCCCTGTCCGGCCCGGCCCAGCAAAGCGCCCTGGAAGTCCTGGCGGCGCAAGGCGTCGAAGTAATTATGGCTCAGGACAACGGTTTTACCCCGACCCCGGTCATTTCACACGCCATCCTGACCTATAACCGGGGCCGCACCTCTGGCCTGGCTGATGGTATCGTGGTGACACCCTCCCATAATCCGCCTTCAGACGGCGGTTTCAAATATAACCCGCCCAACGGTGGTCCGGCTGATGTTGACATAACTAACCGGGTTCAGGACCGCGCCAATGAACTGCTGCGCCAGAAACTAAATGGGGTCAAACGGGTTAGCTACGAAACGGCCCTTAAAAATCCGTCCATCCACCAGTACGATTTCATCACGCCCTACGTCAACGACCTGGGAAATATCGTTGACATGGAAGCTATCAGCCGGGGCGGACTCAACATCGGCGCGGACCCGCTGGGCGGTTCGTGCGTAGCCTACTGGGAACCTATCGCCCAAAAGTACAGCCTGAACCTGGCTGTGGTCAACAAGACGGTTGACCCGACCTTTAGCTTTATGCCGCTCGACCACGACGGTAAAATCCGCATGGACTGCTCGTCGCCCTATGCGATGGCAAACCTCGTCCGGCTCAAAGACAAGTTTGATATTGCCTTCGGTAACGACACCGACACCGACCGCCACGGTATCGTGACCCCTACCGCCGGGCTTATGAATCCCAACCATTATTTGTCCGTCGCAATCTGGTATCTTTTCCAGAACCGCCAGGGTTGGCCCTCCAATAGCGCCATCGGCAAGACGTTGGTTAGCAGCAGCATGATTGACCGGGTCGGCAAAGAGATTGGCCGGACCGTTGCGGAAGTGCCGGTCGGTTTTAAATGGTTCGTGAACGGGCTACTCGATGGCAGTTTCGGCTTTGGCGGAGAGGAAAGCGCCGGGGCTTCGTTCTTGCGGCGGGACGGCACGGTCTGGACAACCGATAAAGACGGCATGATTATGGACCTGCTTTCGGCGGAAATCCTGGCCCGCACCGGCAAGGATCCCGGCGTGCATTACCGGGAGATGACGGAGCGTCTTGGCAACCCGGCTTACACCCGCATTGATGCCCCGGCGACCCCAGCCCAGAAGGACAAGCTCAAAAAGCTTTCGCCCGAAAACGTCAAGGCCGCCACCCTGGCCGGTGAGCCTATAATCGCCAAGCTCACTAAAGCGCCAAGCAACCAGGCTCCTATTGGCGGCCTCAAAGTTGTTACCGAAAACGGCTGGTTTGCAGCCCGGCCTTCGGGGACGGAAGATGTTTACAAGATTTACGCTGAAAGCTTCAAAGGCCAGGACCATCTCAAACAAATCCTGGAAGAAGCCCAGCAGATTGTAAGCGCGGCTCTCTAAGATTCTGAAAAGGTTATCAAAAAACCGGAGAAGCTGCTTAAACCTCTCCTGTTTTTTGTTTGCTCCCTACTTCTGCAAAAACTTGCTATACCATTTTCCGCTATCTTTAAATATTCTGCGCTGGGTTGGATAATCGAGATAGACCAGACCAAAGCGGGCTTCATTACCCAGCGCCCACTCAAAGTTGTCGTAAAGGGTCCAGACGAAGTAACCCGCCAGCGGCACTCCTTCTTCGATAGCCTGGTGCGCGGCTCGCAAATGTTGAATTATATAATTCTTGCGTTCGGGGTCGTGCACGACCGGCCCGGCCTCGCTATCCTCTAAAACATCCTTGAAGGCTGCCCCATTTTCGGTTATATACATCTTCCCCGGAAAATATTCCTCGTGGACCCGCTTAAGAAGCCGGTAAAGCCCCTGCGGGTATACTTCCCAATCCAGGGCGGTAAACTGCGCTTCCGGCGGGCGGTATTGCCGTATTTTGTAGGTAGAAAAGTCTTCCACGTTTAAGGGTAGCGTCCGAAAATAATAATTCATGCCCAGGAAATCCATCGGCTGTGAAATAATTTCCAGGTCGCCCGGTTCCAGGGGCACCATCGGCATGAAGAAGTTTTCGGGTAATTCTTTTGGATAGTGGCCCTTGAAAAGTGGTTCTAAGAATAAGCGGTTACTTATAACATCTACCAGCAGGGCCAGGTCTTTCGCTTCGGTGCTGTCATCTCCTGGCTCTACAAAAGTCGTGCTGAGCGTGATGCCCACCTCGGCATCGGGCCGCGACATGTTAAGGCGAATAACCGGCAGCGCCATACCGTGCGCCAGTAGTAAATGATGCCCGGCCTTTACCCCGGCCAGAATATCGGTTTCGCCGGGGGCGTGTTCCCCCGTTATATAGCCTGTAACAGCCGACACCCACGGCTCGTTCAGGGTTATCCAGGCCTTTACCCGGTCCCCTAACCGGCGGGTAACTGCATCGGCGTATCCCACGAAATATTCGCTGGTGGCTCGTTCTTTCCAACCGCCTTTATCCTGCAAGACCTGCGGCAAGTCCCAGTGATAAAGAGTTACATATGGGTCGATGCCTTTAGCCAGCAACTCGTCTACCAACCGGTCGTAAAAATCCAGCCCTTTCTGGTTTATGGTTCCGCGCCCCTCCGGAATTATGCGCGGCCAGCTAATTGAAAAGCGGTAGCCGTTCAAACCCAGTTTTTCCATCAGGGCGATGTCTTCCATAAAACGATGATAATGGTCGGCGGCTATATCCCCGGTATTGCCCTGATGGGTTTTGCCGGGCGTATGCGAAAAAACATCCCAGATACTGGGGGAACGGCCATCCTCATTAACCGCCCCTTCAATCTGGTAAGCGGCCGTGGCGGCCCCCCAGACAAAGTTGGCGGGGAATTGGTTACGCGCTAATGAAGACTCGTTATCACTTGGCAAAGCTCTTCTCCTGTCAATTACATTTCCAGGACTTTCGCTTGAAACAATTGTGGTTAGTCCAATCTCCTTGTACCGTGAAGGTTTCTCAGGTTCAGAGCGAAAGCCGCGCTTTTAGGCTTATTACTTCAGGGTGGCTATTATATCGCATTACGCGAAATTCTTTATTTGCTAAAAAACTGGAATTGGAAAATCTGCCTCCCTGGAATAGTTTGTGCTTTACTAATCTTTAAGACTGTAAAGAATGCTAATAAATGCTTTATAAGCAGTGTGATTGGATTTTAGCTGATTTTAACTGGAATTGAAGGGTTATATAAAATGACAAATAAAGTTGTTATTACCAGTGTTGACGCTGGGGGCGGTCACGTAGCTGTTATGGACAGCTTATTTAAGACCTTGAATGGACACGAAGACAAGCATATTGAGGTAGAAAAATATTATTCGAAGCAAAGTAAATACGATAATATCTACCGCCTGATTGCTCGTTCGCCTATGTTGCTGGAGTTTCTTCATTTCAGTTCAATTCAACTTGTAAAATGGTTCAAACCATTGATAACCTTGCCTGAAATGAGTGGGGCAAAAAACCTCCTGAAAGAAAGCAAACCGCAGATAATCCTTTCGACCCATCCTTTTCAAAGCCTGGTTTTCCAGACCTTAAAAGAAAAAATGGGCTTGTCCCAGGATATTGTGACGGTTATTTGCGACTATGGCGACCCTAAAGAGTACGTTCAGTATGCGCCAAAGGTTGATTATTTTATCGTTCGCGACGAAGAAACCCGGCAGAAAGCGTTAAAATATCTTCCGCCGGAAAAAGCCGACTCTGTTTTCATTTTCGGCACGGTCGTCAACGAAGTATTTGAAAAATACCACGACATGCCCCGGGAACAGGTAGAGAGCGAATTCAAAACTTTTCTGGCCGAAGCCTGCGGAGAAAAAGCCAAAGAATTTGACGACGCCAAACCAACTCTTCTGGTGGTAGGCGGTTCGGGCTGGGTGAGAAAATCAAACCGCTTGATTCAGAAAATGGCCGCGTCCGGCAAGTACAATTTACTGGTTTGCTGCGGCAAAGACGAAGGGCTGCGTAACGAATTCTGTCCAAAACCGGGTGTATTTTGCTTTGGCTTCCTTGAACAGGAAAAACTGGCCTTAATCGAAGCGAAAGCCGATGTAGCAGTCCTTTCCACCCTGGCCCCGGCTACCATGTACGAACTTCTTACTATCAACCGCTATCCTTTGTTCGTACACCGCTACCACGCCCGGCAGGAAGCCCCGCATATCAAGCTTTTGAAAGATTGGAAAATTGGCGTTTTTGAGCCGGATGACGACGCTATGATGCTGCAGGTAGACGAGTATCTCGCCGACCCCTCTCGTTACCGCAATTATATCGAAAATGGGGCCGTTCATTGCGCCGAGGAAAAGCGTAAGGCGGCGGCTAACTACCAATTTATTCAAAAAATAGCCAGTAAGCGCCAGGTTATTGACCTGGAAGCGGCCAGGGCTGAACACAAAGGGGCCAAAAAGTTCGGCGATTACCCGAAGTTGAAACGGCTGGGGTAAGTATTGTCAGGGGTAGAATCCGGCCCCTGGTTTAAAGACAACCAGGGGCCGGATTTTTAATTCAAAAATGTTACAAGCGCCGGGATTAGCTGGGCAGTTTGAAAGCGGTGAAGCCACCGTCAAGGATGAGAGCGCTGCCGGTTGCAAAACTGGCCGAAGGCGAAGCCAGGTAGAGAATCGCTTCGGCCATTTCTTCCGGGGTGCCAAGCCGCCCGATAGGCTGGCGGGCGACCATCTTGGCGCGGGCGTCCGCCGGGTCGGAGTAGTTTGAAACCATGCGCCCGACCCAGGGCGTATCGACCGTACCCGGACAGATGCAGTTGACCCGGATATTATCCTTGACGTGGTCGGCGGCCATCGCTTTGGTCAGGGCCAGCACCGCGCCCTTGGATGCGCCGTAAGCGGCCCGGTCCGGCACCGCTACAATCGCCGCTATACTGGAAACATTAACAATGCACCCACCGCCAGCCGCTTGCATTTTCGGAATAGCAAAGCGCGAGCACTGGTAAATGCCCTTTACATTCACGGCAAAAATCCGGTCCCAATCTTCCTCTTTGGTCGTTAATACCGTGCCGGGAACGCCAATGCCGGCGTTATTCACCAGGATGTCGAGCTTGTTGAAGGTCTGAAGGCTGAACTCCACCAGGGCTTCCGCGTCGGCGGAATTTGATACGTTAGCTTTGAAAGCGGCGGCTTTGGGCGCGTCCGCCTCTCGCCCGATTAGTTCGATGGTTTCCTGGGCGGCTTCCAGGTTGTAGTCGGCCACCACGACATTTGCGCCTTCCGCCGCGAAAATCAGGGCCGTTTCGCGGCCAATCCCGCTGCCTGCCCCGGTAACAATCGCTACCTGTTGTTCCAGTCTCTTAGCCATTTTTACCTTTCTTTAGTCTTTATTAAGGGTCTTTATTAAAGGTCTTTATAAAGACCCTCTTACCGTATTTTGTAAGAGTCCTACTTTTTCGATTTCCACTTCCACCACGTCTCCGTCTTTTAGCAAAACTTTCGGGTTGCGGGCGTAGCCAATCCCGCTGGGAGTGCCGGTCAGCACTATGTCGCCCGGTTCCAGCGTGATGCCCTGGCTCAAATAGCTGACTAGCGCCGGGATTTTAAAGATTAGCTGGTTCGTGTTGGAATCCTGCAAGGTCACGCCATTGACCCGGCAGCTAATCGCCAGATTGTGCGGGTCGGGTACTTCATCGGCAGTGACGAGCCAGGGACCGAGCGGGCAGAAGGTATCCAGGCTTTTACCGTGGACCCACTGGGTATCGGCGTGCTGGATGTCGCGGGCGGTCACGTCGTTGGCCGTAATATACCCGGCCACATAGCCAAGGGCTTCCGCCTCGCTAACTTTTTTGGCCCGTTTTCCAATTACAAAGGCCAGTTCCGCCTCGTAGTCTACCGCTTTACTGGTGCCATCATTGAGGATAACCCTGCCATGCCCGGTCAGGGTGTTGTTAAATTTGGCGAACAAAACCGGGTGGGAAGGAATACCCAGGTGAAATTCCTGGGCGTGGTCGGCATAATTCAGGCCGATGCCCAAAATTTTACCGGCGTTTGGCACCGGGGCGTGCAGGGTTACCTCGCTTAACCTGGCCGTAGATGGGGCGGTCTGGTATTGCACCAGTCCGGCCAGGTCTTGCGGCCCAAGCGCCCGGAAATCACCCGGGGCTTCCACAATCCCGTCATCCTGGACAACAACGCCGCGCCGGACCTGGCTTTCGCCGGGCAGGCTGTAGGCTACCAATCTCATTTTTATTTCTCTCCAGTTCGCCCGGTTCCAGGCTTTTAATTCTCCCTAAATCTCCCGTTTAAAGCATTGTGTTTCGTGCTAATTGTCTATTGGTTTAAGGCTTATTTTCCCCGCCTCAAAGTTTTGCGCCCACCACTTCGCCAGGTTTTGCGCGTTTAACTCTTCTTCCGGCCCGTTGAGGAAATGACCCGTGGCGAACTGTAACAGGTCGCTGGCGGCGCATTGAAAGACGATGTTGCGGCTGGTTTTAAGGGTATTGAGAAAATAAGGCAGGTTTTCGCTTTCCCCGAGCAGGAGCAACCCGGCGCGGGCGTAAAAGGCCGCTTTGCGACTGGCGGCCCAGGCCGACCAGCGGTACTCCCACTCCTTGGGGCTGAGACCCAGGGTATCTTCGGCGGGTTTGCCCCGCGCCAGGACTGCGTCTGCTCCCGTCCGCACGTCGTGCAGGGTTCGTTTAAGGGCAGCGGCCTGGCCGGGGTCGGCTTTTACATCGGACAGGGAAAGCCGCCGGAAGTTTTGCCCGGTCAGGCCGCATTGGGCCAGGCAGTTTTCAAAAAAAAGGACTTCATTTGGAGTATTTAGCATGCTGTTAGACCTCACCTTCTTACCGCTTGCCGTGAGTTCGTTAAATGCAAAAGGTCAATCTTGTATATTGGATTAAAAAGATTATAGCCAACTTTCGCCCCAATGCAACCCACAAGGACCCTTCGCCGGAAATTAGGATTTAGTGAAAAGTTAACACAAAACGGGCAGTATGCTGGTAAAATAAAGACACTTTTTGTATTACGGCTTTCGCTTTGAACCTGAGCAAATTTTAGGATTAGAGAGAATTGAACCCCCTCATGATTTTTCAAGCGAAAGTCCTATGTACAAAGAAGTTAAAAATGCCAGCCGATTATCGAATAATTGCAGGCTGCGTCGGAACGAGGGTTTTGTGGTTTTCAGCAGTAAATTTAAACTTTTTCCCAGGCTGGTTTCTTTTACACTGGCCTGTATCCTCTTGAGCCTTTTAGCCGGTTGTGCGGACCAGGAGACCGCTACCACAACCGTCCCTCAGCCGTCGCCCGCCGCCTTTAAGCCGGACGCGCCTGTTTCCCCGGTCGCCCCACGGGCCGCTACGCCAACCGAACCGCCTACCAGCGCCCCGGCTTTCCTGCCGACCGCCACACCGGTTCTGCCGACTCCCGTTGTCCCCGTTCCTACGGCAACTCCCGGCCACGCGCCTGTCAATTCTACGACCACGACCGCGACCCCGGCTGAAAGCCAGGACCAAGCGTTGGCGGGATATTACCCGCCAACGCTTCCCGGCTTAAAAGTAAGCGATTTGCCACTTGTGAATGGATTGCCTAAAATACCTCTAACGAACCTTTCGGCGGCTTCGGTAGTACCGGCCCCGGCGCGCAAAGCGAATTACGGACCGAACGGCCAGCCAAAAATAGGTATCCAGGCCGGACACTGGATGATTGACCAGTTGCCCGCCCCGTTAGCTTCATTACGAACGCAGACCGGCGGGTCCGGTGGCGGAGTCCGCGAGGTGGATTATGTGCTTGATGTCGCTCGCCGGGTCCAGGCCATTTTGCAGGCCCAGGGCTACCAGGTGGATTTGCTGCCCGCGACCGTTCCAGCCGGCTATACCGCCGATTCTTTCGTGGCCATTCACGCCGACGCGTCGACTGCCGGTTCGCCAAGCGGCTACAAACTGGCCCGCAGCCGGTTCAGCCCTATCCCGGTTACGGACGATGCCCTTCTATACGCGGTTTCAGACGTGTACGGCGCGGCTACCGGCTTTCGCTGGGACGACAATATCACCCGTAACATGAGCGGTTACTATGCTTTTAACAGCCGCCGTCGGGTCTACGCTGTCAGCAAAGGCACGCCCGCCATTATTATCGAAACGGGGTATCTTACAAACGCGAACGACCGCGACTACCTGGTCGCGCACAAAGACGTGGTGGCGGACAGCATCGCCCATGGCGTGATAAAATTTATAAACGCCCGGCCGCCACTGGACCAGCGCGAAAAACCGTCCTCGACCACGCCGGGCGTGGTGGTCAGCCAGGACACCACCCCGGTCTTCGACCAACCCGGTGGCAAGCCGATTGCTTATCTAACTAAAGACCAGCGTTTCGAGGTCTACGAGATACGGGACGATTATTATGGGATTTTTCTGCCGTACCTGAATAAAACCGCTTATCTGCGGCGCGCCGATGCGACCACGGTTACCCTGCCACGCTAGTTAAGTCACGTTCTCTGCTTTGGGGCGGGGATTTCCAGAACGACGCAGTTCTAAAACATTTCGTTTTTGAACGTCAAGAGTCAGGACAAGGAGACAATTATTTTGGAAAAGCTGGAAAAACTAAGCCGGGAAGTGTGGGGCGCTTACGAGTACCTGCGAGATAACGACCTTTCCACCGAATCAGGCACCAGCCGCCAGTTGCGTTTAATGGACCGCCACAGGTTACACTTACGCATGGTCGAGGAATTGCTGGAGTTGCGCGGGGTGGTCGAAGGAACCCATATTCATACCGGTTTCGAGAATGACCTTATCCTGGAAGGGAACGAGGTCTGGTACTGGGCAGTCTGCACCGCCGTCAACGCTGGTATGGATTACGAAAGCCTGCTGCCGCACCGGGCCTTACAGACCGGCTTTGATACTGCCCCGGTAACTCGCACGGAGCTTTTGCCGGTCTTTGATAAACTTTTGAAAAAACTGGATGGTCCCCAGTCCCACGACGACGAACTGGCGAACCTGGTGCAGGTCTTTTGCCTGGTCGGGCGGGCCTGTCGTCTGAACGAGATGCCGCCGGACCGCTTGCTCGAACAGGACAAAGTTGAGATGCGCCGGAAAGCTTATATGGCGAATTACTGGAAGCGCCCGGTTACGCTACTGAGTCGCTAAAGAGGCCGCTGACGGGCTGGATATTGAGGAAATGCGGAAGAATTTAAAGTTTGCCGGTTTGATTGTAACCGGGCTGCTCCTGGGCTTAGGGTTGGCCTGGTTCAGCGGGCGGCTCTCGCCGTCCCCTACGTCCAGCCTTACGGCTTCAATTGCTACGCCGAACCCGAACGCGGCGGCTTCCGCCGCTCCGAGCAATACTCCGCTTCCTTACCAGAGTACCGGCGTGACTAAAACGGCCGCTCAACCGGCCCACCCCACC